>CAYXSV010000001.1:0-5000 GCA_964468355.1 uncultured Gammaproteobacteria bacterium
AGAAATAAAGAAAACTCCTTATCATAAAGGAACCGAGCACCAAATTGGCCGGCTTCGGGCAAAAATATCTCGGCTTAAAGAACAAATTAGAAATCAGGAGTCAAAAAAATCACAAGTTGGCGGCGAGGGTTATGGAGTCAAGAAACAAGGTGATGCTACCGCTGTGTTAATTGGACCGCCTTCAGTTGGCAAATCAACTTTGCTCAATCAATTAACCGGAGCAAAATCCAAGGTAGGCGAATATGATTTTACTACACTGAATGTTATTCCCGGTATGTTTAAATATAAAGGAGCTCAAATTCAGCTGCTTGATCTTCCGGGTTTAATTATTGGTGCTTCTCGTAATAAAGGTGACGGCCAACGTGTTTTATCCGTTGCTCGTAATTCAGATTTAATAATTTTAATTAGTGATGTAGAGCATCTAGATTGGATTTCCAGGGCTGAATCAGAACTTTACAATGCTGGAATCAGGTTAAATCAAAAAAGACCTCATGTCCAGATAGAAAGAAAGACAAAAGGCGGAATAAAAATTATTTATCCTTTTACCTATTTTCAAAAAAAGACAATTAATGAAATTGGTCAACAATTTGGGCTTAAAAATGCAAAAATAACCGTTAAGGAAGATATTCGTAATATTGACCGGTTAGTTGATGCCTTTTCTGAAAATCGGGTTTATTTGCCGAGTATGGCGGCGGTAAACAAAATTGACTTAAAAAATCATCAACAGCTTAATTTAGGTAAAAAAGATTTTATTAAAATAAGTGCACAACAAAAAGTTGGGTTTGAAAAATTAAAAGAAAAAATGTGGGATAAGTTAAATTTAATTAGAGTTTATTTAAAACCACAGATTAATGCTGATCCGGATTATAAAAATCCGCTTATTTTAAAACAAGGTAATATGGTAAAAGACGCTCTAAAAGCCGTATCTAATGAATTATTGTCGGAAGTAAATGAAGTACTAATTTGGGGAGAAAAAGCTAAATATCCCGGTCAGCTGGTTTCTTTTGATGAACCTCTTTTTGATGAAGCGATAGTTTACTTCAAAAAATAGTAGCGCCAGCCATGTACCGTGCTTTTACCGTGTACTGTGCTTACACTAGTACTGCGGTGCTCTGGTACGTGGGCCTGCCGTGTACCCGACGTGGTATACGGTGCCGCGGGTGGGAATCGAACCCACACGGCCCGAAGGCCACGAGATTTTAAGTCTCGCTTGTCTGCCAGTTCCAACACCGCGGCTTTGATTTTATTATAACTCAAGTGTGAAAATGAGACAAATGGGAAAGCTTATGGGGCTATAGTTAAAACCATTACTAGCCAACAGTATCCATATGATTTGCCTAAACAGGCCAATAAGATACCAATTATAATAAATAAGAATATAAATCTTACTATTCTACAAATCTCACTAATGGTATACTGGAAATTATATAGAAAGGTTAAGACCAGAAAATGATCGATTTAAGAATAGCTACTCTAAACCTTTGGAATAAAAACTTTTACTGGGAAAAAAGAAAACCGCTGATTATAGAAGCTATCAAAACTATTAATCCGGATATTCTTGCTTTTCAAGAAGTAATTCAAGAAAAACAAAAAAACACTGCTGAAGCTATTGCAAGTGAATTAAAAAATTATAATGCTTACTTTTATCCAGAATTAGAGAACGCTAGAAAAACAAGCGGTCTTGCAATATTAACAAAGCTAACAATTACAAAGTCACATCTTCTAAAACTTAGTAGGTACTTTGAAGATCCGCTCGACCGCGGGAATAAACTTTTTGGATGCATAGAATTTAAAATTAATAAACGGAACTTTGTTTTCGGTAATACTTGGCTGGCCTTATCCGAATCAGCTCAATTACGAACAATTAGAGAGATAAAATATTTTTTAGAAAAGCAAATAGGAATAAAAGACAAAATTTGTGTTATTGCTGGAGATTTTAATAACATCAGCCAAAAACCAATTAGTCAAGTTAAATCCATAGGAGAAACAGGAATGGTAAGTGTTTGGGAAAAAACAAATCGTGAAGAAATTACAACCTGGCCCACAAGTAAAAATTTGTTTATAAAAAATTGGAATAAAAAACACCCAAATAAGGAGATGGATTTTAAAATAATTCCCCGAAAGGTTGATTATATTTTTATCCCTAAAATTAAAAATGTAAAAATAAAAAATTGCAGATTATTTGCAAATAATCCTAATGAAGAAAAGATATATCCCAGCGATCACGCTGGTTTATTTTGTGACCTACAAATTTTTCCTTTATAAAGAAAGTTGTTAATTTTTTGACAAAGTATATATGCTTTATGTGTACTAATCGCCCTAAAAAGATTGATTTAACGCCTCAAGTTAAAAAGGGCAAGAAAAGTATCGAAAAATTAAGGAGCAAGTGCTTTTATATAAAAATATTGATCCCGATAAAGAACCAATTACTTTTACAGAATACGCGAAATACGTTCTTAAAGAAGGCAACAAGAAAGCTAAGAAAGAAATACTTAAAGTTTTTGGCAAAACCCTTTATATCCACAATAGGGAAGTCTGTTCTTCTCCAATAAAATAGACTAATTTCTCGAGGAAAAATATGTTGCTGTATTTACGTGATAGAAAATGAATTAGAACGGATGTTTTTTGAAGGGAATAGACGGTTCGAAAGATTTAAGTTTTTAAACAATGATTTGACGGTCGATTAGGCAAAGTGTAGAGAGCATGGTCAGTGGGGGTGCCCAATTTGGTTCGGGGGCATGGATTCGAACCACGATAAACAGTTCCAAAGACTGTTGTCCTACCATTAGACGACCCCCGATTGCTTCTATTCTTTGATTTTATCAAAAATTTGCTTCATTTTCTGTCTACCGGCTGAACTCTTATAATATTTTTCTCGCTCTCTTGCTTTTTTCCTCGTCTCAAATTTCTCAATATGGATAATTTTCCAAGGTATATATCTTTTGGTATAAAAGTGCTTTCCTTGATTGTGTTCCCTTAACCGTCTTTTAGGATCTTTAGTTATGCCGACATAACTTTTATTAGCTATTTTGCTTTTTAAAATGTAAAGATAATACATCAATTTTTATTAACTACTGTTGTCCTACCCGCCTCGCCGACGATAAGCCAACGGCGAGTCGAGGCGGGCCATTAGACGACCCCCGATTGGTCGGGGATGCCGGACTTGAACCGGCGGCCTCACGCTCCCAAAGCGTGCGCGCTAGCCACTGCGCCAATCCCCGTTGAGTTACTGTGAAAAGGTTTGTTAAATTTTACCAAAACTTACGAACTAGAGCAAGACAATGTTCTGGTCGGTTACAACGTTGACATTTATTCTTGTGTCATCCCGACCGCAGGTAAGTTTAACTTACCGGAGTGGAGGGATCTCTTTTGGCGCTTTAAAAAGCGATTTCTCGACTTGCCTCGCGACAAAGGCGGGCTACGCTCGAAATGACAAAACGCGTTATTTTACGGGCAGTTTTCCGCTTTTTTAAATCCGGCTGAGATTGCTTCCTCTTCTGTACAAAACCACTCCTCTCCTCTGAAGGTTTCTATTTTAGTTGTTTTATAATTTGGACACTCCGGCAGGTGATATATTTTTGTTTTATTACGAGCATGAATGTTTCCTTTGATATTGCACTCTTTTTTCACTGGCTGGTCTAGAATGCACTTGTCATAAATACCAATTCTATTATTCCTGGCGTATTGATTGGCCTGTTCAAGTTTTTCTTTGGCAGAAGTTTGTGCGCCAAAAAGTTCTGCGTGGCCTTCTTTCAACAAAATTTCATTTATCAGTTTATTATCAAAATAAACCAGACCAAGCACTCTGTTATACTCCCCCATGCCAAGTTCGTGCAGGGAAACAAATTTATCTAAAATAAGCTCCTCTAATCTCTGTTTTGCTTCCCGGCCGCCGCAGTATTCAAGGTCCGGTGCGTCAATACCGTGTAACCGGATTAATAACCCTTTATTGACAACGATTGTGTCGCCGTCAATGACATTAATAACCAGATTTCCGCCGGTGTTTTTATTGATATTGCCGACTAATAGAAAATTAAAAATTGACAAGATGATTAGGATAATAGACACCAAAATAGGTAGCGATTTATTTTTATCGAAGTTCATTAATCTAATAATAGCATTAGATTAAATTTGTGCCGAGGACAGGATTTGAACCTGCACGTCCTAAAAGGACACAGCGTCCTCAACGCTGCCTGTCTGCCAATTCCAGCACCTCGACTAAAAACCTGCTACTGTCTGCCAATTCCCCGCCCGCCATCGCTAGCCGCTTAGGCGTTGCGGGCGCGGCAGCACCTCGACTCGCCTGCCTGTACCTGAAAGGATGAATCCAACGTGGTTCATCCCAACGTAGTACGCGGTGGGTTCGGTAGGACTTGAACCTACGACCTTTCGGATGTAAACCGAGTGCTCTGGCCAACTGAGCTACGAACCCTTATTTTACCTTTTTGGGTGAGCGAAGGGAATCGAACCCTCAACCACCTACTCCACAGGTAGGCGCTCTGCCTTTGAGCTACGCTCACCATAATATTTATCTTTTGAGCGGGAGACCGGATTCGAACCGGCGACCTTCTCCTTGGAAGGGAGACGCTCTAAACCAGCTGAGCTACTCCCGCATATTTGTTAAATAGCTATCAAGTCTTCTTTTAATGTACCCTCGTCCAAAGCCTGTTTTTAGTTGTTTCTCACGTCTAATTGCATCTGTCTTATTTAAACAAGCTTCGTAATAAATTAACTTAATTTTATCATATTTTTTGGTTGTTCTGACTTCTCCATTGTTATGTCTCTTTAGTCGTTTCTTTAAATTTCGGCAATAACCAATATAAAAGAGTTGTTTTCCATTAAAACTACATTCTATGACGTATACATAAAACATATTCGTTTAGTTACTGATTTCTCCTTGCCCGCCAAAAGCTACGCATTTAGGCGGGTCCGCCACAATGCCCTTTGGGCTTTAGGCGCGAGAAGGGAGACGCTCTAAACCAGCTGAGCTACTCCCGCAT
>CAYXSV010000002.1:0-29602 GCA_964468355.1 uncultured Gammaproteobacteria bacterium
AAAAACCCCTCCTCCCCCAGAGAAAGGAAAAACAGCCCCGGCCCACCCCCCCCCCCCCGCCAAATCCTAACCCCCCCCCCCCCCCCGCCATTGCTTCGCGCAGGCGATGCGGGCGGGTAATTAATGATTAATGATAATTTATCTGCAATCAGTTCTGCCAGCTCCAATGGGTTATTAATTTTTAACTTTTCACTTTGAACTTTTAACTCATCAAATTTGGCCATGGCCAAATTTGATGCATAATCCCCGTGGCTTTCATCAGCCGGATGCTCCAAGTGGATTTTGTCCGCCTCAATTTCTACACCCAAATCCTGCAACATTTCAGCAATCAATTTTTTTATCTCTTCACTGGCCAACCAATCCGGTTTTTCAATCTTAATTTTTGACATTTTTACTCCTTCAATGCCCGTTGACCGACTTTTCTACTTAATTTTAGGAAATATTCCTCGATCCTTTCCGGTTGAATTTCCTGATTAACTAAAATTGGGTCATCTTTGTGGTCTTTAACTTTACTCAACTGAGTGCCAAACTGAATCCAGTCAATGTGCCAATCAAATTTAGCTTGAGCTTTAACCAATAAATCAAAAATATCCCATTCTTTATTTCTCAAAATCATGTAAAGGTCAAAAAAATCTCGACCTCGGGGTTTTTGATGGATTGTAAATACTTTGTTAACGGCAATGTCCACAAGACTGTCAACCTTAACGCCGTTTTTGGAAATTGGCTTTTCAATATTCGAAAACGGAAAATAAGTAAATTCAACTTTTAAAAAATTATCAGAATTAAAAATCAGTTGATAAATATTGCGATTAAACGACTGCTCAAAATCCAATTTATCGAAACCAAGTTTAGATTTTGATTTTTTGATATAAGGAGTAATTTCTGTCGGATCAATTTCTTCAGGAGAAAAAAAATCTAAATCTTCTGAAAACCGATGTTGAAGATAATGTAAATTAAGGGCAGTCCCGCCGGTAAAATAAAAATTATCTGCTAACATTGGTTGGTTGGCAAAGTAAGTCAGAAATAACTCCTGTTCCGAACTAATTATTTTTTTCCCCATAATAAGAATTTTAAATATCTTCCTTTGGAAGGATCAATATCCAGATCCGGCCAATATTTCTTAAGTTTTTTCCTGGAAAGCTTTTCACCGCCTAATCCGTAATTAATCATCTGCTCAATTTTCCATTTTTCCCACTTCTCTTTGTCTTCCTCCAATCTAGTTATATTTACACTCCAGTTATACATACTTAATTTTACTATAAATTTGTAATTCTTTCAGAATTAAAAACCGGCTAAGGAACTTCTCTCGCTGTAAACTTTTGTTTACGATCGTAAATAAAAATTGACATTTAGGGGTGCCGGCTTCTGATTTCCTGAACAGAAATAGATGAACTAACTAGGTGAAAGCTAAATTCCTCTTCTCCAACCGGAACAATTATTCCTCTAACCGGCTCCGTGCCAATCAATCTTTTTGTCCTTTTTTTAGTTACTATTCTTTCACCTCGACCATTTAGTCGATGACAATCACCGGCTTGTCCCCCACCCTTATCATCAAACCAACCACACCGCTCACAATTACGAGCAATATCCGGGTCGTCTAAACATAATCGACAGCTTTCCGGTGACATACCACCATTAAAAAACAAAAAACACGAGTTGTCAAATTCCAACCGTCTATTTACGACTACGATCGTAGCTTTAAGTAGACAAATTTACCAACTGCCGCCGCCACCGCCGCCGAATCCTCCTCCTGATGAGCCGCCGCCGGAAAAACCGGAACCGCCTGACCAGGACGATTTACCGGACGGGTTAGACGAAATCGCAGAAGCGGCAACAGTGTTAAATCCAGCCAAATTCCGGTTTAAATTAGCCGTCGTTATACCAGCCATATAGTTCGGCGGCTCCACCCCTAAATCGGCCATATCCTTAGCCAGCCTATTTACTACACCGAGTGAAACCGCCAAAGGAAGCATTTCTTCTAAAAACAAATGCTTTTCCGCAATCTCCTCCCTCCATTTGCCCTTGCCCAAATAATACTTCAGCCCCTTGGTCTGCCGATGAAGCGAATAACCCCAGGCGGTTTTTTGAGGCATAAATCTGGCAATTAAAATCCCAACCACAGAAGCCGGAAGAAGAACAAATAACGGCCCAATATTGTCGGTTCTAGACGTAAACATGATAACCACAAAAGCGGAGGCCATAACCAATAAAATCGCCAACCCAATCCATCTTTGCCTCACTTTTTCAGGAGAAGCAGGAAAAGCGTCCATGTCAACTAAACTTTGATAAAGTTTCTTTTTAAAATTATCCAGGTATTTATAAAACTTGTTCTTCAGCGACGAAACTTTTAGCTTTTCTTTTTCGTCCAAAAAAATCTTTTCAAATAAATACTGCTGATAGTCGGTTAATTGATTATCAGCTTCTTTTAGTTTAATCAGCCAGTAGTCGCCTTTACCGCTGAAAATGCCTTTCTTTTCTATTCTCTCGATTTTTAGGTAACCTAGCCGCGCCAATTCGACAATTTCAGCAACCACATCCTCAGTATCAATCCGTTCATCAATAATTGTCCCCACTTGGGCCGGAGTAAGATTATCAATCGGATGATAAGTCATCGGCAAATGCGGCCGGTGAAAAGGAGATACTGTTTTTGACTGCTTGTTTTCCGGTTTAAAGTAAACATTATCCGACAAATAACGTTTATCTCTGCCCTTTTTCCACCACAATCCAACCATTAAAATAAACGGTAAAAGGGCAATTCCATACCCCCAGTTATCCTGAATTGTCCAAAGTGTCTTTTGAAACAGCCCGGGAAAATTAAATTGATTATTTCTGTTAAAACCAACAACAACGGTAAAATCTTCACCAGGTTTTATCGGTTGTGCAGTATAAAAATCAACTGTTTTCATTTCCGCCTCTCCGGTACATTTTTTCTCCTCGCTACCCACCTGCCCGGCAAAACAGTCAATCTGTTTAATATTGGCGTATTCCGTTGTTACCGTTGCCTCTGCCCGTTTTATTTCCGTCGGCCATTCCGATCCGGTTACATTCCAGTAAAGTTCGTCATATTCTTCAAATCTTTGAAGAATACGATCGACTCTGTAAGTCAAAATATAAGTATAATCACCAATGATTGTTTTATCCGGATCACCGATTTTTATTTTTCTACTTTGGTTCAACCGGCTGACCTCAAAGGGAATTTGCTTACCGTTTTTATCAGTAACCGACTGAACATCTAGATCCGCCTTGATTGTCCGTCCCCGAGCAGAATAAATAACCGGGATAACCCGAAAAATGCCGTGTCGATTTTCATTAAATGTAACCTGAAATTCTTCCCTGACCGTTAAAGAGGTATCCTTATTAACCGTTATTTGAGTATTAAAGTTATTGATAACAAAGGCCTCTTGGCCAAAAACCGGTTTGGTAAACCAGAGAGATAAAAAGAATAAACCAAAAATCAGCTTTTTCATAACTAAATCTTACCATAAAAAGCATTACCGATCATAAAATATTTTTACCAATATCCAGCCGGCGGCAAATCCGCCAACGTGGGCAAAATAGGCAATACCGCCCATATCAGAAGTCGTTGCTGCTAAAGAAGTTAAGCCAAAAAGAAACTGGAATGCAAACCAGTAAAAAAGCATAAAATAAGCCGGTAAACTAATCGTTCGAATAAAAAAACCAAAAATAAATAAAACATCAACCTTTCTCCGTGGGAACAAAACTAAGTAACCCCCCATTACTCCGGCTATTGCTCCAGAAGCGCCGAGCATCGGTATTTCAGAAAAAGGCATCAACAAAATCTGCAGGCCGGCGGCCGCTAATCCGCAAATTAAATAAAATATTAAAAATTTTATATGACCCAAAGTATCCTCCAAATTATCGCCGAAAATATGCAAAAAAAGCATGTTGGAAATCAAATGGCCTAAACCGCCGTGAAGAAAAATTGAGGTTATCAAACTGATTAAATTCCGGCCCTGAATAATTTTGGCTGGGATAATTGAGTATTGAAAAACAAAATTTTCCAAACCAGCCGGTGACAAACCAAGCATATAAATTGCCGCTGCAATGTTTACCGCAATCAAAAAATAGGTAATTACCGGTGTTCGCCCGGATGGATTATGGTCACGAATCGGAATCATAACCGATTATACCTTAAACCACAAAATTGATTAATTCGCCGGGAAGAAAAATAATTTTTTTAATTTCCTTGCCTTCCAAATATTTTTTCACATTTATATCTTGCTTTGCTTTTTTAATTATCTCACTTTTAACTTTGGACTTTTCACTTTTAATTGTTACGGTACCCCGTAGTTTTCCATTCACTTGAACCGGAATTTCAATTTTTTCAGCTTTTAAATATTTTTCCTCAACTTCCGGCCAGGATGCTAGATGCACTGACTCAACCTCGCCGGATTCAGAATTTTTAACTTTTAACTTTTCACTTTTAACTAATTCGTGCCAAAGTTCTTCGGCCAAATAAGGCGCAAAAGGCGCAATCAACTTAACTAATTTCTTCCTATCCTTAACTTTTAACTTTTCACTTTTAATTTTTAACTTATTTATGCATTCCATCAGTGCGGCGATCGCCGTATTATAACTAAATCTTTCAATATCTTCGGTCACCCGCTTAATCGTTTTATTGACAATAATTTTTGCTTTCGAACTCGTTTCACCTCCAAGGTGAGCCGCAGGCGCAACACCACCTTGGAGGTGGTTTTTCGTTTCAGGAGATACTACGCTCTCAAATTTATTCAAAAATCTAACTACTCCTTGAAATGCATTTTCGTTCCAAGACATTGTCCCGGTAAATGGTCCCATAAACATCAAATAGGTCCTTAATGCATCAACTCCGTGCTCTTTCCAAATTTGATCAGGAATAATTACATTACCGCGCGACTTGCTCATCCGCTGGCCGTCTTTACCTAAAATCACCCCGTGAGAAATGCGACGGTAATAGGACTCGGGTATATCTTGAGGCATTTGTCCAATATCATGCAAAAATTGATAAATAAACCGTGAATAAAGCAAATGCAAAGTGTTGTGCTCGTCTCCGCCAATATAAACGTCCACCGGCAGCCAATATTCTAACTTATCTCTATTTTTTTCAAATATACTTTGAACTTTAAATTCTTCACTTTTAACTCCGAGCCTATCTTTAACAAGATAAGCTAGGTAGTACCAATTCGACCCGGCCCAATTAGGCATGACATCTGTTTCCCTTCGGGCTGGACCACCGCACTGTGGACACTTTGTTTCAAGCCAATCGTCAAGTTCTGCCAACGGTGATTCACCAGTATCTGTCGGTTCATAATTTTCAACTTTGGGTAATTTAATTGGCAAATCTTCTTCAAGCACCGCCTGCCAAGCGCATTTTTGACAATAAATCATTGGTATCGGCTCACCCCAATAATGCTGACGGGAAAAAATCCAATCTCTTAAATGATAATCAACTGCCTCTTCTCCAACCCCCATCTTTTCCAAAATTTCGATCGCCATTTTTATTGCTGATTTCGGCTCTAACCCATTTATCGGCCCGGAATTAACTGCTTTTCCTTTATCAACATCAACATATGCCTCTTTGTCAAAATCCCAATCTTTATCTTTTGGAATAATCACCGGCTTAATCGGCAAGTCAAATTTCTTGGCAAAGGCAAAATCACGTTCGTCATGGGCCGGTACTCCCATTATTGCTCCGGTACCGTAACTGGCTAAAACAAAATCAGAAATCCAAATTGGAATTTTCTCCTCGGTAACCGGGTTAAGAGCGTATAGCCCAGTAAAAACACCGGTTTTTTCTTTTTGAAGCTCTGCCCGTTCCAATTCCGACTTTTTCCTCGCCTCTTGAAGATATTTTTGTATTTCTTCCAATTTTTCACTTTTAATTTTAAACTTTGAACTCATGATTTGGTCAACCAAATCATGCTCCGGTGCCAAAACCATAAAAGTCGCTCCCCAAAGCGTATCCGGCCGAGTCGTAAACACCTCAAGTTCTTCATTTGAAAATTGGTCATTGAAAATTTGAAAATTAATTTTCGCTCCTTTTGACCGGCCGATCCAATTAATTTGCGCCGCCTCCACTTTTTTAACAAAATCAGTTTGGTTTAGACCATCAATTAGCTTATCGGCATAATCAGTAATTTTTACAATCCACTGGCTGATATTCCGTCGTGTCACCTCAGCACCGCATCGCTCGCATTTACCATCAACAACCTCTTCATTAGCCAAGCCAATTTTGCACGAAGGACACCAATTAATCGGTTTTTCCTCTTTATAAGCTAAACCATGTTTAAAAAGCTGAATAAATATCCACTGCGTCCACCGGTAATAATCGGGATCAGTTGTGTTGATTTCGCGGTCCCAGTCAAATGAGAAAGCCATTTTTTTCATCTGACGCTTAAAATTATCGGTATTTTCTTTGGTCGCCTTTTGAGGAGGAATTCCGGTTTTAATGGCGTAATTTTCCGTCGGCAAGCCAAAAGCGTCCCAACCCATCGGAAATAAAACATTGTAACCAGCCATCCGATTGTAACGGGCATATACGTCAGCTCCGGTCATCGTAAATGCATGACCGATATGCAAACCCTCTCCGGAAGGATAAGGAAATTCGACAAGAACATATTTCTTTTCTTCACCCTCTGCTAAATCCTCGGCTGAATACAATCCCTTTTCCTCCCAAAACTTCTGCCATTTAGTTTCGATGTTTTTAAAACTCATAGTTACTGTCGGTAGGGACTAGTGGCGACTTGTCCCTACAAAATCTATAAAAATCCCCCGCATTGCGGGGGTTAAACCAAACAATGACTTTCCCCCCGGTTTATCTGGTAAGGAAAAGCCAATGTTTTTTCATTATGTTTTGTTTATACCAAATAATCAAGCAACATTCAACCACGTCTTGGAGCTAAATGATAAATTTTGTATTAGCAACCTTCAGGTTGCGTTTTGAGCAACGCAGAGTAAACTCTGCTAATACAACCATTTGTAAAAACGACTCGCGTATTCATTTCGAACCATTCACTGTTCAACAAACCATTTCTTCCCGTCGGAAACAATTTTTATAGTTCCGCTGGACTTGGTGGTCAGATAATCAATATTCTCAGCTCTCAGCCGTTCTAAAACTTCCTCAGCTGGATGTCCGAATGAGTTTTCGCCGACGGAAATTACCGCCAGTTGGGGACTGACGGCAGAAATTAATTCTTGACTGGTTGATGTTTTTGATCCGTGATGTGCAATTTTTAAAATTTCCACCGGCTGGATTTTTCTCCGCCAAACTAAAATTTTTTCTATTTCCGACTCAATATCACCGGTCAAAAGAGCATCAAAACGGCCAAAATTTAAATGCAAAACTAAGGAACTATTATTTAAACTATCGGATCCATTTTTAAATTCCGGCTTCAAACATTTTTTATTTTGACCGTAAAAATCATCTTGTATTAAATTTGACGCCTGAGAATTATCCGGGAACGGAAATTGTATTTCAAAATAGGCCTCACCTACACTAAATGCATCACCAGCAGCCACCATTTTTGAGCAAACATTTTTATCAATCAATAATTTTTTAAATTGTTCAAACTTCCAGGACTGTGAATTACCAAATCCGTTATGCAAATAATTATCTATCCTATATCTTTTAACAATTTCGATTAGTCCGCCGAAATGATCCTCGTCCGGATGGGTGTTGACAACAACTTCAATCGTCCTGTCCCAAAACGGCATTTGGCTGGAAAGACAAGAAAGCAGTTGACCGGAATTTTTTGACAATCCGCCGTCAATCAGAACTTGTTTATTTTTGTAATTAACCAAAATCGCGTCGCCTTGACCAACGTCACAAAAAGCCATCTGAAGATTATCATCAGGAAAGGAAAGAATTACCAAGATCAATAAAGCCAAAAGTAATATTGAAAAGGAACCAATTATTCTATAATGCTTTTTTATCCGTTCCATCCGCATTAATTCTTTTAATAAAATTCACTGCCAGCCGGTTTAACGGCCAATCAGAAGGCAGTAAAGACAAAGGCACTTTAGGATGGTTAATAACTAAACCCCAAAATTCTTCTTCTAGTTCTTTCCTATCCTGGCCACTTTCTTCTAACTTATCAAGCAAATTTTCGGCTTTTTTACTCCATTCGCTCAGGTTCCATAGACGTTGAACTAACTCTTTAGAAGAGAAGCCTTTCAAGCCCCCGACAAAAATAACCATATTAAATGGATCATCAAGGTTTTTCCTTATCTTCTCTATAAAATCGTCTATCGGCAAAGGAGAAATCCATAAAGAGCGTTGTAAACTTTTAAAGCCAACCTGTTCAAGCGAGTAACGCAGTTTGTCCCTTAACTTTCTGTCTTTCTCAGGAATATCAAAGTTAATCACCCGCCATTTTTCATCCCACGGCTTTGCAACTAAACTATAGATGCTTTTATCTGGTAAATCCAAGGAAAAGTCAGATTTTAATATTTTTTTTTGACGTAAATACTTCCGGCTTTCTATTTTTGTCTGGCGCGACACACCGGAATGTCGATAAACCCAACTGGTACTTTTAAAATGATCATCAAAAAAGATTAGAAAATCCTCAGCCAGGTATAAAATTTGAAGTAGACGACTTTTTTTAGCCATTTCTACCCTCCAAACTACCACTTTCTCTCCCAATTGTCAACTTTTATTTACGATCGTATGAAAATAACTATAATATTATCGGATGTTGGATAGGGCATAAAAATAAAACAATGTCTAATTTTATTTACGATCGTGGTAAAATGACTTATGTATTATCGGACGCAAGTAAAAACTATTATTAGATTTATCGCCTAATAATTCTGGAAAAGTTTAATTTGATTTTTGCGGTTATTTTTCATTTTTCCTCTTGTTGAAACAATGTGGAAAACTATAAAAACAAGAAAATAATAGGCAATTACCCCCCAAAAGGGCAGACTAAAACCAATTTCCGTCCAAGAAAACCTGCCAAACCACTCAATTAGCTGTACCGGAACCCAGATAAGTGGAAAAATAAAAATTAATAATAACCTGCCTAATAGAGGCCAAAACAGGCCGAGAAGGGCGCTAATTCCACCCCAGGTTATTTTTGGTATAAAGGGAAGAACCAGGCCGTTAACCAGCGGAGATAAAACCGATAACCGGCCGAAATGATAGCTAATAATCGGCGCAACCAACAACTGGGCGGACAAAGTTTCAGCCAAGTCACTACCCACCAAAGGAATTTTTTTTAACCGTCCAAATATACCGCCACCTAACATTAAACCCAATAAAGCGGTAAAACTTAATTGAAAACTTGGGTCAACTATTAAGTCCGGCTTAAAGATTAACATCAGCCAAACAGTAAAAACCAGTGTTCTCCATTGATAAAACCTCCTGCCGAAAAGTTGGGCTATGAAAACACAGGTAAGCACTAAGCCAGCACGGATAATCGGCGGCTGCCAGCCGACTAATGAAACATAAAACCAAATAAAAATTATGCCAGCAACTAATGACGCTCTTCTTCCGATTAAATAAGATAAATAATCAGTCGGCTTCTGAGCTGACACAGTCAAATTGTAACCGCTGGCAACTATAATGTGCAAAGTGCCGGTCCGACGCAGTTGTTCGTAAAATAAAGGGTCGAGATTTTTTTTCACGCCCAAAACAACTCCCACCGATAAGTCAGCATAGGGATAAGGTAAACTTTGAAAATAAATATCGGCCAGCTTTTCCCTCACACGGCGTAGTTTTTCTAAAACACTTATTCTTAACGGCTGACGGTAGGTTGAAATAACCGGATTTAGCAGGCAATATTTTATTTTGCTTGCTTCAGAACAGGCCTCAATTTTACCGCTGATTTGCAAACAGTCGCCAAAGCTGTATTTTTTTTCTAAATTAGTCCTAATTTTTATTTTTTGAAAATGGTTTTGATAGTAAAAAATTTGGCTGTTAGTATAATAATATGGCTCATTAGTTAGGCAAAAATTCAACTTAACCCCCTGACCTGTTTGAAATTGACTTGACAACCGCAGTTCAAAAATAAAACGAACAAGAAGAATTATCAAAAGAGAAACAACCAAAATTAACTGTCTGGTTTCCGCATTTTTCAGCGCTATTTTCCGCATTATTCTGCGCTATATACTAATTTTATTTTTTAATTTTTCATATGTTTTTTCACCAATTCCGGAAACCGCTTTAAGTTCATCTTTTGATTGAAAACCGTTATTTTCTTCCCGGTATTCAATAATCAATTCTGCGTAATTTGGACCAATACCCGGTAAAGTTTCCAACTCTTTCTTCGAAGCTAAATTTAAATTAATATATTTTCCGCTTTTTAAATCATCTTGAACATTTAAACCTTGAATATTCGAAGTTTCCCCCTTCGCGGGTATATAAATCTTTTCACCGTCAATTAATTTACGGGCCATGTTTAAATTTTTTTCAACCCATTGACTATCGGCTTGATCAGAAAAGCCACCTGCTTTTAGCACTGCATCGTTTACTCTGCTACCAGCATCCAATTCGATAACTGCGGGATTATTAACCGCTCCGCTAACATCAACTACCAAGCTCTCGGGAGGGCTGCTAATTTCTTCAGCACCAGTTGTATAAAATTCAACTTCCGGGCTGTCAGCGTTAAAATCGGATACCATCCACCAAACACCCAAAATCATTAGCCCAACACCGATACCAATTAAAATAAAACGACCTCGTGCTTCCCACCAATCCCATTGTTTGGCAGTAGTCATAAAATAAATATACCAGAAACCGGGTTTTGATGAAATTAAAATCAATGCTAAACTGAAACTAGAATGATTTTACATTTAATATTTTTAACTACGGCAACCATTTTAACCTGGTTGTGGACAACCAGCGAGGGGTTGTCCTTTTATACTCTGCAGTTAACCGCCCTGCTGGTTTTGGTTTTCTTCTTTAAAAACACTTTCAAAATTGAAAACCACGAATTGAAAATTAACCAATACCTTGACGCAGTAATCCTGACCATGGTTGTCCTTCTACTTGTTTTCTCCACCGGTGGGTTGAATTCACCTCTATTCTTCTTAACCTATTTTCTACTTTTCGGCATTTCTTTTCTTTTTGAGCCAAAATTGTCTATTTTCTTTTCAATCATCCTGATTATTTTCTTCACCTATCAAGCTGAAGTAATTTTTCTTCCAGATGGATCTCCGCATAATCTCCTTAATCAATCTCAGCCGCTAATTAAGCTATTTTCACTAATTTTGGTCTCTCCCCTAGCCCTATTTTTTGGCCAACAGTTCCTGCAAAATTTGGCTGACAAGAAACGTGTGAAAATCTATCAAAAAAAGTGGCTGAATAATGAGAAGTCGCTTGAGTCACAAGAGACAAATACGCTTTTCTGGCTTTCTCTGAATTTTAAAAAAAGACTTGCGGAGATTATTGAAATTAGTGCCACCATGCTGACTAATTTCAGCTCATTATCTCCGCATCAACAAAATTCAATCCAAAAAATCAAAGAAAACGCAGAGCACTTGCTGGCCGAAGGAGAAAAATTAAAAAAAATAGTTGATGAGGAAACGGATTCCGCCGACACGGAATAATAGTTCAAAGTTCAAAATTAAAAGTTCATCGTGAAAAATTCAAAATTATTAATACCTATATTTATTCTAACTTTTAGTTTTGCATTTTTAATTTTTAACTTAGCTCGCTTATCGCGAGCTGTTAACATGGAGTCCGACTCCTATAAAATCCAGTGGGGAAATATTAATATCGGCGGAGGTAGAAAAGAATCATCCAGCTATACAATAACCGATACAATCGGTCAAATCGCCCCGGGTGAGTACACCTCAACCGGGTACAAAGTCCGTTCCGGGTTTCAATATATATACACACTTGTTCCTTTTTCATTCACCATCTCCGACCTGCAGATAGATCTAGGCAGTTTAACTCCGGGGACAACGGCTACCGCCACCAACCAGCTGACCGTTTCCGCCGGCGGAGCCGGGGGCTATCAAGTATTGGCTTTTGAGGATCATCCTCTGCGGTCGGAAGGCGGGGTTGATATTCCGGACACAACTTGCGACACCGACACTTGTGACGAAACCGATGCCGACCCCTGGACTCAAAACGATGTTTACGGCTTTGGATTTAATATAAACGGCGACGATACACCGTCTGATTTTGTTGACACAACCTACTATAGGCAGTTTGCCGACGACGAATCCGGTGAGACACACCAGTCAGTCATGGTCGGCACCTCAGCAACCGAATCTTCACAAGCAACCGTCACCTATAAAGCCAATGTTTCTGCTTTTCAGGCAACCGGGAACTACGAAACAGCCGTTGTATATATTGCTGTTCCCAGCTACTAGAAAGCACGGAAATAACACGGAAAATAACCTATGAAAAAAGTTAAACACAACGCTAATCAGCACAGAAAAAACACGGAAAAGACTAAATTGTTGTACCCTGAACTTAGCTATAAAGTTCGAGGGGCGATATTCGAAGTTTATAAAGAACTTGGACCCTACCACAAAGAAAAAGTATATGGTAATGCTTTAGCAGAAGAATTAAAAACAAGGGATATAAAATTTTCCAGACAGAAACGAGTAGAAATCAAATATAACAACAAAAAAGTAGGCACATATATCCCCGACTTTGTCATTGAAAACAAAATAATTATTGAACTAAAAGCAGTAAAATTTGTTCACAAGTCAGCTATAAAACAGCTCTACCACTACTTAAACGGAAGTAAATACCGGGTAGGATTCTTGGTAAACTTTAAAAACTCAAAAAAGGTTAAAATAATCAGGAGGGTTAAATGAAATTCCGTGCTTTTCCGTGTCTATTAGCAACCAGCTTAATAATTACCAGCGCTTTTCTTTTCCGTGTTCCTTCCGTGTATAGCCAAAGTATAGGACTATCAATCTCGCCGGTTATTTTAGAAGTAATGATCAAACCCGGTAAAACTATTACTCAGGCCTACCAAGTCACCAACAATTCTGAACAAGATTTATACCTAACCGCCAACCTCGTCCCCTTTACTCCAGCCGACCACCAAGGGCACATCGCCCTTTCCGCGTCATCTTCCGTGTCCTCTGACTTTCCGCGTAATTCCGTGTTTTCCCTACAGAATAGCAATCTTGACTTAAATCAGCCATTTAAGCTTTCTGCTGGCAAATCACAACAACTGGTGCTAAAAATAGCTATGCCCGAGGATAATCCGGAAAAAGACTACTACTATACTTTGCTGGTTGAACAAACAGACCGCGGTGAACATATAACAACAGACAGCGGCGCCGGACACCGGATTAAAATCGGATCGAATATTTTAATTACCGTCTCTGAAACCGGCCAACCGGAAACCGATTTTAAAATTGCTGAATTTAAGGCCGAGCCGAAATTCGGTGATATTTTCGACCAAATAAGATTTAAAATCTTAGTTGAAAACACCGGCCGTGCTTTTTTCAAGCCAGAAGGAAAAATTGAAATCTACCACACGTTACTCAACAAAAAGATAACCGAGCTGAATTTACTGCCGGAAAATATTTTAGTCAATTCCGTCAGAGAAATTAGGTGCGGCAAAAAAAACTTCGCCCAAGGAAAAACCTCCGAGGTTTCTAAGGATTTAACCTCGCAGGTTGGGGAATTGGGCGAGGTTGAGGAATCGGCGGAAGTTATTCAGCCCACTCCCTGTTTTTTTTCATTCTGGCTGCCGGGAAAATATAAAGCAGTTGTAGGGGCAAATCGCGACTTGTCCCTACACAACCCCAACACTACCTATTTTTACCTTATCCCCTACCGGTTAATTCTTGGTCTATTAATAACCGGCCTAATCATCTGGCAAATTAAAAGGAAACTAGGACTTGACAACAAATAAAACTATGCATTATGATGAGGATATTAAATGATGAGGATATTAAACTATTATGTATGTTATGTCGTATGAATAAAAACGAAATTCCGTTTTACTATTTTATACCCATTTTTTTGGGTGCTTTCTTTTTACTCACTTCCGGGTTGTTATTTCCTCAACCCAGTGAGTCGGCCAATTTGACGTCAGTGAAAAACACACAAAGTAATTCCCGGCTTTCTTATGTCGGAACAGTTGACGGAACAAACTCAACCAGCGGCAGTTCAATCCTTTATATTGACACCGGAACAACCGCCGGCTGGGCATCATCAATTAATAACTTTAACCTCTTTTCCGGTGATGATTTAATGATTGGAGACAATACTGATTACACCGTGGTCGATATTATTAATGACGATGACGATAACAAAATACAGGTCAATCCTGCTCTACAGGCCACTGATGTTGACCAAAACGACCCGATAATCGCTACCAGAAGCGCCCAGCATACAGTCACTTTTACACCGGTATCTCAAATCAATGACGGAAGTTTTAGAGTCAGAATTAAAGCCACCGGTTCGGGGTCAAGCGCCGCTTCTATTGACGGAATGCCGGACAGCGACGGGTTTGATTTCACCGAATCATTTGATCCCGGCTGGTTAAGTTGTTCTACCGGAACAACCGCTCTTGAATACGGTGGAGGCACCAACTGTCCTGACGGCTGGACATGCATTTTCTGTGATTATTCTGGAAACAACGACACCAGTGAAAAGACGGTAACCATCGGAACCACAACTGACAGCGAACAGCCGATAAACCCGGCACCTTCATCAACATCAAAAACCCCTGGTGTTGCCGACACTTATTCTTTTTATGTTGACCACTTGGACAGCAATGACGATACAGTTGACTCTACCCACGGTAAAATTGCCGTTGTTGAATCAGTAAGGGTAACCGCCGTTGTCGAACCGTCAATTGAATTTGAAATCATCGGTGTTAACGACGGTGAAAGCGCCTGCGGCGTAAATACTGACGTCGGCACCTCAGCGCCTTATGTCGCTTTCAGCACTCTACAAATCTCAGACTTTGTGGATGCTGCTCAAAAACTAAAAGCGGCAACCAATGCTTCATCAGGGTACAGCGTCACTGCGGAAGAAGCTAATGAAATGCAATTAATTGGAGCCACCGGCCCAATTACCGGTACAACTATTCCTGACACTACTTGTGACGACGGCTGTACTGAAGCAGTCGGCACCGGCTGGACCGATCCAGATAACAACGGCCTCGGTTATTCGCTGGAAAACGTTACCGGCACACCGGCCAGTTTTGAATACAGTGATGACACATCCGGTTTTCTTGCCCGACATTTTCCAAACATCGGCAACGGCGAAACTGCTTATGAAATAATGAGTAGTGCCGGACCGGCAAATACTGAAGAAATTCATGTTTGTTACCGGATAACTATCAGCTCAATTCAGCAAGCAGGTACTTATGAAAACGACGTTACTTATATTGCAACAGCGAACTTTTAACAATTAAAAGTTCAAAGTGAAAAATTAAAAATTATGAAATATAAAAAAATTAGAATATTAGTATTTTTAACTTTTAACCTTGCATTTTTAACTCTCGCTTCACAAGCGAAGGCACAATCGGTCACCCGCTTAATTGCTTTGCCTCCTCGAGTGGAAGATTTATCGGCTGAGCCGGGTGAAGTAGTCACCCGCCAAATTAAAATCCAAAATGCCGGCGATGCTGAAATGGCTATCCGGCCGGAAGTAAAAGATTTTATTGTCCAAGATAAAAAAGGCCGGCCGACGTTTCTCAATGACGAAGTAACCGATCACGAAAACCGGTGGGCAATGTCCAGATGGATAACCGTTTCACCAGCTCAATTTACACTTAAACCCGGCGAAACTAAAACTCTTGACTTGATTATTGTTGTTCCGGAAGAGGCAATTGCCGGCGGTCACTACGCCGCGGTTCTCTACCAACCCGATTCTTCCGGCGCGGTAGGAACGGATACCAGCGGATCAAAAATAACACCCAGTGTAGCCGCTTTAGTTTATTTAACTGTTGAGGGGGATATCAATGAAGATGCCCGGGTTACCCGGTTGGATGTACCTCAGTTTTCTGAATTCGGTCCGATTGATGTTGAAACGGAAATTACCAACTTTTCCGACATTCACATTAAACCAAAATCAGCAATCAATGTTTATAACTTATTTAATCAGCTGTCAACACGGTTGGATATAGAAGAACAAAATATTTTTCCCGGCCAAGCAAGAGTTTACAACAACACCTGGGACAAAAAATGGCTCATCGGCCGGTTTAAAGCCGAACTCACCGGCAGTTACGGCTCTCAAGGACAGACACTGCAGGCAGTTACTTATTTCTGGGTTATCCCCTGGAAGGTTCTCTTAGCCGGACTACTTGCCATTGTTTTTATTATTCTGACAATTATCTACTGGAAAAAGAAAAAGGGCTCCGAACCAATTCCCGATGCTGACTTAACTCCGGAGGAATAGTAGCTGGTAGCTGGTAGTTAGTAGTTCATGTCAAACCCGGCTCTAGTGAAGTGATTATCAAAACTAACTACTTCCTTTATATTCAAACGCTCCATCATTGCAAAAGAAACACAATCAGTAAATGAAAGCTTACTCCATTTCTTTATAAACCAGTTCCAGGCGTCGGCTTCATCAGCGACAGTTACCCTATAAATAGTCAATGTCTTTTGACTCTCAACTAAAACCTTTTTAAACATAATCGCGCTTTCCAACCCGCATTTAGCCCGAAGTAAAGTAAAAGTCTCATCTAAAATATAATTTGAAGTTACCAATTCGGCTTGTTTGTCTTTTAACTCCTGCCAAATCTTTACTGCTTGAGAGTGAAATTCATCTTCCGAATCAATTACCGCTTTAAACCCGCGGGTATCAACAAAGACTTTCATTTTAATAATAAATTTGTTTATCTTCTTTTTTTAACCCTTTTCCTCTTTTAGTCGGTAAATCATTCAACCGCCAAATCGGCTCTTCGCTTTTCTCTTGAATATACTCGCCCAACTCCTGCTTGGCGATCAACTTCTCAATCAAATAGTTAATATATTGATTAGCACTCATTCCGAACTCGGCGGCTACCGCTTTAATTTGCCGCCAGGTTGCTTTTTCTACTCTTATACTTGTTGATATAGTTTGCCCGGTCATCTTAATACCAATAGTACCATAATACTAATGAAACTACAAGACACCCCTTGTCATTCCGAATTTATTTCGGAATCGTAAACTTTTGGAAAGAAAACTTAGCTTTTCGATCCTGAAACATCGCGGTACCATCGTAGTACCAGAACAAGTACGGTACACGACAGGCAAGGGTACACGACAAGAGGTTCAGGATGACTAGCTGAATAAACTAAGGCAAGGTAAACCCTGCTACTGCAACTTAAATTATTAGTTAATAATTTTGCACTTTGCACTTTTAACTTTGAATTATTGCAGGCTGAAAACCGCCCCTACAAATAAATGTTATATACTAGAAATATAATGAATTTTAAATGGCTGTATTTTTCTATTATTTTCCTACTAATCTCGGTAAAGCCAACCCACGCTGCGGTTATCCGGCAAAAAACAACCGTCAACCGTTATAACCTTTCTCCGGAAATGTCTGTTCGGGTTTCAGCTAAAGTCGGCGGCTATCTCTTTGATCTAAAAGGCCTTACTTCACCCTGGGCAAAAGTAGAATTCTACTCTACCGAAGGAAATATCAAAGCAACCACCCTGGCTAACAATGACGGAATTTTTTACTTTAAAAATGTATTGACACCAATGCAGACCGGCGATTTTTGTTTTCTTTCCTACGACACCAACGGAACCGCCAACAACCCGCTTTGCTTTTCACCGCCGCCGCCGAAAACAAAAACGGTCATCGACGATATTGTCTTGTCGCCAACTATCTATTTAAACAAAGGGGTCTTCCGGCAGGGAGAATCAATTGAGGCAAGCGGCAGGACGTTTCCCAACGCTGAAATACGGATATACATGTTTGAGGAAAACAGGCCCTTCTGGGTTGATTTAATTGACGTTGTCATTCCAAAAGCTTTTGCCAGAACCGGGCCGCAATTAACAATCACTGCGGACTCAAAAGGAAACTTTTCTTACAACCTGCCGACACAAAAATCTAACCTCTGGAGAATGTTTGCCGGACCAAGATATAAGGAAGAAAATATGACTGCTAAAAGCAATGTTTTGGAATTCTCTGCCCTTTCCTGGTGGCAGTGGATACTGCTTAAATTGTTACTAATATTAAACCTTGTTCAAAAAAAACTTTTTAGCATCTTATTAAAATGGGAGACATTATACGGACTTTTAACTTTAGGAATCGTAACAATTTTAGTTAAAAATTCAAAATTCAAAGTTCAAAATTAAGAATAAATGCACTAATAACTTTGCACTTTTAACTTTGAACTATCTGAAAGTAAGCGTTACAGTCTGCGGAATTTCCATACCGTCAACTACGGCAGTAGCTACATACTGGCCAACACTAGTTGATGAAACTTCAAAAACAGCTTTGCCAAAATTATCAGTAACCGGTTGAACCTGATTTACTTGCGGCGTGCCGGTCGAACCCTCTTTCGGCACAACCTGAAGTTCAACGGTAACATCTTCCACACCCCTACCCTCATCATTTAAAACAAATGCATTAACCATGACTCTGGTTTTGCCATCTGCAGGAGCCGACAAAGGCGCCCCAAATACATATGAATTAGATAAAGAATATTTATTTGACCTAGCCGCCTGAGTTAAATATACTATTACTCGAGGAACGAGTCTTTGGGCAATAAAAAACAAACTAATTATTGATAAAAGAAGGATAAAAATGATTAAAAAAGGGTTACGGTTTTTAACTTTTGTATTTTTATTCTCAGCCATCTATAATATATTAAACCATATAGGAAAGTAAAAAGTCAATAGGTAAAAATAGGTGTCCTATAAATTATATACAAATTAACCTTGTAAAAAATTCTAGTTTTTCTCAAAATCTAAAAGGGTCTACAATTCCTCACATCTAAAGATATAAAAAAATAAACCGAATTGTCTAGCAGTAATATTTTTTTAGTGCCAAACCGTTGGTTATAGGCCCTTTAGCCATAAATATAATAAAATTTATCAGTAAATTATGGAATTATTTTATTATTTTCACAAATCGAAAAACTTTATTAAAAAAATAATTAAAAAAAATTGACAATAAAAATTGGACAAGAAACACTAACAAATAAAAATAAAATTTACAGCTAAATAAGACTTCTTTCAATAAAAATCAGCGCATAATTATCGCAACCGAGCAACATGTACTTTTTCACAAAACCTTTAACCCGTTTATCGAGTAAACCCATATACCACGTTAATTATGCGGTAATAATTAGGTTGAATTTCACGCAACTCCAAGTCACTTTTAGGCGCCTATGATATGCTTTGATACAATTCGGTAATTAATTACTACAATTGTGAAACACCCGTGAAAACACTTAACTGCTATTTTTAACCTCGCAGGTACACTTTTTACGCCCCTTCTTAATGTATCAAAGTGTATCATCTATCAACTTGACAACGTTTTACTAATAATGTACTCTGATATTAGTTATACCTATAATTCATATAATCAATATAATTTTCAACGAAAACAGGCATAAACCTATGAAAAACAAAAAAAACACAAGTAATTTTTCAGATCAGAAAGAAATATTAGAAAGAAATTTTAAATTGTATCTTCTTCACTCAAAGAATCTGACCGAGCGGACAGTAAAGAACTATCTGGTTGATTTCCGCCATTTCATTGATTGGCTGAAAAATAGCCAAGGAAACCTCTCACAGGTTGAGGAATTAGGCCAAATACATCAAAAAATCACTTCTAAAACCTTAAAAAAATACCAGACATATCTTTCCGCCACTGATCTGGCTAAATCAACTGTTAAAAGACGGCTGTCAACCTTACGAATTTTCTGCCAATTCCTACTTGACCAAAACTTAATCAAAACAGATCCCAGTTTCGGTCTAGAAAACCCGTCGGAAACAGGTCCAAAACAAGAAAAAATTAATCAATTAACCACCAAATTTGAACGTTATTTAAAAAGCCAGGACGCCAGCCAGAATACGGTTAAAAACTACCTGGCCGATGTTAAAAACTACCTAGAATGGGCGGTAAATGCTGAATCATGAATTACGATTCACTAATTATGAGGCCAAGGAAAACCTGCGAGGTTGCCCGAAGGGTATCCTCGGAGGTTAAGGAATTGGCCGAACATTAATATGAATTTCAACAAACTTATTTGGATAACGCCGTTGATTATCGGTCTAACCAGCGGTTTAATCATTACCAAACCTAAACAATCCCAATCCAATAATAAAGCCAGTCCGGTTGTTGAAAATTCTGTGGCATCTGCGGAGCCGAAGGCTTCTGCGAACTCTGCGATACAAAAACCTGAAACGCAGAAAACGCAAAAGGCCGCAGAAAACACAAAAGAGAATGGAAATCAACCCCTTGACACTTACCTCCTCTCTGCCCAATCACTATTGACAAAAGCTGTCGCGTTATCACGTGATACACGAAACAACACGGAAACTGTCCACGAACGCAACCAACAAATTGTCAACCTAATCAACGAAGCAATTGACACCACCAACCAGGCAATTGCCGAATATCCAAACGCCGCTCCGGCCTACGCTCAACAAGCTAAAACTTACCAGACAATTACCGCATATATGCCTGAGGCCTACCAAGCCGCAGTCGCCTATTGGCAGCAGGCAATCAAGATTGATGACAAAAATCCTGAATACTATACCCAGATAGCTAACCTCTATTTAACGCGGATTAGCGCGGATGAGACCGCCAAAGGAGAAACCTCCGGCAAGGAAAACCTGCGAGGTTCCGCAGGATCCTCGGAGGTTGAGGAATTGACGGAGGTTGGAAAATTCGGCGAATCGCAGATTCACGCAGATATTAAATCAGCCATCCACTATCTCCAAAAAGCAGTAGAAGCCGACCCGACCAACCCCAACCGGCTCAAAAAACTGGCTGAAATCCAAACCCAAGCCGGCTACATCAGCCAAGCTAAGATCAGCTATCAACGCCTGCTGGCTATCTTGCCCGACGATGATCAAAAAGAAAAAATCAAGGATGAAGTCTCCGCACTAGACAAACTGCTAGCCGAAGCCGCAGCCGACGTCAAGGATAACCTCCGAGGTTCCGCAGGATCCTCGGAGGTTGAGGAATTGACGGAAAATGAAGCAGAACCAATCCTACTACCCGACTCCCCGCCCAAACTCCAGGCACACCACCTAGGCGGATCCCAAACCTACATTGCCGAACCAAAAGACTCCTCGGACAGTGTGGACTCCTCCGAGGTGTCAAAAAGCAACGCCAAATCAGGAACAGAAATCATACCTGCCGGAGAAAAAGAAATCGAAATCTGCAACAACCATCTCGGACCGGACACCCAGGTATATCTGGTACCTGAAAACGACCAAAATATAATTTTATTCGTCAAGTCCAAATCTCCCTACAACCCGGGCACTGACCACTGCCCCAACTTCACCGCTGCCACCGCCAAACCGGTAGAAGAAGACTTAAAATTTAAATGGTGGATAATCGCCGAAGGCGATCACGCAGAATAATGCAGAACAAAACGCGGAAAGACGCGAAGATTAACATGAAGAAATTAAACAAACTAACTGAACAAGTTATCGGTTTAGCAATAAAAGTCCATAAAGAGCTTGGGCCTGGGTTCGTAGAAAAAATCTACCAACGGGCGTTATATTTGGAACTTAACAATACGGGAATTAGGCTCGAAAGAGAAAAGAAAGTCCCTATATATTACAATAAAGCTAAACTAGGTTACCAAAAAGTTGACTTCATCGTTGAAAACAAGGTAATACTTGAACTTAAAACGGTGAGTGAAATTCAGAAACTTCATCAAGCCCAACTCCTCTCATACCTAAAAACCAGTAAATGCCAAGTAGGCCTAATACTTAACTTTGCCAAACCAAAATTAGAGATTAAGCGGATGATTGCAACCACAGAACCACGGAAGGAATATAGAAACGCGGAGAATAAATCATCTGCGAACTCTGCTGATTCTGCGTCTCAGCGGTTGCAAGGAAAGTATTCAATGTCGGCTGCCAAAGTGAATAAAAAAACTGCAACCACAGAATCACAGAAGGAATATAGAAACGCGGAGAATACATAATGAATATAACAAGTCTACTCAACCAATTCAAAGCCAAACTAAACAACTTAGTTGACAGGTTCACCCTACTCAACCTCCTCACCATCCTCGGTGTCTTATTGGCCTTTACCGGCACCCTCTGGTTCCTCAACCGCACTCCAAAAGTAGTCGAAGCCGGCTGGTTCAACGACAACTGGCTGTATCGGAAATCAATCCAAGTAAACAACAATACTTCAGAAGAAACCGATGTCTATATCTCCGTTACAATTGACACCTCGGATGCAGATAAGTTCCAAGACGACTGCGGTGATATCAGGTTTACCAAAACCAACGGCCAGCAATTAGATTACTACGTCTCCTCCGGTTGCGGTACTGCTTCAACAGTAATTCATGTCAACTTTGACACTTTACCGGCCGGTGACCAAACACTTTACTACTACTACGGCAATCCATCCGCCTCAGACGGCTTTTCCGCTTCCGATTTTTCCACCGAAGCATCAGATTATACCGTCGGCTCAATCGGCTCGGAAGAACAATCCCCCGGCCCGGTAGCATATTGGAAATTTGACGAGGGCTACGGCGACACCGCCCACGACTCCACCCAAAACGCCAACCACGGCACCCTTCAAAACAGCCCCGCTTGGCAGAGTGAGGATATGTGTGTAAACGGAAAATGTCTATACTTTAACGGATCAGACAGCCATATTGATGTACCTAGCGACCCAAGCATTTCTCCTGGAACAAGTGATTTTTCATTAAGCGCATGGGTTAAAACACCCAATACGCTATCAAACGACAGAATTTTATCAAACCACTACCTGCAATGGGAGTTATGGTCAGGAAGTGACGGGAACGTCTTAAGCTCTATAGGAGACAAATCAAATAGAATTATCAGCTACGGGCCAAACATTGAGGATAATAAATGGCATCATATCACGGCTACATACGACAGAGACGGTTTGATGAAACTATATGTTGACGGTGTTTTGGAAGATTCTGATGACATAAGTAGTTACTCCACAGTAGATTTAGACAGTAACAGTGTTAGTATAGGAAGCCACGCTGGAGGTACCGGTTATGTTTGGAACGGTTTTATCGACGAACCTAAAATCTACCCCTACGCCCGCAGTGCAGAAGAAATAAAATCCGATTATGCCTCGCGAGGCTCGGCACATGGGATTTCCGCGGATTTTGGAACGGATTCTCACGGATACCTCAACGACGGCTTAGTAGGCTACTGGAAAATGGACGAAGACTCCTGGGATGGAACAGCGGATGAAGTAATTGACTCATCAGACAATGAAAACCACGGGGTCGGTGTCGGCGACACTCCCCCAACCACCGGCGCAGGAAAGTTTGGCAATGCGGGAGTTTTCGATGGAGAAGATGATTATATACAAATTGGTAATACGAGTGCAGGAAATATGGGAACTGGAGATTTTTCTATTTCCGCTTGGATTAAAACGGCAACAACCGATTTTCAAAGAGTAATTGGGAAATATGAAAATTCGGACTCACCCTATTACGTGGTATATATCTCAAATAATCAAATTCGACTTAGAATGCAAACTGATAGTGCTGGGAATACATATTATGACTCTGATACCGTTACTCTAAGTGACGACTCCTGGCATATGATTCAAATAGTTGCGGACAGAAGTCAAAGCAGTGATACTGCATACTTCTATTTAGATGGAGAAAATGTTGGCACAGCTGATATAACCAGCCATGAAGACTCACTCGATAATAACGGAGATATTGAGATAGCCGGTGGAGATTTCCATTTCAATGGAGAAATTGACGAAGCAAGAGTTTACAACCGTGCCCTATCACCTAAAGAAGTCCGCGACCTCTACAACTGGGCGCCGAGACCAGTGGCCTACTATAATTTTGATGAGGGTTCAGGGACAAATCTATACGATCGTTCGGGAAATGGAAATAATAGTGACTCTTTTGGAGGAGACCCTACTTGGGCAACAGGTAAATTTGGGAAGGCTCTTGAATTAGATGGTAACGATGATTACATAAACTGTGGAACCAACTCCTTGGATTTTAATCCTGGCTCAACCCCTCATACGCTTTCTGCTTGGGTTTATCCTACAGGCACACCTCAAACCTACAACTATATCATGTCAATAGGAAACAATAGTGACGGAGAGCAATCCTCAATTGGAATCACAAATACCAATGCCCTATATCTTTCAGCTTATTCCTCACCAATTGTTACTACCGATTATACTTTACCTTCCCTTAATAGGTGGTACCATATAAGTCTAATTTATAGTGATGGAACGGCTGATTTTTATGTTGATGGGGTTAAAGTAGAAAGTGAAAGCATTTCGGTTTCAACAACTACCGGTAAATGTAGAATTGGCTCACATCTAGGAAACTCATCATTTTGGCAAGGTAAAATCGACGATGTCCGAATTTACAACTACGCTCGGACTCAAAAACAAATCGTTGAAGACATGAACGCTGGGCATCCGGTCGGCGGTTCTCCGGTCGGCTCGCAAGTTGGATATTGGAAATTTGATGAAGGATACGGCACAACCGCCTACGACTCCAGCCCCCACGGCAACGATGGAACATTAACTGGAACTACACTCCCTGAATGGACTAGTGACGGGAAATTTGGGAAAGCATTTAATTTTAACGGAGGAGAAGAAAGGATCGATGTAGGTAATATTGAAGCTTTCGATTTGTTTAGCCAAGCATCAACAATCTCCTTCTGGATTAAAAAGTCAAATCAAGAAAGAATGATTCCCATGGCCAAATTTCATTATGACGGAGGCAACTCAAAAGGGTGGATGTTTGATTTTGATAGTAACTATTCTCGAGTTAATATTGCCGACGGTAGTGGTTATGCATGGCAACCACAATTTGGAGCAATAGATGACGATACTTGGTATCACATCACTTTAACATTTGACGATTCTAGTAGGCAAGCTATTCCTTACACAAACGGCGTGCAAGGAAATAGCGTAACTATTCCAGAGGGTGAATTCGTCCCCGCCTCATTGTACAGTATGACTATTGGCTCAAGACCTGATAGTACAACTTGGAATCCTATGCAAGGCCTCATCGACGAAGTTAAAATTTACAACTCCGCTTTGACGGAAGATGAGATAAAGATTGATTACAATCGCGGAAAAGGCACGGTATTCGGCTCGATTTCCACGGATTCCGACGGCGAAACGCCGTCTAATGCGGATTCGCGCGGATACTGCATTCCAGGCGACACGAGTGCCTGCAGCCCACCGGTGGCGGAATGGAAATTTGATGAAAAACAAGGCACTACCGCCTACGACACCTCCGGCAATGGCAATGACGGAACATTAGAAAACGGCCCAACCTGGAAATCCGCCGCTCATTGCAAACAAGGAGCTTGTTTGGAATTTGATGGAAATAATCAATGGTTAACAATATCAGATTCGGGCTCAAGCACTCTAGATTTAACTTCAGCTGGAACATTACAAATTTGGGCAAAATCAGATAGACAATACCCAAGTGATGATTCAAATAGTCATTTCCGTAACTTTCTAAGTAAAAGTTGGGGTGGTCAAGCGGACTCAATCAGTTACGCTTTTCATTGGAATGGGAACAATACTTCCTCTAGATTAAGGCTATGTCTCAGTGATGGAACAAATTTAGACTGTGATTATTACGATATTGGTCCTCTAACTGTTGGGAAGTGGAATCACTACGCTACTTCTTGGGATGGTTCAAATGTTAAATGGTATGTAAATGGGAAATTAGTTGAAACCGACGAAAACACTGTGACCTGTCAAACAAGTGATAATGATTTTCATATTGGAGGCTATACCTTTAGTTCTGGCTCAAATCAACATTGGGAGGGAATGCTTGATCAAGCAAAAGTTTATGACTATGCCCGGACGCCAGCTCAAATTGCCTGGGATTATAACCGCGGCAAGCCGGTTGGGCATTGGCGGTTGGATGAATGCGAAGGAGAAACTGCCAATGATGTTTCCGGATTTGGAAATCACGGGAGTATAAATATCGGTGCTTCCGGCCCGCAAACCAGTGCCGGCACCTGCTCCTCCGGTGACACCTCCCACGCCTGGCACAACGGCGCTGATGGAAAAATTAATTCTTCCCTTAACTTTGACGGAACGGATGATTATGTGGACGTTGACACTTCAACAAGTGATAATTTGTTTGACATAACAGAACAAGGTACCGTTGCTCTGTGGACAAAAATTAATAATCATGGATCTGGCTTAGGGCTCATTGGTAAATATAATTCATATGGTTGGGCCGATACTAATTACGGCATAGTTCAACGAGGAGATTGGGCTGGAGAAACTGTGCAAGGAGCTATAAGCGATGGCACCAATAATGAATGGATTACCTCAAGCACACTAGAAGAAAATGTGTGGTATCACATTGTATTTACATTCGATGGCCTTCAGTTAAGAATGTACCTCAACGGTCAACTGGATGCCCAAAAATCCCAAAACTACATACCCAAGATTGATGATGATCCAATTAGAATTGGCTCATGGGGCGGAGGAAGTGGTAGATCTATAGACGGGCAAATTGACGATGTGCGGATATACAACTACGCCCTTACTGAAGCTCAAATTAAGTCTCTTTACAACAGCAACTCTAGTGTTTATTTTGGGCCTGAGGAGGGACAGCCATGATGGTTAAACGCAGAATAATGCAGAACAAAACGCGGAATAACGCGGCGCGGAATGGTGCGGACGGAAAGAACCGCAGAACTAAGCGGAAAACAAAACTATTGTATCCAAGCTTATCTTACCAAGTAAGAGGTGCTTGTTTCGAACTTAGAAAAGATATCGGCTGGGGACATAAAGAAAAGGTGTATCAACGCGGTTTAGCCGAAAAATTAAAAGCTTTAAATATAAATTTTGAACGTGAGCAAAGAATTCCAATTAAAGTAAATGGGAAAAAAGTAGGCACTTATATCCCGGATTTTGTTATTGAAAATAAAATTATGCTTGAAATAAAAGCTAAACAGCATGTAATTAAACAAGATGTTAAACAGTTTTGGCAGTATTTAAGAATTAGCCCTTATTTATTAGGTTTCCTTGTTAATTTTGGGAACAAGAAAGGCGTTCGGATTATGCGGAGAATATACGACAAGGCGCGTCCGCGTAGTTCCGCGTCTAGTTCCGCAAGTTCAGCGATATAAAAAAATGAACATTAACAAATGAATATAGATAAAATATTTAATCCAAACCAGATAAAGAAATACTTAGACTACTTGAGGTTTCAGGGTCTATCTGAGTCGACAATAGACAGAAAACGTGCATCATTGCAGAAATTTGCAGAATTTGCAAGCACGGAATTACACGGAAAAGATATACGGAAAGACACGGAATTAGCTGATTTCCTCGGCGGCGAAGAAACTGAGCCCACATTATCCGCGAAAATCCGCTATAAATCGGCGCAAATCCGTAATACTCTACAGAGTATCCCCGATTATTTCAAATATGTAACAATAGCTCTACTAATAGTAGCTCTCGGTTTATTCGCCTATGACCAATTTATTAGAAAAGCACCTGAGCAGTTAGCCACTCCTTCTACTCTAACCCGGCCGTCAAGAGTGCTGTCATTCCAAGGCCGGCTGACCGACTCGTCGGATACACCGATTACCACGGCTACCGACTTAACTTTTAAATTATATGATGCCGAAACCGCCGGCAGTCAACTTTGGACATCAGGCGCTTGTTCAGTCACACCTGATGAGGACGGTATTTTTTCAGTAACTTTAGGCGACGACTGCGGCAGTGAAATCAGCCAGGACGTATTTACAGAAAACATCGGCGTCTGGCTGGAAGTTACTGTTGACACGGAAACTCTTGACCCGAGACAGCCGATTGCCACTTCCGCTTATGCTCTAAACTCAGAAACGTTGCAAGGTTTCCCGCCGGGAACCGGCCCGAGCAGTATATTATATATAGACCAAAACGGTAATGTCGGCATCGGCGCCACTTCTCCGACTATTGAATCAACCGCCGGCACATTTGCCATTAAAGGCCAATCTTTAATGCTTCAAACTCCGGATACGTCTGACGGAGACATTGACATCAACCCGGACGGCACCGGCAGTTTAAACCTGGTTTTTGAAGGAACCGGAGCAACTTCACCTTACGCCACCAACAACATCGGCGGTTTTATTACCGCCACCAACGCCAATTTAACTTCAGGAGCTTTGTATTACGGTGAAGTCGCCTCTACTGCCTCAGGATATAATTTCCTTGAATTTAGAGGCGGATCAACCGCTCCGGAAATTGTTTTCTCCGTTGGTGGTGCCGGCGAAGTGTACACCAGCGGCAATGTTGGTATTGGAACCTCCACTCCGGGGGCGGAATTGGAAGTAGATGGCACTATCTGGGCATCTGTTTTTAGTGACGCGGAAGACCCCAACTATTATATTGACCCGGCCAACACAACTACTTCCGGTACTTTTTACGGCAATGTCGGCATCGGCACAACCACCCCGACTGCTGATTTGCATGTTGACGGTACACTCCAACTTGGCATCGGCGGCTCGGTTAACGAAATTACAACAACCATGGCTGACCCGGGTACTGACGACCGGTTAGTTACGGAGGCCGGAATTAGAAGCGCAATTACTACTTCACAAGGAGATGTCAACTGGATTTTGGACGGCGACACCGGCACACCGCAGTCAATTAATATCGGGGATACCGCATTATTTACCGGTGGTATCGGCACTGATACTTCTGTCGGCGCCACCGGCGAACTGACCATTGATATAGACGAATCATACGGATTCAGCTGGTCAGGCACTCATTCTTATTCCGCTGCGGATATGAACTTTACTAATGCCGGCGGTTTTACTATCGATGTTACCGGCAACTTAACTCTGGATGCCGACGGCGGCACTGTTTATTTAGCTGACGGCGGGACTACTTTTGGTTCGTTTATTAATGATTCCGGTGATTTAAAATTATCGGCCGGTACTGACCAAGGAATGATTTTCTCTTCTGATTTGGGTTTTGATTTTTATCTTGATGACGATAATGATACTGCTGATGAAGCATTAACTGTTTATGACGGCGGCGGGTCCAACATCTTCCAGGTGGCTGAAACCCAGATTTCTTCTCATGTCCCCCACCAGTTTACTTCCTCCGGCGACGTGTCAATGGCTTATGATTTAATCTTTACTAACCAAACCAGTTCCAAGATTGAATCCTACGGGCCATTTACAATTGAAACCGGCGAAGCCCATGAATCCAATGATTTGACTTTAACGACCTACAATGCCGGAGATATTATTCTTGATTCCGGTTCAGGCAATTTATATGCTGATGGAGATAATGTTGGTATTGGAACGACCAGCCCGACTTCTGATCTTCACGTAGTCGGTGATATCAGGGTAACCGGCGCCTACTACGATTCCCAAAATTCGGCCGGGTCGGCTGATTTAGTTTTAACTTCAACCGGGACAGGCACCACTTGGGCTGATGTTGACTCACTGGTTACTGATGAAGATGAAATGGTGGCCATCGGTTCGACTGCTACTCCCGGTTATTTAGGTCATAATTACAATGACGGAGTATTAAGAACAGATAAT
>CAYXSV010000003.1:0-23178 GCA_964468355.1 uncultured Gammaproteobacteria bacterium
GGCAAAAATTACCTGCTCGTTATCATCATAAATTAAGAATTTAAAATCCTTCCCCTTCGCGCTCCACCAAAGCAACGGCTGAACAGAAAATTTTAAATCAATATTCGGCCGAACATCAACCTGCCAATCAACAGGGTTTGAAACCGGCTCTCCACTTTTATAAATCATGAATCGTAAATCATAATTCGCTATTTTGTCTCCGGTTTTTAAAGATAAACTCTGCCGTTTTGTTTCAAACGGAGCAACTGACCGTAAATCAGAAAAAAAGTATTCAAACGAGTTTGACTCAGCTCCAATTAATTTCAAATTATAACTCTCTTCTTTGTCCCAAATCGCCTGTCCCTCGTTGGTAATATCGACAAAAAATTTATAAGTCGAATTATGAATTAATTTCTTTGGCGGTAAATCTTTAATTTTTAGAATTTGCTTTTGTTCAGGTTGACCGGCTGTTTTTGAAATACCCAAAACCATTTCATACTGTGGATAAAACTCGCCGTTATTTGGCTTCCGCCAGGAAAAATGGTCAAACGGCTCACCTTGGTAGTTAAATATAAACGGTGTAATTGCCACTATCCTTTCATCCGGTAAAATACGGCTGAAATAGGTTTTAAAATTTTTCGCTACCTGATCAGCAGAGTAAAAGCCGGTTTGGCCGGATAAGCCCTCAAAATGCGGCCATCCGGTTTCGGTTATGAATACCGGTAAATCCTTTTTAACTCCAAAACTCCGTAATAAACTTAACTCCCATTGATAATTTAAAACCGTATTCCGGCCGCTGGCAGTTGGTGAACCAACATAACCGTGGTTCGGATAAGAATGACTAGCCCAGCCGTCAATATTTTCAAACAATTCCGGCAATCCACCGTCAAGTGCTAAATGCATTTGCCGAAAAAACTCTGTTTGGTTTTCAAAAGCCAACGGCTGGCTCGGCGCCGCTGAATCAAATCCAGCCATCATTACAAAAAAATCAGAACTTTGTTCGTTTAGTTTCTTTGAAAACTTTTCAACTATTGATGCATAATTTTTCGGGTCAACCGCCCCACCCCATTCTGCCCCGTGATTGGGCTCGTTAAATAAAACAATGTACCTATTCTTAACTACCCAGTTTAAAGAATTCAAAAAATTAATCCAACCGTCAATATCCGTTTCATTTGGACATCGCCAAAAACCGCCTTCTTCAGGTCGAGTAGCTAATCTAACAATTGGAATCAAATGCAGTTCACGCATCCGGTCAAAAACATCCTGCCATTTCTGTCTATTCAAATCGTCTTCTTGCATAACTACGGTAACGTATCCCCAATCACCGCCGGAAGAATTAACCAATTCTGCCACCTGTCGAAGCTCACCATCCTCCGGCACCGCCACATGCATCCCAAACTTATTATTCTTCGCCCCAACTCCGCTACTACTAACTAACAATATCAAAATAAACGCTAAAACTACTTTTTTTAACATACTTAATTCTACCAAATCCAATTCAATAGTTTAATGGCAATAACAAGCTAAAACTTGCTACTACAAAAAAAGGTCAAAACAGACTTCTTCAAAACTAGCAAATCTTATAATATTTTGATAAAATTTGTCAATATGAATAAAACTACTGAAAGAAAAATTGATGAAACCGTGTGGATACAATTTACTAATGGTAATCCGGATATAGAAGAAATTGCTCAGGAAACGATTACGGCACGTGAGCAAGGTACTGAATTACCCAGTCGAATGGCCGAACTAATTGAAGATACCGAAAATCACTACAATGATTCGAATGATTAGAGTATTTATTTGTTGTTCTGGCGTAAGTTTTCCAGCCATTTTTCACGTTTAAAGTAAGCCCAAAGAAGCAAACCTCCGATGAGAAGAACAAAAACCAAATTCATAATTGTCCCAAAACTATCCAAACCATCGGCAATTGAAAATAATGCCTCGCCGCTTCGCCAGCCGATCCAGCCGAGGATTATTCCTCTAACTAACAATCCAAGAGCGGTAGTCGCATAATACGTAATCGGTTTAATTCTTATTGCTCCGCAGGCGGCTGAAAATAAAACCGACGGAACTATTGGTATTGCCCGGGAAATAAAAATCACCAAAGCGTCATAATAATTATCTCTAAAATATTTTTCTTTGACTAGTTCGACATCATTCCAAGTAATTTCCAACCACCGGCTGAATTTATTAATCAACCACTTGCCGCCATACCAAGCAGCTAAATAAACAATTGTTGACCCGATTGTTGACCCGATTGCAAAAGGTAAAGCCGCTTTTAAAAAAATTGTTTTCAATATTTCCAAAAAGCCGGCTACATTTTGGGGAACAAAAATAAATCCGGCAGCCATCGGAATCACCGGCGACGGTATCGGAACAATTACCTGCTCTACTAATCCGGCAATAATCACACTAATTACACCGTTGTTTTTTATCGCTTCGAAAATTATCTGGGCAAAATCCATAATTTATATGATAACACACATCCTGTAGTAGCGGACTTAAGTCCGCGTGACGCAGACTAAAGTCTGCTATTACGTACTGTTAGTTGTAGGGATGAATTCACGTGTCCGCCCAAGACAAACACATTGGTTTGTCCCTACGACAATGAGAGTAAAAATAAAAACCAGGACAAACGGTTGAAGTAATCAAGAAATTCTTGGGGTAGGTCTTGATGGCGGTTTAAAGAAATTAAACGCCTCTCGGCTGTTCTAACTGCCACCCGGGCCGAATTTAACCTTACTTCCAATTCCGATTTGCCGGGTAAAATAAAATTCTTTGGGATATCAACATTGTCTTCTAAACTTTTAATTTGATTTTTCAGCCAGTTTAATTTCTGATTTGTTTCACCTCCAAGGTGCGACCACGCATCACCTTGGAGGTGGTTTTCCGGTTCACACTTGGCAACAACAGAAGAAAAAAAAGTAATATCTTTTTGAATTTGAGTTAAAATGTTAGTTATATTTTCTCCGGCTTCCAGTTTGGCTGAACCGATTTCAACACCACACCGATCCAAACAGCCCAAAACTTCAAAAATTAAGTTATCTTTTTCAATTTTTTGACCGTTGATGGTGGAAGTTGTAGACATAAAAATATCTTATCATAAAAAACATTCTCCGTTATTATACGACGATCGTCGGATAATAATTAACACTTTGAATAACCGCAGGAGATACACTTAGCACAACCCTCTTCTAAAACCAAGGTTGCATTGCCGCAATCGGGACAAATATCCTTTCTTTTACTTCCATTTACCTCAAGCGACTGTTGTTCAGAAATTACTTCCACTTTACCGCCTTTTCCATTTTCACTGATATGTTTTCTTAAAACTTTAGCAATTCCGTCTGCTAAAGAACGAACTCTTTTTTTACCAAAACCAATAGATTCACCGCCGCCGATTCCTTCTAATTGGTCAATAATCAGGCCGGTAACTTCTTTAGCAGAAAGCCCCGGTGATGAAATACGCAAGCAAAGTGAAATTAATCTCCCCATTGCCTCGGCATCAGCAGCAACGTCAGACCCGGCCTTGCCGACATTGATAAACATTTCTAAAGGATGATCAGTTTTACCGTTATGGTTAACAGTTACAAAGGCGGTTCCAACCGGCGTTTCCACCCGATAAGTATATCCCTTAACCGCTGTCGGCCGCGGTTTAACACTAAACTTCTCATCTTCGGAAACGGATTTTTCTTCATCTACTCCCGATGTCAAAACCTGCTCCCCTTTACAGCCGTTGCGGAAAACAGTTATTCCACTACACCCTTCCTTATAAGCAAGCAAAATCGCCTCTTTAACATCTTCTTTACTTGCTTCGTTAGGTAAATTTATTGTTTTTGAAACAGCATTATCAAGATATTTCTGAAAAGCCGCCTGCATCTTAACATGCCATTTCCAATTAATCTCATGGGCGGTTTTAAAAATACTTCTCATTCTTGAGGTAGCCGAATCCACCTGCCCTAAATGCCCTTCTTTTTTTACTTCCTTAACCACCTGCCGGCCATTTTTATATTTACTCATTGCTCTTTCAAAAAAAGGATTGACAAACTGAAGTTTTCTTTCACCGACCGTATGGGTAAACGCCAAAGCAAAAATCGGCTCGATTCCTGAAGAACAACCGGCAATGATTGAAATTGAACCGGTAGGGGCAATAGTAGTTATTGTCGCATTCCTTTTTGGTTTACCGTCTTTATAAATTGACTTTTTAAAATTAGGAAATGCCTCTTTTTCTTCAGCCAGTTTCTCCGACTCATCCCAACCGGTGTCGGAAATAAACTTCATAATTTTACGGCCCAATTTTACTCCTTCATCGCTGTCATAAGCGATCCTCATCTGAAAAAGCAAATCCGCCCATCCCATAACGCCCAAACCAATTCTTCGATTTGCTTTAACTGATTCTTCAATCTCCGGTAAAGGAAAAGGGTTAACGTCAATTACGTTATCCAAAAAACGAACTGAAAGACGAACTATATTCTCTAATTTATCCCAATCAATTTTGTACCCCCTACCCCGGCGTTTAACCATTTTACCTAAATTAATACTTCCCAAATTACATGATTCATTGGGATAAAGCGGCTGTTCTCCACAAGGATTAGTTGCTTCAACCGGGCCCATCTCCGGCACCGGATTAGCCGTTCCCTTATTAATTCGGTCAAGCCAAACTACACCCGGGTCACCGGAAGCCCACGATGCTTCAATAATTCGATTAAAAACTTCTTCGGCTGACTTTGCCGCCATTTTTTCACCCTCTTTCCAGCGCCCGTTATCTCTTTTCGGCCATCCTTCATTAGCCCGGAAATAATAGTCATCTTTATTATCCAAGGCGTCCATAAACTCTTCGGTTATTCCAACCGAAATATTAAAATTAGTGATACCGCCATCAAGTTTGCAACGAATGAATTCTTCAACATCCGGATGATCGACACGCAAAACCCCCATATTGGCACCTCGTCGGCGACCGCCCTGCTTAACTTGTTCCGTAGCTGAATCAAAAACCCGCATAAATGAAATTGGACCGGAAGCAACACCGCCGCTTTTTTTAACCCGGCTTCCTCTGGGACGCAAACGGCTGAAAGCAAAACCGGTTCCTCCGCCTGATTGGTGGACGACAGCGGCATTTTTAACTGCCGAAAAAATACCCTCTATTGAATCACCAACCGGTAAAACATAACAACCAGAATACTGAAGATCACTTCCCCGGCCAGCGTTCATTAATGTCGGCGAATTAGGCATAAAATATTTTTCCGCCATCATTGAATAGAACTTTTCTTTCCATTCCTTTATTTTTATTTCTGAAGCACCATACTGTCTTTCAACTTCCGCCATTTCATCGGCAACACGCCAAACCATTTCCTCAGGAGTTTCTATAATTTCTCCTTTACTGTTTTTTCTTAAATAACGTTCTTTTAAAATTCTAAGCGCTTGCGATGACCAATCAGCTTTTTTAAATTTCTTTTTTTTAGACGGCATTAAGATAATTGAAAATATAACACAAATAAATAAATCTACTTTATCCGGGGGCAGACCGGAATTTTTCTTCACCGGGCAGGTGTTTAACAGTAACTCTATTGTTATGGTCACATGGCAAGCATGTCAAGTGGCAATTTCTGTATCAAAATCCATCAATGTTTTATAATTGCCAATTAATTGGCCAATTTGAATTTTAACCAATTTTTGACCAATTCTAAAAATTAAAAAAGAATAAAGTATTTGTTCTACCAATTTTTATTAGAATTATGTTACAATAAAAACCATGTTTAAAAAAACTAAACAATTCGTTGACGAAGTAATAAATGTAATCAGTGAAATTACTTGGCCAACCAAGGAAACTTTAATTCAACTGACAATTGTGGTATTATTAGTCACTGTTGCTATTGGTTCGCTCCTTGGCGCAGCAGATTTCCTTTTTACAAAATTAATTAGTTGGTTTACATTGATAAATTGAAAAACGCAGACTAAAGTCTGCTAGTACAAGTGGAGAGGTCAAAAACATTGGCTTTCTGCATTTTGTAATAGCGGGCTTCAGCCCGCGCAAATTGAATTATGACTAAAAAACAAAAGAAAGATAAGACAAAGCGGCACGGAAAAAAGAAAAAAATCCGCTACCAAATAAGCGAAAAAAAAGCGCCTGAAAATGCGCAGTGGTATGTAGTACATACTTATTCAGGCCACGAATATAAAGTTACCCAAGCACTTAAACAAAGAGTAAAAACAATGGGATTAAGTGACAAAATTTTTGAGGTAATTGTTCCACTAAAGGATAAATTCGCCATTCGTAAAGGTGAAAAAATTAAGAAACAGGAAAAAGTTTTTCCCGGCTACATTCTTATAAAAATGGTTTTTTCGGATAATGCTTGGCTGATTGTTAGAACAACTCCGGGAATTACCGGATTTGTCGGGGCAAGCAAAAAACCTCAGCCAATATCCAAAGAAGAAGTAGAAAAAATTATTACCACAATTAGTGAAAGCAAAGCGGAATATAAGGCAAAATACTCAATTGGCGAGCCGGTTAAAATCACCAGCGGCCCATTTGCCGAATTTCTAGGAACAGTTGAAGAGGTTGATAAGGAAAAAGGTAAATTAAAAATTCTTGTTTCTATTTTTGGACGTGAAACACCAGTAGAAGTTGATTTTTTACAAGTTAGTAAAATGTAGGGACAGGTCGCGACCTGTCCGTACAAAAAATTGTATGGCAAAAAAAGTAAAATCAATAGTTAAACTAAATTTACCGGGCGGAGCAGCTAACCCTGGACCCCCGGCTGGACCGGCTCTTGGACAACATGGGGTGGCGATAATGGATTTTGTTAACCAATTTAACGAAAAAACAAAGGACCAAAAAGGAGACATTGTTCCGGTAGAAATTACAATATATGAAGACCGCTCTTTCAGCTTTATTACTAAAAAACCACCGGTGTCTTCTCTAATAAAAAAAGCAATAGGAATTGATAAAGGAGCTGAAAAAACAGGCAGGGAAAAAGCCGGCAAATTAACTGAAAAACAGGTTGAAGAAATAGCTAAAGAAAAAATGCCTGACCTAAATACCAATGAAATTCAAGCGGCAAAAAGAATTGTTGCCGGAACAGCAAAAAGTATGGGAGTGGAAATAGTTAAAAGTTAAATGTGAATAGTTAAAAGTGGCTAAAAAAAATAAAAATAAGCAAGATAAAGAACAAGATAAAGTTAAAACCAGCGGCTTAGGTGGTGGTGAACGGGTTACCGTAGTTGAGGGCGGTACCGGCAAAGAGCCCACGGAAATAAGCACGGCCCCGAACCAAAGTTCTTCGGAAGACTCTGAACAGGATTCAGGGTTAAAAAAACGGCGCGTTGGACAAGATAAACCGGGAAAAAAATATAAACAAGCAAAGAAAAAAATTGATAAAGATAAAAAATACTCGATAAAAGAAGCGGTTAAGCTTGTTAAAAATGCCTCAATTACCACTTTTACCGGTAATTTAGAAGCACATTTAGTTGTTAATAAAACGGACCGGTTTGGAGAAGTTGATCTCCCCTACTTTAAAGGCAAAGAAAAGAAAATTGCTATTGCCGATGATAAAATAATTAAAAAAATTGAAAAAGGAAACATTGATTTTGACGTATTATTAGCTTCACCAAAATGGATGTCTAAATTAGCCAAATACGGAAAAATTCTCGGACCGCAAGGACTAATGCCTAACCCCAAAGATGGAACATTAACTGATAACCCTAAAAAATTAAAGGAAAAAATGGAAAAAAAAGAAACGATTAAGTTAGAAACGGAAAAAAAACACCCGGTAATGCACCTAGTTTTAGGCAAACTTGACCAACCCCAAAAAGAACTTGTTGCTAACGTAGAAAAACTAATTTCTTATTTAGGTCCAAAAAAAATCAAAAAGCTGGTTCTAGCTCCAACTATGGGACCGGGAATTAAGGTCAAAGTTAAAAGTTAAAAGTGCAAAGTTAAAAATTAATGGCCTCGTCTTTAATAAGTAAACTTCATAATACAAAACATTGGTTTCGGTCCATTTTCCACCGAGTCAAAAACGGCTTTCCGGGAAAAAATTTAGAAATCATCGGCGTCACCGGAACAGACGGCAAAACAACTACTTGTAACTTGATCAATCACATTTTTGTCAAATCAGGATACACCACCGGATTAGTTTCAACTACCAAAACTTTTCTTAATAACAAGGAAATCGACACCGGCTTGCATGTAACCACACCTGATGCGAGTATTATCCAGCCGCTTTTAAAAAAAGCCGCTAAAAATAAAATAGATTATTTGATTATTGAATCTACATCACATGCTTTGGACCAACACCGGCTTCTCGGCTGTAATTTTAAAGTAGGGGTTTTAACTAATCTTACCCCGGAACATCTTGATTACCATAAAACAATGGATAAATATAAAAAGGCCAAGGCAAAAATCTTTAAAAAAGTTGACCTAGCTGTATTAAACAAAGACGATGAAAACTATGAATTCTTTAAAAATAAAACCAATTCCAAAGCCGAAGTCGTTTCTTACAGCCAAAAAGGACCGGCCCGTTTTAAAATCATTAAACACAACCTTTCTCCTACCGGCACCAAATTTGTTATACAATCAGGCCGTAAAAAGTCTAATTTTCGGACTAAGTTAATTGGTAAATATAATTTATCAAATATTCTTGCCGCTGTTGCTGTAACCAGAAAACTCGGCGTCCCGTGGAAAAAAATTAAAAATGCCGTTGCTTCTTTTAACGGAGTCACCGGACGAATGGAGGCAGTTGACCACAACCAACCTTTTAACATTATTATCGACTTTGCCCACACGCCAAACGCGCTGGAAAACGCTTTAAAAACACTTAACCAAGTTAAAAAAGAGGGAAAAATAATCAGCGTTCTCGGCTGTGCCGGAGAACGCGACTATCAAAAACGTCCGCAAATGGGAAAAATCGCCACTAAATACTCTGACTTGTCAATCTTTACGGCGGAAGATCCCCGCCATGAAGACGTCAATGAAATAATCAACCAAATGACCGCTGGAACGGTTGATGAAAATTATTTTACTCAGCCGGATCGACAAAAAGCAATTAACCTAGCTTTTTCCAAGGCAGAGCCCGGTGACACGGTTGTTCTATTCGGCAAGGGTCACGAAAAATCAATGTGTTTTGGCTCTGAAGAACACCCCTGGTCAGAACACAAAGCCGTCAAAAAAGCTATAGAAAAGTTAGAAGAATAATATCAACCCAGGGCGAGCCAGAGGCCGAAGATACCGAGAATTAAAGCACTCAACCAGGCCCGCATAACTATTTTCGGCTCTTCCCAACCGATTTTTTCAAAAGTATGGTGCAAAGGGGCCAAAGGGAAAACCTTCTTATCAAAAAACTTTAAAGAAAACAGCTGAATAAAACTAGATAAAAGTTCAATCAAATAAATTGCTCCGACAAACATCAAAGCAAATATTTTTCCGGTCATCAAACCAATTAAGCCAAGTGTTGCTCCAAAAGCCAAAGCACCGGCGTCACCCAGCCAGATACGGGCCGGATAAACATTAAAATATAAAAAAGCAATCAGTCCGCCAATCCAAATGGCGATAAAACTAGCCAAAGCAATATCTAAAGCCGAAGAAGCAATAATCATAAAAGTTATCAAGGCAATCATCAACAAACCTGAAGAAAGTCCGTCCAGCCCGTCGGTAATATTGTAAGCATTAGAAAAAGTTACAATAATAAAAGCGGCAAAAGGGATATAAAAATAATCTAGATGCAAAACAATATCGGTTAAAGGCAGGTGGATAAAATCAATTTTCAAATTAAAGTATAAAAAACTGCCGATTAATAACCCCAGCGCCCATTGTAAAATAAATTTTGTATTCTGAGAAACCCCAAATTTTCTACCAAAGCGGCCTTTTTTTGGCTCACCGAAAATTTTAATCCAGTCGTCATAAGCCCCTAATAACCCAAATCCTAAAAATGTAAGCAGGAGAATATGAACCTCATCTTTAAAAACATACATGCAAAATTTCTGCCATTGGGGCTCAAAAACAAAAACCGTTAAAATATAAATAGCGGTGGTTACCGCAATAATCAGAATTCCGCCGCCGATTGGGGTACCGGCTTTCCAGTCATGTAGCTTTTCGAATTCGGAATCGGTTTCACCGCTTTCAGGGATATGGGGACGACGGGTAAATTTAAGTTGGTATAAAAGGTTAATAAACGGGACTATTCCAGCCGCATGCAGTGAAAAAGAAATTAAAACCAAGCTCAAATATTCACCAACCATGTTGTATTTAAAATATACTACTTAATTACCTACTTTGCAAAATAGGATATAATAATTCATGCAAATCTTATACCTACCACCTAAGACCCAAAAATTAGTAAATCATTACTTTAATCTTAAAATAGGCAGCCGGAATATAACTTGCCCTTATTACCAAAACTTGAGAAAAAAGACTAAATACGCGGTTTTTTCAGGTAAGGGCAAACCCAAAGAAATTGAGTCTGAAATCAAAAAATTATTAAAAGTTAAACCCGGTATTAAAAACTATTCACAAAGTAGTAAGCGGTTAGCTTTAGTCGAAGCTGACTTAGGAGTTGATTGTTCAGGTTTAGTTGCCAATGTTCTAGACGAATTTTTAAAAGAAACCAAAAATATTAGTTTATTTAAAGTCATTCCTTTAAATGCTTTTTCTTTTTATCGGCGGATTACTTTTAAGCTCCGCCCAAGAACTAATTTGTCAGCTCATAAACTAACTTCTCCGCCAATCTCTGTCCCCATTAAGATAAATAAACTCCAACCCGGCGATTTGTTTAAAGTTGGAAAAGGTCATGTAGCAATAATCACCCACGTTTGGAAGAAAAAGAACACTGTTGAAAAAATTGAGTACGCTCACAGTACCCCTGACTACAACAATGAATACGGTGTCCGCACTGGGCGAATAATTATCAACCACCCAAAACAACCTCTTGAAAAACAAAAATGGACAGAAACTTTGAACGGGCAAAATTACATGAAAGACGATTATTTAAAAGCTAAACCCAATCAACATGGTTTTTACCGCTTACAATTTCTTTGCAAAAACGAGCTGTGAACCTTATAATGAAAGAACTCTATGGCAGATTTAATAATCAACGGCGGGAACAAACTTTCAGGAACAATAACTCCTTCCGGTAATAAAAACTCGGTTTTGCCGATCATTTGTGCTTCTTTACTTACCGACGACACAGTTACATTAACTAATGTCCCCGACTTAACCGATGTTCAAAAACTAATTAAAACACTAAAGTCTATTGGTTCAAAAATTAGTTGGGATAAAAAAAATGAGATTCTAAAAATCAACAACTCGGATATAAAGCTAAAGACTTTTAACAAAGAGCTTCCCGTCGGCATGAGAGGTTCGGTTCTACTCTTTGCTCCCTTGCTGGCAAGAGCTAAAAAATTCAAACTTAAAAATGAAATCGGCGGCTGTTCATTGGGAATACGGGAAATTGATCCCCACTTAGAAGTTTTACGGGCCTTTGGAGCTAAAATCACCAATGGAAAATCATTAAAATTCGAAATAGCTGATAAATTTAAAGGTGCTTCAATTTGGCGTGATTACGTCAGTGTAACAACTACTGAAAATTTCATTATGGGAGCTGTTCTAGCTGAAGGTAAATCAACAATTAACAATGCCGCTTCTGAACCGCACGTGCAAGATTTATGTAATTTTCTAAATCAAATGGGAGCTAAAATTACCGGTACGGGGACCAGCAAAATAGAAATTAAGGGAGTTGATAGGCTTAAAGGCACCGAATTTAAAGTTAGTACCGACCACCACGAAACGGTAACTATCCTCGCTTTGGGAGCAATGACCGGCGGAAAAATCAAAGTAGAAAATATATCCAAGAAAAACTTCTACTGTTTCAAAGACGCTTTTGAAAAATTAGGCGTAAAGATTAAACTTCAAAACAATTATGCTCTTGTCCCTGAAAATCAAAAACCGGTGATTAAAAAGCCACATACACCAAATCTGCTTCCTAAAATCGAAGGTGCTCCCTGGCCGTATTTTCCGGTTGATCTCCTTCCCCTAATGATTGCTTTAGCAACTAAAGCCAAAGGTGAAATTATGTTTTGGAACAAAGTTTATGAGGCCGGTTTTTTTTGGATTCCGGAAATGATTAAGTTTGGAGCACAAATCCACATGTCTGATCCACACCGAATAATTATTTTTGGAAAAAGACCGCTTCAGCCGGCAATTGTTGATGCACCGGATATAATCAGGCCGACAGTTGCTTTAACAATGATGGCCCTATCAATTAAAGGCAAATCCGTTATCCGTAACGCTGATCCGATTAAGCGCGCTCATCCCAATTTTGTTGAAAAAATCAAATCCTTAGGAGCCGAAATTATCTGGAAGTAACCAACTTATCAAACCGGCGGCCTCTTTCAAACTCATTAGCAAAGCGTTCAAAACTCGATCCCCCGGGAGAGAAAAGAAACAAGTCCCCATTTTCACCAGCTTGCATTGCCAGTTTAATCCCCTTCTCTAAGCTGTCAACCTCGTCAAATTTGGACCAATCCAACTTGACCAATTCTTTTTTTAATTTATCAGCGGCCGAACTCTTCAAAAGAATAACCAGCTTCGGTCGAACATTGCTGATTTTTTCAGCTAAAGCGGAATAATCAACGCCTTTATCTTTACCGCCGGCAAATAATATAGTTGAAAACTGTCTAAATCTATCCAGGGCGACAATAACTGCTTCCGGAATAGTTGCACAGGTGTCATTAACAACTTTTACGCCGTTAAACTCACCCAAAAACATCTGCCGGCCGTAAAGACCGTCGTAATTTTCAATTGTCTTTTCAATCACCGCCTCACTTACCCCCATATACCGGCTGACTGCAACAGCTGCTTGAATATTTTCCCGGTTATGTTGACCAAATAAAGGATGAAAAATGTCTAAATTTAAATTTTGAAAATTAACTTTTTCTGATGAAAAATCTTTGATTTTTCCTGGCGCCTGGTTTTTTAATCTTTTGATTTCAGGATTATCCAAATTCAAAAAAACAATATCCCCTGCTTTTTGATCACGAAAAATCTGTTTCTTGGCATCAACATAATCAGCCATTGAAGAGTGATAATCAAGATGATCAGGGTATATATTGGTTAAAAGACTAATCTCCGGGCTTTGGTTAACTTTTTCCAACCATTTAAGCATAAAACTTGATATTTCTAAAACGGAAATCGCCTCATCATTTAGTTGATCAAGAAAATCTAAAACCGACCGCCCGATATTGCCGCCCAAGTAAACTTCTTTGCCGGCTTTTTTAAGAATTTGAAAAATTAAATTAGCAGTAGTTGATTTGCCCCTTGTCCCGGTTACGCCAATAATTCTTCCATGATGATGAGTAAAAAAATAAGACATCGGGCAGTAAACCGGAATCTTGTTTTCTTCGCCTATTTTCAGATATTTATTTTCTAAAGGTACCGCCGGTGAACAAATAACCAAGCCCGCCTCTGCAAAATCCTTTTCTCGATGCTTTCCAAGTATAAATTCAATATTCTTAAACTTCTTCAATGCTTCTACCGAGGGCTGAAGCTCGTTTTCTGTTTTCAAATCGGTAACTAAAACGTGCCTTCCCTTTTCAGCAAAATACCTGGCCGCGCCGACTCCGCCCTGGTTTAAACCCAAACCCTGGATTAAAACATAGCCACGCTTATCCATCAAACTGACAACGGACAAAATTTGATAACGGACCGGCCGCAAAAACAACGACTAAATCAAACTTATCTATTTCCCGATTTAACTTTTCCCACATTCGATTGTTATTTTTAAACAGTTCAACATTGATACCCTCAGTGACAATTTTCTTTTGAATTTTTTCTGAACTAACTTCAGCCAAGGCCTGCTTGGACTCCCTGCCTTTTACTTTATAAATCGGCAGTAAATATAATTTTTCTATGCCCGGCCAACAAGTACCAAAACGCTCAAACAACTGCCAAGTCCTCTCATACTGATGCGGCTCAAAAACAACGGCAATTTTTTTATCCGGATAAGCGTCTTTTAAGGATGATAAAACTGCCTCTATTTGATCAGGATGATGGCCGTAGTCAAGAATTAGCGGAGTATCTTTTATTTCTCCAACTTTTTCAAGCCGTAAACGACATCCGGAAAAAGATGATAAACCGGCAATCGCTTTATCCAAATCTACACCCTGACTAATACCAACCTCAAGTGCGGCCAAGGCGTTATAAACATTATGCTTGCCGGGCAAATCTAAAGCCAGAAGGCGCTCCTTACCATCAAAATCTATTTTAGAAACCGAACCCCAGCCCCGCGGTTGATAATCAATCAGTTCTTCACCATATAATTTTGTTTTTAATCCTTTATCTTTTGAAAACCTTATTAGCTCAATAACTCGTTTATCCTGGCTAAATCCAATCACCATACCGTCACGCTTAACCTGATTAATTAATTCCTTAAAAGCAGAAACCGTATCTTCAATCGAATCATAAAAATCGGGGTGATCATAGGCAATATTGGTAATAACTAAAACATCCGGATTAAGAGACAAAAACTGCTTTTTGTATTCACACGCTTCTACAATAAAGACATTTTCCCTGCCGGAACAATAAAACCCCTCACCAATAATTGCATTTACATCTCTATCTGCCTGTTTGAATAACGTTTTTAACATCGAAGTAGTTGTAGTTTTTCCGTGTGCTCCGGATACGGCAATTGTAAAATAATTCTTGGTAACTTCACCAAGGGCATCAAAGTAAGTCAATGTTTTAATACCTTTATTTTTAGCTGCCTCTATTTCGGGATGGGATTGATCAATATTGGGATGGACCAACCAATCTAAATCGTCAGTTATGTGGTCGGGGCTGTTGCCTTTTTTAAACTCTACCCCTTTTTCAATCAAGGGTTTAATCCGCACGTTTGGTTCAAGATCACATCCGCTCACCCGGTACCCCTGATCAGCCATCCAGCCAGCTAAAGCGCTTAAACCTGCTCCACCCAAACCCAAAAAATGTATTTTCATTTCTCCTCCCTCTATCCTAACTTCTACGACCCGCTTCTACGCGAGGCGAGTCGTAGCGCTAAGGATAGAACTTTTAAAATTTCTTCAAAGACTTCTTCCAAAGTTTCTTTCTCTTCTTTAGTAAAGTGCATTAAAACATATTTTTCAGGCGGAATTTTATCGGGCGGGCGGCCGATACCAATTCGAACACGGCTAAAATTTTCTGTTCCTAATGCTTCAATTATCGACTCAACTCCCTTATGCCCGGCCGCACCACGATTTTTGTGTATTTTAAACTCGCCGAACGGAATGTCTAGATCATCGTGAACAACAAATAAATTTTCCATTTGTTCATTTAACATTGAACATTTGGTGAGAAGAGATTTCAAACAAGAGCCGGAGTTATTCATGTAACAGTCTAATAACACCACCTGCCAGCCGTTTTCTAATTCGATTATTTTTCCCTTATTTTTTAACTTTTCACTTTTAACTTTTAACTTTTTGGCGACAAAGTCGCCAAACATCTTGCCGGTATTATGCTTCGTATTTTTATAATCTGCTCCGGGGTTTCCCAAACAAATAAAAATCATTGATTTAGCTGTCTTTGAAGTTGTTCAACATCCTGTTGATTTAATTTTTGAATATTCTCTTCCGGCATCGGCATAATTTTTTCCCAATCTACGTTTTGTAAACTTTCCTCAACCCACTTACCCATTAAATTACCGAGATTGGCCTGTGAAAGAAAATAAGCAATTACTCCGAAGATAACAATATAGCCAAACAAATTGCCGAGTGAGTGAAATATACCGGCAAGAAAATTAAAAACGGCAAATTTAAAAGGATTTGCTGAATAAAGCATATGCTTACCGGAATTTCTCAACTCCTTAAGATGCTTGTTCAGTTTTTTTAGCTCTTTATTGAGTTCACTTCTCTCTGCCATAATTCAATCTTAAATGTTAAATGCTAAATGTCAAATTTAAACTTTAGTGGGCCTGGATGGATTCGAACCATCGACCCCTGACTTATAAGATCAGTGCTCTAACCCCTGAGCTACAGGCCCTTGATGGCTTAAGTATATCAAAATTCGGTTCTGCTAACAATTTAATTTCTCTCACTATCGGTTGAGTTAATTTTTCCTCTAAATTAACTCTTATTGGGATATAATTGTCGGTTAGCCCGTCGCCGTTACCCCAAATTTTAGCAACAGCGGTTTTGCCGACTTGAGACTGCCAAAATTGACAGCGAAGCTTTTTTTCCAGCTGATGTAACTTTTTACTTCTCTCTTTTTTAATTTTAGAGTTGACTCTCCCCCATTCCTCTCGCTTTTTAAATGCCAAAGTTCCTTTCCTCGGTGAATAACGGAAAATATGAATTTTGCCAAACTTCATCTCTCGGCAAAAATCTAAAGTTCTCTGAAAATCATCTTCGGTTTCACCCGGAAAGCCAACAATAATATCAGTAGTAATATTTATGCCATCAACCCACTGTCGCAGCTTGTCTACAACCTCCGTAAATTGTTCAGTAGTATATTTCCGGTTCATTTTCTTTAAAATCCGGTTGCTTCCTGACTGTAAACTTAAATGCAAGTGCCGCGCAAGTCGATTCTTACCAACCCCTTGATACAACTTAACTAATTGTGCACCTGTTTCACCTCGGAGGAGTGACTGCGTCACACCATCCGAGGTGCTTAAACGTTCAACTAGGTCAGGACTTACTGAGCCAAGACGAATTAATTTAATATCAGTTTCTTTTAACACCGCTTCAACTAAATTAATCCAGGTTTTGCCGTTATCATTATATTGTGAAACATTTTGACCGGTTAAAACTACCTCCACCGCCCCCCTAGCAACCGCTTCTTTTACATTTTTAACTACTTTGTCTACGGACCGGCTGATTGAAGGACCGCGAACTAAAGTCGGCAAACAGTAAGTACACTGATTGTGACACCCGGCTTGAATTTTTATCAACGCCCGCCCGTTAATTTGTTTTATTTTTTTGTAAATATCGCCGCCTTGAGCATTAAGCGTTAAGCCCTCCGCCATTTCCCACTTTTCCTCGTTTTTAATCATTTCATCTACCTCCTCTACTTTGATTCCGCCGAATTGGTCAACCTTATTCACCCAGCATCCGGATGCAATTAGTTTTGCTTTCGGATTTTCTCGTCTCAGCCGACGAAGAGTCTTCCGGGTTTCTCTTTCCGCCTTTCGAGTCACTACACACGTATTAACTACTACTAAATCCGCCTCCTTCGGCGTTTCCGCTTTTTGACAGCCAAGACTTAACAATTTATCTTCCAACTCCTGACTCTCCGCCTGATTCAACCGACAGCCAAGAGTTAATATAAAAAATTTCATAATAACCAATTATAGATGATAAAATAAGAAGTACGTCCTTATAGTTCAATGGATAGAACAGACCCCTCCTAAGGGTCAGATCCAGGTTCGACTCCTGGTAAGGACACTTTAATTAATTTACAATTTTCAAATTTACAAATAGTAATCCAACAACTACAATAATATATGGTTCATCCACAACAGTTAAAACCAAAAGCCAGCAAGGAAACTATAGAACTGCATATGCGGACTTATCGGTCTGCCCTGCAAAGCTCAAAAGAAATCGAAGTATCAACACTTATACCAACTTATCTAAAAATGCAGCCCCTGCTTCATAAAAAAGCAGAGTCGGACCAAGTTGACCGGGAAGCGCTTCGCTACGCTCTCCACCGTTTTCCAAAAGAAATTCTAAAAACAAAAAAAATTGTCATCGGCCAAACCAAAGAGATTTTTTCAAAAGCCGGTTATGACATATCTTCATGGCGGGAAGTCGAGGCGCCAAAAAGGCGGCGCCACATTCATTATCATCCGGAAAAACAAATTATGGCCTGTTTTGCCGCTTCAATTTCTGATGTTGACGACATTGTTAATTTAACTATTTGTCTGGAAATCGAACTCAATAAAGCAGTTGAAACCGGCTTAACCGAATTTGACAATGTTAAGCTCCCCAAAAAATCACTTGACTATAAAATTAAACTCCTTTCCGGCAGTTGGATAAACTTTGCCAAAACCGCCCAAAGCTGGTGGGAACACATCCAAAAAAATGCTAAAAACAAATTTGATCTAGATGAACAAAGCTTAGTTCTTGTTTCTTCAAATAACCACAGTTTGATCAACTTAATCGACAATTTTTGCATCAACAACCAAAAAGAGATCTTCAAGGAAGTCAAAAACAAATTTCCTAAAGTTAACAAATTAATTAAAAATTCCACACTGCCGAAAAAATATCTTGCCTATTTTGCCTCACAATTCACCTTTAAAACCAATAAAAAATTATGGAATGAGAAACTGGAAAAAGAAAAGGAACTAGGAATTCTTCGTATTGAGCCGGAAACAAATTTGGAAATAGAAACACAAATCATCCCCGGTAAACTTTTCAATGAGAAACTTTCCGATACCGCCGTTTTAAATATCGAATATCCTTTGGGCTTCAGCGCTTATCATTTACTTGAGGAGGTTCTAGAAAACACTCGCGACATTCGGGCACTGTTTATTTTAGGAAAAGCTGCCGCTTTAAACACAAAAGTCGGTGACATACTTATTCCTAAAATTGCTTTTGACGAACACACGCAAAATACTTATATGCTTGACAACTGTTTTAACAAGCAATTCCCCGATGAATTTCAAAGCGGGTCAATTCTTGACAACCAACGCCTGGTGTCGGTAATCGGCACTTATATGGAAAATCAGGATCTTTTTGACGAATATTCTAAAAAAGAATTCAACATAATAGAAATGGAAGCCGGTCCTTATTTAGGGGCAGTTACCCAGGCGACATATGCCAAACCGCTCCCTCAAGAAGCAATTGTTGATTTATATAATCCTCCTTTTACACTCGGACTGGTTTATTACTCATCAGACAATCCCTACATTCTTTCGGATACACTCGGAGACACAATGGGTTTATCCGGTATAGAAGCAACTTATTTATCCAGCCAAGCAATAATTAATAAAATTCAAAAATTAACCTAATTGACCTAATTGACCTAATTCACCTAAATAATCTAATTTCTAAATAAATTTTAAATCCCAATACTCAAACATTAGTTTTAAGTCAATTAGAAATTAGAAATTCGGATTTTTAATTTGGGGCTTTGCCAAAAATAATTATTTCTGTCCCGGGATTGTTTTCGGCAGCATAAATACTTTGTCTTCCTTCCAGCCGAGGATTCGCCCAATAATACAACTTGCCAACCTCTTCCGTCTTCATGTTAATACAACCGTGAGACATCGGATGGCCGAAATTATCGTGCCAATATGTACCGTGGATACCAAAGCCCCGGTGGCGAGGAACAGAAGAATTATAGAAATACATTACATAAGGAACATTCGGTAAATAATAATAAGTGTTTAAAGCCCTTGATCCCCCGGACATTTTTGTATACCGAAGTTTAACCCAAATTCTAAATCTTCCGGTCGGAGTCCGACCCCATTTTCCTGTAGAAACAGGAAAGCTGTAAATATGGCGGTTTCCCTGAAAAGCGTAAAGCCGCTGGTTGGTTAAATCAACAAATATTTTCTTTTCGCCGGCAGTGTCACCAAGCACTCTTGCTTCTGGGTCATAAGAAATTGGTGATTCTCGGGCATAAAAATCCGGAACAACCAACTTTTTACCGTGAAAATAAGCACTGCTTTTTTCAAAGTCATACTTACCGGACAAATCAAATTTTTTAGGTTGTGAATAGGTAAAAATTAAAAAAGAAGCGATAAAAAGATTAAAAGCAGTTAAAAATTTCAAAAAATTATCATTCACTTTTGTCTTCGGGTTCTTTACCGGTTATTATTGCCACTCCGGCGGAAGTACCTATTCTATCCGCACCGGCATTAATAAACTGGTCAAATTCCTCCCGGTTATGAATTCCTCCAGCCGCTTTTACTCGGATTTTGTCACCTACAGCTTCCCGGATTATTTTCACAAATTCCACTTTTGCGTCACGCGGACCAAATCCGGAAGTCGTTTTAACAAAATCGGCTCCGGACTCTAAAACTAATTTTGACGCTTGTTTAATTTCTTTATCGCTTAGAAATACCGCTTCAATAATAAACTTGACAATTACGGAATTATTTTCTGCTTTCAACGCCTTAACAATCCGGCTCATTTCATCAAAGTATTTACCTGTTTCACCTGATTTTAACCACCCAACGTTGGCTGAAACATCCACCTCGTCAGCTCCGTTTTTTACTGCCGTCAAACCGGCTGAAATTTTATCATCAGTCGAATCCTGGCCTAAAGGAAATGAAACCACTGTCCCGACTTTAGCCCTATCACCCAACTGTTCTCGGGCAAACTTAACCCAGCAGGAATTAACAAAAGCAGCGTTAAAACCATATTCTTTTACCTGATCACAAAGCTTTTTTATTTCTTCTTCACTGGACTGCGCACTGTGATTAGCATGGTCAATACTTTTTGCAATATTCATTTTCTACACTATAGCATAAAATTCAAATTAACCTAATTTCTAATTGACCTAATTAACTTAAATAAATCCTAGTAAAAAAATTGACAACAGGCAAAAGCCATTTTAGCATAAGATAAGCTTCAAGAAGTCTGCTACTACAAATTTAAAATGATAAAATGGCAAATATAAAATGTTAAATATACTTTCCGGTTATTTAGCCGGCTTATCTGTCGGAATTTTCTGCCTTGGCACCTGCCTGCCTATTTTTTTACCGCTTTTAATGTCAAAAAAACAGAATTTTAAAACTTCGGGATTGTTAATTCTGGAATTTTCTCTTGGGCGGCTTGCCGGGTATCTTGCTTTTGGACTAATCTTCGGCTGGCTGGGTCAAACAATTGAAAACCGTCTTATCCACTCTTTAATTTCTTTAGGCAATGTTTGGATGGGTATTGGTTTAATTTTGTACGGATTAGGTCAAATTAATCAAAAAACATGTGCATTTCTACCGTTTAGAAAAATTCGCTGGCCGCTGGTTGTCGGGTTTTTAACCGGAGTCAACGTTTGCCCGCCTTTCCTTGCCTCTTTAACTCACGTTTTTAATTTACGAAGCGCAATTCAGTCAATAATCTACTTTTTAACTTTTTTTATGGGAACAAGCACTTATTTAGTTCCGACAATTTTCCTCGGCGGCAAGTTTACTCATTATCCAATCATTCAAAAAATCGGGCGAATTGCCAGCGTTTTAGCCGGTCTATACTTTTCAGTTAAAAGTATAACCGGTTTATTTTAAACACCAATTTTCTTGATTTTTCGGCTTATTTATTCTAGAATTCTTAATAATGTCTGAAAAAGAACCAACTAAACCACAGATTTTAGCGGAAATAGAGGAAAGACGTGAACAAGATAAGCGCCGAATGGAAAAAGAATGGCAAATTTTTCAAGAAGAAAATGATTATGAAATGCCGGAAACAACTATTCGGTCCATATTTTTAGCTGAATATCCGGATGACGGAAGCGAATGTTTTGAAGAAGAAATAAAAAGACAAGTAGGAAAAAACATTAAAAAGATAAAAGAATCTGATAATATTGATAAGGTTAATATGCTAATTATTCTAAATAATGAGTTGAAAACCAGGTTATACGAGATGCGTCCGACAGAGCCAAAAAGAAGTAGAATTCCAGACGGTTCAATAGAAATCGGCTTCAGAGACATTTCACCACAGCGGGAAATAATTATTCACAAAGATCCTGCTTAAATACTTTCCATCCCTTTAGATAATATGTTAAATGATTTAAAAGGTGAGTAAAGCAGATAACAACAAAAGCCGCTCCGCCTTGAATATGCCAGTAAAAAATAAACGGCGTCTTTATCCCCAAACTAAGCAGTAATCCAAACAAACCGGCCGGAATAAAAAGAAGAAGTAAAATCACGTTCCAGACGTATTTTAACCCGGCTTCACTGTTTACGCCTCGCGGTCTTCCGTCAAACCTCTTTACTAAAAACCAGTGAATAAAGTAAAGCGCCGAGGGTAAAAATATCGCCCATTCCGAAACCAAACTTGGTGAAGCGGCGTTGATATCTACCATTTTATATATTTTAACATTAATATCTGTAGGGGCGTATCATGATGCGCCCCTACAAAAAACATATATAATAAACCATGAAAAAATATTTGGGGGTAATTGTTTTAGGAGTTGGAATAATCTTGTCGGGATTGATTGCGGTTAAAAACAACTTGATAAACCAAGAAAAACCGGCAGATTATCACCAGGCAAGCTTTTATAAGCAGCTGGACAATGAAATGGTCCAATGCCAATTATGTCCGAATAGGTGCATTTTAAAGCCGGGACAAAGAGGCATTTGTGGCGTAAGAGAAAACATTCAAGGCAAACTATATTCACTAGTTTACAGCCAACCTGTTTCCGTCCATGTTGACCCGATCGAAAAAAAACCGCTTTATCACTTTCTGCCCAGCTCAAAAGCATACTCTTTGGGAACCGCCGGATGCAATTTGGACTGCAAAAATTGTCAAAACTGGGACATTGCCCACCGTTCACCTGAAGACGTTGATTCACGACAAATGACACCTGAAGAAGTAGTTGAAGCCGCTAAAAATTCCGGAGCTGAGGTAATCGCCTTCACATACAACGAACCAACCGTTTGGTACGAATACATGTTGGATATAGCCAAGCTTGCTAAAAAAGAGAATTTAAAAACCGCCAATATCTCCAGCGGCTACATCAACCCGGAACCGTTAAAAGAGCTCCTCCCCTACTTAGATGCAATGAAAATCGACTTAAAAGGATTTAACGATAAAACTTATCAACAGTTAAACCAAGGCCGGCTTCAGCCGGTGCTGGATTCAATTAAAACCGTACACGACTCAGACACCTGGCTGGAAATAGTCAACCTGGTCGTCCCCGGTTATACTGATAATTTAGACGAAATAAAAGAAATGTGTCAATGGATTTATGATGAGGTCGGACCGGACGTTCCTTTACACTTTTCAAGATTCTCTCCGGCTTACAAACTGCCCAATCTTTCCCCCACCTCCAGCGAAACTTTAATTAAGGCCCGCCAAACCTGTCTTGACGTTGGTTTAAACTATGTTTACATCGGCAACCTGCAAACCGAAAACGCCGGAAACACTTTTTGCCCTGAAAATAACGAAATTATTATTAAGCGCAATGCTTTCTTAATTGAAGAAAATAATATTAATTCCGACGGTTCTTCACCCAACTGCTCTGTCTCCATCCCCGGAGTATGGCAATAGGGAAAATAG
>CAYXSV010000004.1:0-18203 GCA_964468355.1 uncultured Gammaproteobacteria bacterium
TTTTACAGCCCAATGTTGAAGTTTCTAACCCGGATTTAGTTTTAGCTACTTTAGCTGACAAATCAACTGTTTTTAACATGGAAATAAATGTATCTTCCGGAAGTGGTTATCAGCCGGCAGAAAAACATGACCCTGATAAACATGGAATTATTCCCGTTGACGCTGTTTTTACGCCGATTATAAATGCCAATTATCAAGTTGAGCAAACAAGGAGAGACGAAAAATCCGACTTAGATAAGTTGGCTTTGGAATTGGAAACTGACGGTACTATATCTCCGAAAGAAGCATTGGAAAAAGCATCGGAAATTATTGCTGAAGTATTCGGTCAAATCGTTAATCCTAAAGGAGACAAGAGAAAAAAGAAGAAAGAAGAACCGAAAACCAATGATAATTATGACTTGATGATAGAGGAAATTGAAGAAGTTCCTTTGCGCTTATCTAATGCTTTGAAAAAAGCTGGGTATAAAACCGTCAATGATTTATCAAAATCCAGCCCTGACGAGATAAGCGAGGTAAGAAATGTAGGACAAAAGTCGGTTCAATTGCTTAAAGAAGTAATGGATGAAATGGGAGTGGATTTTGAAAATTAATAAGGAGGGCGCTTGATGAGACACAGAAAAAAAGGTAAAAAACTAGGACGTGACACCGCTCAACGAAAAGCGCTGTTTAAAAATTTGGCAAGAAGTTTTTTTTTGAATGAAGGTAAAGTTGAATCGACACTTCCTAAGGTCAAAGCGGTTCAGCCGAAAATCGAAAGAATAATTACTCGGGCTAGAAAGGGTGATTTGGATTCTAGGAGACGGCTTTACGCTATTTTTCAAGATCAGAAATTTGTCAATAAATTAGCTGAAAGTTTTGGAAAAAAATTAAAAGATAGGCCGGGGGGGTATACTAAAATTATTAAATTAAAAAAACGTAGGGGTGATGACGCAACTGTAGCCCGATTAGAATTAATCAAATGAAAACAACTATGTTGAAAAAAGAAGAAATAAATCGGCAGTGGCAAGAGATAGATTTATCCGACAAAATTCTAGGTCGGGCGGCAACTCGGATATCTCAACTTTTAATCGGCAAACACAAGCCCGAATATACACCCCATCTTGATTGCGGTGACTATGTTGTTGCAATTAACTCTAAAAAGATTAAAGTTACCGGTAAAAAGACTGTGGATAAACTTTATCATAGGCATACCGGTTATATGGGCGGTTTAAAAACAATAAGTTTTGACAAGTTAATTGAAAAAGATCCCAACCAGATAATTAAACTAGCCGTAAAGAATATGCTGCCTAAAAACAAACTCAGAAAAAAACGATTAAAAAGATTAAAAATTTTTGAAACCGAGGACCACCCTTATGCCAAAAAAATCAAAAAATAAGTATATTTATGCCGTTGGTCGGCGTAAACAGGCAACTGCTACGATAAGACTTTTTAGTGGTAAGGGTAAACTGGAAGTCAACGGTAAATCAATTGCCGATTATTTCCCCGGTGAAGTTAATGCCTATTTTTACACTCTACCTTTTGAACTTACCGATACTAGAGGAAAATATCATGGAACGTTTTTAGTCCGTGGTGGAGGAAAAAAAAGCCAGTTAGAAGCAGTTAGATTGGCTTTAAGCAGAGCTTTAGAAAAGATAGACCGTGAAAAATATCGCTCGACTTTAAAAAAAGCGGGATTATTAACTGTAGATGACCGGATTAAAGAGAGAAGTAAGCCCGGACAAGCTGGACGAGCACGAGCCAAAAAACAATCTCCTAAAAGATAACGCTTTTTTTAACTATTTTCTTCAATGAATTTGCGGAATGATCTGTCGTAGGTCTTTTCTGTTTCGTCAGAAAAACAGCAGGCAGGTAGTTCCTGTCTGGATAAATGGTAATGCAAGCAGTGACAACAATTTCCTTTTCTTGGACAGCCCTGATAAGTACAGTTGCAGTTGTCTAAATTATCCTTAATATTTGGACACTTCATTTTCGTTATTATAACATCAATTCAATTCCCGCCTGATCGAATCCGCTAAATTGACTAAAATTACGTAAGGAATTGTTTTAGCCGTTTTTGCCGAATTATCAATATTGTTTAAATCATTTTGTTTGTCGGAATAAACTGTGACTTTAGTGCCGATTTCCGCATCCGGTATCGGAGATAAGTCAATTATAGTCAGGTTCATGCATATATTTCCGATTATGGGGCAAAAATTATTTTTTATTTTAACAAAACCCTTATTTGACAAACGTCTGTCTACACCTTCGTAATAACCGAGGGGTAAAATGCCAATTTTTGTTTTGCTTTTAGTTTTATAAGTTCCTCCATAGCCAACCTCCGAATTTTTAGAAATTATTTTAGTTTGAGCAATATGGCTGGTGAGTTTTAAAGCTGGTTGCAGTTTGTTTTTCAATTTTTTATCTTTTGGTGTGTTAGTTGGAAAGGGGGATAAACCGTAAAATCCTAGACCGATTCTAACTAAGTTGAATTCAGGGTCGTCACCAATAACACTTCCCGCACTAGCGCTGATATGCTTCCATTTAAATTGAAATCCCTCCTGTTCAAATATTCTAATTACACTTTTAAAGGTTTTAATTTGTTTGAGAGTAAATTTTTTGTTTAAATTAGTTGCTTGGGAAAGATGGCTGTATATTCCGGTGACGTTTAGTTTTTTTAATTTTTTTAATTTTCGGGCGAAATCTCTAGCTTGGTCAGGTTGAATACCGAGACGATTCATCCCCGTATCAATTTTTAAGTGGACTTTTGCTCTGGGTTGGTGACGGTTGATTACCGCCGCCGTTTTAAAATCGTAAACCGGTATTGAATAATCGATTTTCGGCCCGATTTTGAAATTTTCCGGCTTAGTATAGCCAATAATCAGAGGACCTGTTTTAATTTTTGCCTTGCGTAGCTCATAGGCCTCGTACAAACTGTCTACTGTAATAAATGGAGGCACGAGATGTTCATCAATTAATCTAGCCACTTTAACTAAGCCATGACCGTAGGCATTACTTTTAAGGACGGGTGCTACTAACTTATGCCCGTTAATTTTTTGAAAATAACGAAAATTATTAATTAAAGCTTTTTTATTAACTTTAATTAGATTTAAAGTTTGATATTTTGTTCCAAATATTCGATTGGTAAGATGATCAAGCATTTACTTTGTCATTTCTTCAACTTCTTTTTTGCCTTCTTCCATTTCTTCTACTTGTTCTTTGTCTCTAGCTAAAAGCAGGGCCTGGAATTCGCCAACGTGTTCTTTCTCTTCTTTTGCTACGTCCATCATAACTTTTTTAATCTCCGGGTCATCGGTTAATTCTGCAAGTTGTTCGTAAAGATCAATTGCGTCTAATTCTGCAATTAGTCCTAACCTGATAATTTGTAGATCATTTTCTGGAAAATTTGCTAACATGTTTTATCACCTCCTTTCCTATATAATAGTAACATGCTAGAAATAAAAAATCTAACTGTTTCAGCAGGAAGCGAGTTAATTTTAAAGGACGTTTCTTTAAAAGTTGAAGATAACCAAAAAGTAGTTTTATTCGGCCCGAACGGTAGTGGTAAATCTACATTATTTAAAGTAATTATGGGCTTGTCTAAATATAAAATTAAACAAGGAGAAATATTTTTTAATGGTAAAAAAATTAACTCGTTGACTATTGATAAACGCAACCAATTAGGATTGGCAATGATGTTTCAACAGCCGCCCACTGTCAACGGAGTAAATTTAAAAAAATTGGTTCAACAAGTAAATCCCAAGTATGAAAAAATAAAAAAAACAGCCAAACAAATTAAAGTCAGCCGATTTTTTAATCAAGGGATCAACAGCGGTCTTTCCGGAGGGGAACAAAAAAGGTCTGAATTATTTCAGCTGATGGTTGACACTAAGGCCAAGCTTTATCTATTTGACGAACCGGATTCCGGGGTTGATGTTGAAAATCTGCAATTGGTTGGTTCGGTAATTAACGATTTGTTAAAAGAAAAATCCGGCTTAATTATTACTCACACCGGCCACATTTTGGACTATATTTCTTCTGATTTAGCTTACGTCATGATAGACGGCCAAATTGTCTGTTCCGGTAAGCCGAAATTAATTTTTAAGCAGATAAAAGACCGGGGTTACTCGGAATGTTTTTCATGCGAAAAAGGTGGGCCTAATGAATAAAATCTCAGAAATAATAAACAAGGCCGGTTTAGATTTTAATGATCGGATGTTTGTTATTGCCAACGAAGAATATTTTTCACAATTTGGCAAATATGACTGGGCCGAAACCAAGCCGATTACCGAGGTTAACCAAGAAGTCCTAACTGAGTACCAATGGAAGTTAATTAATCCTGACCAGGACTCAGTTACTCAAAAAGTTTATCAAGATAAAAATCATCTTGGTTATTATATCCGGGCGGGTGAAAATAAAAGAGCAGTTGCGCCGATAAACACCTGTTACGTTATTTCTCGACCTAAAACTGAACAGAACGTTCACAATTTAATAATTGCTGAAAAAAATTCCAGACTTCAAATTTTAACCGGGTGTACCGCTCTTCATCAAATGACCGAAAACGTGCATAATGGAATAACCGAAATTTATGTCGGTAAAAATGCCGAAGTAACCTTTACCATGATTCACAGTTGGAGTGAACAAAGTCGCGTTTACCCGAGAACGGCTGTAAAAGTTGCCGCCGGCGGTAAATTTATTTCAAATTATTTAATTTTTGACCCTGTTTCTAAATTGGATACTAATCCCAAAGTGTTATTAGAAGGTGAAAATTCTAAGGCCGTTTTAAATTCATTTATATATTCTCATCGAAAATCAAATATTGAACTTGGCGGTGAAATACATTTTAACGGGCAGGGGTCTAGCGGTGAAATTTTGACTCATGCGGTAGTTAATGGAGGGAAAACAATTACCAGGGGAACGCTATTTGGCCTGGCTGAAGAAATTCGAGGACATTTAGAATGTAGTGCAATTGTTTTATCTCCGGAAGCCGAATTTCAAACTATTCCGGCCCTTCATTCTGAACTGGATAATTTGAATTTATCACATGAGGCCTCTATTGGAAAAATTTCCAGCCGTCAAATAGAATACTTACAAACACGAGGAATTTCAAACCAAAAAGCCAAACAAATGATTGTTCAAGGATTTATTGACGATTCTGTCGGTGATTTAACGCCGGTACTTCAATTAAAGATTAATAATCTTTTAGATCAGGTTAGGGAGGGCTTATAAAATATATTGACGTAATTTTTTTATGTTAAGATATAACTTGAAAAAGGAGGTGGTAATTTATTTATGGACATAACTAAATTAAATTCAGATAATTTTGAAGAGGAAGTTTTGAATTCAGAGCTTCCGGTATTGGTTGATTTTTGGGCCCCTTGGTGTGGTCCTTGCCGTGTACTTGGTCCTGTAATTGAGGAAATAGCTGGGGAACTGGAAGGAAAAGCAAAGGTGGCTAAACTTAATGTTGACGATAATCAGCAGTTGGCGGCGGAATATGAAGTGCGTGGAATCCCGACGGTGATTGTTTTTAAAAACGGCCAGCCGGCCGAACGAATGGTCGGCATTCAACCGAAAGAAAAATATATTCAAGCAGTAGAATAAATCTTTAATTTAACTTTTGGTCGGGGTTTATAAACTTATCTTGAACTTTATGACAGTATTATAAATCAACTAAGTGCAAAAAAGTCTAGGTGGTATTAATATGCCCAGAATTGATAAACCTCCTAAATCAAAAATCAAAGTTATTAGAGAAGCTGGTAATGAGTACATTCAGGTTTTTGTACTGTTGAACCTCGTTAGTTGCCTTTCAAATTTTGCTCATGATGAGGCAATTGATAACCAGAGATAAGCCCAATAAACTCTTAATTCTTAGAGTTTTCAATAACTCTTTTGCATTCGCTGTTTTCAAGGCTAAAAACTCTTATAGGTATTCTTTTCAAGCAAGAGTAAGTGTCAATTTTCTACCCGCATCTTACAACGTTTTCTCCAATTCTTTATTAATCGCTAATCTTGTTATCCTGGAATAATCTTATTTTAGCTGTATAATTAATTTAATGGAGAATAAAGAAAATCAATTACCTCAAAACCAAGCTAGCCCACAGCTAGAAGAAAAAGAGATTCAATTACAGAATTCTATTTTAGACGACACTAAAATAAAAAAAAGACTTCCTCAGTCTTTTATCTATTTTCTTCTTGCCCTGCTTTTTATGGTTATAGGTGCTTTTGGGTTTTGGATATATCAGAATCAATTTTTAGAAAAAAACTATATTTCGGATAAACCAGTGGATAATAAAAAGGTGAATAATTTTCCCGTTTCTACCCCAACGCCTGTTTCCTCCCCAAAAGTTGACTCTGAAATAGTTGATGCCGAAAATGATACAAAAAAATATATTAATTATAAGTACGGGTTCTCGGTTGCTTTTCCTAGTTATAATAAAAGTGCAACTACCTGCCAAGAGAAACAACTTAACCAAGTAGGAGAAATGCCTCTTAAGGTTTTTGAGATTTCAAATGATAATACATTATTTATTTCAGAAAAAAGTGTCTTAATTGTTCAACATAAGCAATTGCCAAGTGGTGGTTACCAATCTGATTTCTCCACCTGTAAAAGTGTTCAAAATAACATTAATCTTATAGAGAATGGATATGATAATGGAATGTCTGATTCAAACAACTTAGGAATTAATATTACTAGGCCAAACGCCTTGCAAATAACCTATAAAAAAATATCTAATGATAGCGATTTAGATGTTCTTGCTCAAACACTTTATAGCGGATGTTATGTAGATGAAAAAAGTCCATTACAAAACTATGAAAATGTGTATCGAGTAAAACTCGCTGACAAAAATGGGCAAAACGGCCCTGAAAGTGAATGTTTTATAAACTTCGTATATATCTTTTTATATTCTCCTGACAATGAAGTAGCGGTGTTAACAAGTGGATTTCAAGATGCACCCTTCAATGGCACAAATGGTCAATCCGAACCTAAAATAGAGTTTCTCCAATAGTTTTGAACAACTGTTTTCATAGATTTATAATAATTAGATACCTTTGTTGTATCTCATGAAAGATAGACCTGCTTTAACACCTACAGACTTGGCTAATCTTCTTAAAAGTATTATATGAGAAAGCGAAATCAAAGATCTTTATCAATTTCGTTATGTTGTTTATGCCAGGAAAAGCAGTGAGAGTGAAGAATGGCAGGTTAGGAGTTTGGGCGACCAGATAATAGATGAATACGAACAGATGGCAGAAAACAGAGATGGTAGGCCAATTAGAGAAAGTGAATTTGCCAAAGAATCAGATATCCGCTTCAGGTTTAGAAAAATGGTTGAAGACCTCAAAAAGGGTAAGCCCGCCACCCGCCCGGCATTGCGGGCGGGAACCGGCGACCCTTTTTGCTTAGTCGGGGTGGCCGGACTTGAACCGGCGACCTTTCGCACCCCATGCGAACGCGCTAGCCTCTGCGCCACACCCCGTAGATTAAATTCTATTTGTTAAAAATCGTCTTCCGTATCCTGTTTTAAAATACTTTTCTCGTTTAATGGCTTTATGTTTACTTTTTCCTGCCTCATAATAAATTAATTCTAATGGTCTCCTATTTTTTGTTGCTTTTACTTTACCTTGATAATGATCATTAATTCTTTTCCTAAGATTATTTGTAAAACCAATGTATAATTTTTTATCTTTTTTACTTTTTAAAACGTATGTATAAAGCATTTTGCTAGCCTCTGCCCGCCCGCAACGCCGAGCAAGCTCAGCTTGCATGGCGGGCGCGGCGCCACACCCCGTTGGCTTTATTTTATCAAAAATTTGTTTTTTTCGCATAATTTCTTACTTTCTAAAACTAAGTGCAACCATTTTATTTATTAAGCTTACTATGTACTATGTAAATTTTTGATTTTGTCATTTCGAGCGGAGGCAAGTTTGACTTGTCCATAGTCGAGAAATCCCTTTTTATGTTCTCTAAGGTACCAAGAGGGATTCCCCCACTATGGTCGGGATGAAAACGGTATGTTTAATCTTGAAACTAAGGACGTTGCATTTGAATCTAAAATGTAGATTTACAAATTATCTAGCCACTAATTAAACTAAAACTCCTTCAGTCATTGCGCGATCGCGCATTTTGAGAAGGTCTTTTTAAGGGTTGTTTTTTAGTCATTGATGTGGTTAAATGAAACTATAAGGATGGCGAAGAAAAAGAAAAAAACTAAAGCTGAAAATAAGAAAGCGAAAAGCAAAGAACAGAAACAAAAACTGGAGGCGGTTGAGAATGCAATGGGCCAAATTGAAAAACAGTACGGTAAAGGGTCGATAATGAAAATGGGTGACCGGCAAGAAAAACTGGATATTAATTCAATATCAACCGGTTGTCTTCCTCTTGATATTGCCCTCGGTGTCGGCGGAGTACCCAGAGGAAGAATTGTTGAGATTTTTGGGCCGGAGGCCTCCGGTAAGACGACTCTAATTCTTCATATTATTGCAGAAGCTCAAAAAGCCGGCGGAGTCGCCGCTTTTGTTGACGCGGAACACGCTTTAAATCCGCAGTGGGCAAAAACAATCGGCGTTAATTTAGAAGATTTGCTTATTTCACAGCCGGATACAGGTGAGCAGGCCCTGGAAATTGTCGAAACCTTAGTTCGGTCCGGCGGCTTGGATTTAATTTTAGTTGATTCGGTGGCCGCACTTGTTCCTAAATCGGAAATTGAAGGTGAAATGGGTGATGCCCAAGTTGGTGTTCAGGCAAGATTAATGTCTCAAGCTCTACGTAAATTAGCAGGTACAATCAATAAAACCAGCACTTGTTTGATATTTACTAATCAAATACGCCACAAAATTGGTGTATTTTTTGGTAATCCTGAAACAACCTCCGGCGGTCTTGCCTTAAAGTTTTATTCTTCGGTGAGAATAGACTTGAGACAAAGAAAAAAAATAAAGGATTCCGACGGCGATATTACCGGTTCACTACATCGAGCTAAAGTAATTAAAAATAAAATTGCGCCGCCGTTTAAGGAAGCGGAGTTTGAAATATATAATAATCAGGGAATTTCTTGGCAGGCCGGTTTAATTGATGCCGGTGAAAAGTATGAAGTTGTGGAAAGAAGCGGGGCATATTATAAGTATGAAGGAGAAACTCTAGGTCAAGGAAAAGAAGCTGCAATAGAATTTTTGAAAAAAAATCCCAAAATCGCTCAAAAAATTGAGGATAAAATTTGGGAAGCAGTTAAAGAAAAGGCCTCCTCCTAGACTTAAAGTTTTCTTTCCTTCATGCTAAAATATACCGACCTAATGTCGAGGGTTTATATTTATTAATTAATTCTTGATTACGTTTAAGCGGAAATCGGGAAAGGAGTTTACAGTGATAAATTTAGGAAAATTTTTTGGTCAGTCAGTTAAAGAAGAACAACGTGAAAGACAGCCGAGAGTTGAAGAACAAAAATTAGCGGAATTAGTTGATGACTTGAAAAAAAGAGAGAAAGAACTTGATAAGCGGTTAAAGACAATGGATGAGCGGGAAACTTATTTGCGCAGTAAAGAAACTAAGATTGAAGAGAAAGAAGAAAAAGTTAAACGTCAAGAAAGACAGATTGATGAACTTAGGAAAAAAGAAGAGGCCAAATTGGAAGAAATATCTGATTTGGATAAGCAGGAGGCAAGAGAAAGAATAAAAAAAAGAATAGAAAAACAATTGGTGGAATGGAAAGCAAAAAAAATTCGTGAAGTTGAGAATGAAATTAGAGCTGAGGAAGACGAACTGGCCAAGGATATTGTTTTGGATTCTGTAAGACACGGTGTTGTTGATTGGGTTGCTGAATACACTGTATCTACAATTCAGTTGGAAAATGAAGATATTAAAGGAAGAATTATTGGTAGAGAAGGAAGAAATATAAGGGCATTTGAAAGAGCAACCGGTGTTGACTTGGAATTAGACGAAACTAATGTTGTCCGTCTGTCGTCTTTTGACCCGGTCAGAAGAGAGATTGCTAAACGATCTTTAAAAAAATTAATTAAAGATGCCAGAATACAGCCGTCAAGAATTGAAGAAATAGTTGAGCAGACTAAAAAACAAATGGAAAAAGTCTTAATGGAGGAGGGTAAACGGATCAGTCAAGAAGCCGGTGTTTATCACCTTCCGGCTGACTTAGTTCGTTTGATTGGAAAGTTTAAATACAGATTTTCACACGGTCAGAATTTAGCACAGCATACGATAGAGGAAACAAAAATCGGAGTTCAGATAGCCCATGAACTAAACGCAGATGTTAAAACGGTAAGATTGGGTTGTTTACTTCATGATATAGGAAAAGTTATCAATGAAGAAGGGAGCCATGTTGAAGTAGGTGTTGAACTGCTAAGACGTTACAATATTCCAGAAGAGGTTATTAATGCTGTAGCCGAGCACCATGAGGACAAGCCCTTTACCAGTTCGGAATCGATTATTGTTTGGGTTGCCGATGCCGCTTCCGGGTCCCGTCCTGGTGCTAGATATGAAGCGCATGAAAAATATTTGGAAAGAATGAAAAATATTGAAGAAACTGCCAGTTCTTTTGACGGAGTTGAAGATGTTGCTTGTTATCAAGCAGGCCGGGAAGTGAGAGTTATCGTTGACCCGGTTAAGGTTACCGATGACCAATTAACTGTTTTGGTTCACGATATTTCCAGACAGCTTGAAGAGGAAACAAAGTGGGCTGGTCAAATTAAGGTAACCGCAATTAGAGAAACACGTGCGGCAGCAAAATCCCCGATTGACAGGGAATGAATTTCCCGCTAGAATGAAGATAGTTGGAAAATGATTAAATATCTGAAATATTCGATTGAAATTTGGAAAGGAGGTGAGTCAAAGTGACTAAGCGAGAACTTATTGATGTTATTGCTAAGAAAACCGGCTTAACTAAAAAGGCCTCCCGGGAAGCATACGAAACACTTATTGATGAAATTACTAAATCCCTTAAGAGAGGTGAAAAAGTAAAGCTCTTTGGTTTTGGAGTTTTCTTTACAAAATTATTTGAATCCAAAGAAGTTAAACCGATTGGCGGCGGACCGAAGAAAAGAATACCTGCCCGTAGAATGCCAAGGTTTAGACCGGGTACTGCTTTAAAAAGAGCAGTTAAGTAAAAAAACTTATATAAATTTCGGCCCCGTTTATCCCAGCGTTAGTTTGGGGGAAGTCCGGGGCCGTAAGTTTATTTATTATGGAAAAAAAACCGATTTTAGTTTCCGGTTTAAAAAAATATTATCGTGTTCACCAAAAAGACCCCGGTTTACTCGGCTCTTTAAAGTCGTTATTTAAACGAAAATATGAGCTGGTCAAGGCGGTGGATAAAATAAATTTTAAAATTAATCAAGGTGAATTAGTTGGATTTATCGGACCGAATGGAGCTGGAAAAACAACTACTTTGAAGTGTTTGTCCGGTTTGTTATATCCGAATGAAGGCGAGGTTTCAGTTTTAGGATACAACCCCTGGGATAGAAAAAGTGATTTTTTAAAACAAATTGCTTTTGTTATGGGACAAAAAAATCAACTTTGGTGGGATCTGCCGCCGATGGAAACTTTTCTTCTTAATAAGGAAATATATGAAATAGAGGACGATAAGTTTAATAGAAATTTAGACGAATTAGTCAACTTGCTTGAGGTAAAAGAAATATTAAATACCCAAACCAGAAAACTTTCTTTAGGTCAAAGGATGAAGTGTGAACTGATTGCATCTTTGCTTCATCAGCCGAAAGTTTTATTTTTAGACGAGCCGACAATCGGGTTAGACGTGGTCATGCAGAAAAAAATTCGAGAGTTTATTAAAATTTATAATAAAAGGCACCAGGCAACGATTATATTGACTTCTCATTATATGGGCGATGTACAAGAACTGGCGGACAGGGTGATTATTATTGATAAAGGCAAGATTGTCTTTGACGGACATTTGGAAGAGATTATTAAAAAATTTGCTGATTATAAATTAATCAGTTTGACTTTTGCTAAAAATGTTAATCGGGAGGATTTGGCTGAAGTCGGAAAAATTAAACAGTTTAATTTGCCAAAGGCAAAATTAGAAATCAAACGGGAAGTTGTTTCGCTGTCTGCTTCGGAATTATTGAAAAATTTTCCTATTAAAGATTTAAACATTGAGCAACCGCCAATTGAAGATATTATTCGGGAATTGTTTACTAATAAAGATTATCGTTGATGGATGAAAAAATATTTGAAAGTTATCAAAATCAGTTTTATGGAGCATTTTATTTATCGAACCAATTTTTTGCTCTGGCGGTTGAGAAGTTTGATCTCTTTTTTAACTTTGATTTTTTTTTGGCAGGCGGTTTACGGAGCTAGAGATGAAGTATTCGGTTATCAGCGGTCACAAATGCTTACCTATGTTGTCGGCATATCAATTCTTCGGGGAATTGTCCTCAGTGGCAGAGTCGGAGATTTAGCCGGAATGATTTTAAGTGGAGATTTAGTCAGTAAATTTCTTCTTCGGCCTTGGAATGTTATTACTACTTGGTTTTTTCGCGATTTGTCGTCAAAAATATTAAATATTAGCTTTGTAATCGTAGAAGTTGGCTTAATAATAAAACTGTTAAATTTGCCTTTTTATATCTCGGAAAATTGGCAAAGTCTTCTTTTATTTATAATCAGCTGTATTTTAGCTATTCCGCTTTATTTTTTAATCAGTTTTTTATTATCATCGATAGCGTTTTGGACAGATAATATTTGGGCGCCGCGCTGGTTGTTCGGGATTATTTTTTTAGAGTTTATGGCGGGAACTTTGTTTCCTTTAGATGTTTTGCCTAAATTTCTTTTTGACTTAATACACTTGACCCCTTTTCCTTATCTAGTCTATCTGCCGATAAATATATATTTAGAAAGAATTTCTTTATTTAATGCCGTCTATCAAATTTTAATATTGGTTTTTTGGTTGGTTATCGCTTACTCAATAACAATAAAAATTTGGAAATCTGGTTTAAAAAATTATACCGCTTATGGAGATTAAACGTTATTTAAAGGCATTTTGGCTGATGGCCAAAATGGTGATTTTACCGGACTTAGTTCAGCCGAGTGCGGCAATTTTATTTATTATCGGGAAAGTCGCTCGATTCGGCTTTTATTTTATATTTCTTTATTCGACGGTTTCAGGTATAGAAAATTTTGCCGGCTACAATACGGTGGAAGTGATTTGGTTTTTTTTAGTTTTTAATCTTATTGATATTTTAATTCAATTTTTATTTCGAGGAGTTTATCATTTCCGCCCTTTAGTGATTTCCGGTAATTTTGATTTAGAGCTTCTCAAGCCCCTGCCGTCTTTTTTCCGTCCTTTGTTTGGTCACATCGATATTATGGACTTTATTACTTTGGTGCCCTTGTCCGGCTTTATGGTTTGGTATGTTTTCTACCACAATCTAGCCGACGGACCAATAAGTGTTATTTATTTTATTCTCCTAATTTTGGCCAGTTTATTAATCGGTTTTGCCTTTCATTTATTTATTTCTTCTATTTGTATTTTGACGACGGAGATAGATCATTTAGTTTGGGTTTATCGGGATGTGACGGCAATGGGTAGATTTCCGACGGATATTTACCAAGGTTTTGTTCGTTTTTTAGTAGTTTTCGTTATTCCGGTAGTTTTACTAATTACTTTTCCGGCTAAAGCAATGCTTGGTTTAATTTCTCCGCTGCAAGTTGCATTGTCAGTGGCAGTTAGTTTAATTCTTGCCGGCTTAGCATTAAAATTTTGGTATTGGTCGTTAAAACGCTATACCTCCGCCAGCAGTTAAATTCTACCTGCTTTTGTCTTTTTTATAATTGGCTATGGTTATAGTTTGGATTCTTTTTCTTAGGTCTAAAAAATTTATTTAGGCTAGTAAATGCTTACTTATAGCTACTCCGGTTGAAAAAAGAATTGATCCAATTGCTATTATTGATGGACGGGGAGTTCCGGTAATAATGCCTTGCAAAACGCGCAGTAATAAAGTATGCGATAAATAAATTATGTATGAATGTTTACCAATTAATAATAAAAATTTATATTTTAGTATTTTTTGGTCAAAAATTTGCCTATTATAGAAAATCATAATTAAGGCTGTCCCAATGGTATATATTATTATTGGTGGACGGATAAAACTTGTTGCATAAATAATGTTGTTGGTTTGATTAAGTATTTTATGGGCATCATATATTGACCATGATAAAGATAAAAAACTGATCAGAACGAGGGTTAATTTAAATATTTTTACCTTTTGTATCTTCTTAAAATTAAATTTAGCTAAGGAAATTCCAAACAAGAAGTAAAATATCCAATTAATCAAAAGCCGATATTGAAGTTGGTCATTTGCAATAAAATTAGTGTAATTGGACTTATTTATAAAAAAACCACGAATTAACAAAAACCATATAATTTGAATTACTCCAGAACCTAAAACCATAATTAACAGCCGGTATTTTTTTTTATTTTTGGGTAAAAGGGCAAATAACAAATAGAATTGAAATATTAGGGGAATAAAGTATAAGTGGTAGTCTGTATTACCTAGGAAAATATTTTCCCATAAATTTATACTTCCATAAGACCAGGTGTTACTGATTTTAGAAATAATTAAAAAAATAGCTGACCATAGAAAATAAAGAGGAAGAAGTTTTTTTATTCTGGATTTTAAAAAATTAATTGGAGAAAGATCCCGATTAAAATATTTTCGAGATAGTCCGTAACCTGAAATAATTAGAAACATAGGAACACAAAAACGGCATATTTGATTAATAGAAATAAATAAGGAGCGATAGGGATTTGAAGTATATATACTTTTTGGAAAGAGAGACAAAATATGCAAGATAATAACTGCAATAATTGCAATAGCTTTGATTTTAAAGGAATTTTGTTTTGATAAAGTCGTTTGATTTTTAGACATAGTTAATACTTTATCAAACGAGACTTATCTTTTCCAAATCTTTAGAGTAGTGCTCCTTTAAGTATTTTAAATTCCTTTTTTTGTTTTACTACATTAATTTGTGTTAATTCACTTCGCCGGCAGTTAAATTAGTGAAAATACGGTCAATATTCTATAATTAAAACATGAGTTTAAGTATTGGAATTGTTGGATTGCCGAATTCAGGGAAGTCAACGTTGTTTAACGCCCTGCTCGGCCGGCAGGTTGCCAAGGCGGAAAGTTATCCTTTCTGCACTATTGAGCCGAATACCGGTGTTGTTGAAGTTCCGGATGAACGGTTGGATAAGATAGCTGAGATTATTCAGCCGAAAAAAAAGGTGCCGGCGGCAATAAAGTTTGTTGATATTGCCGGTTTGGTTGAAGGGGCGCATAAAGGCGCCGGTTTGGGGAACCAATTTCTTTCTCATATTAGGGAAGTGGACGCGATTTTGTATTTGCTTCGCGACTTTGACGCCTCAGTGGCGAAAGCCGGATCAATTAATCCTCCGGTTGACTATGAGGTTTTACAAACTGAATTAGTTTTAAAAGATTTGGAAACTCTGGAGAAAATAGTTAAAAAAAAGCCGGCTGACGAAGAGGAGAAAAAAAGAAAAAAGCTGGCTGAAAAATTAATTCCCGGATTAGAAAAAGGAGCTTCGGCAATAGATATTCAATTAACTGACGAAGAGGAAAAAATAATGAAAGATTTCTTTTTATTAACGGCTAAACCATATATGAGGGTGATTAACGTTAGTGAAGAAGCGGATTTCAATAAAAAAAGAAAAGAATACCGGGATTTAGATCCGGTGATAGTTTCCGCCAAATTTGAGTCGGATTTAGCTAAATTATCTTTGGAAGAAAAAAAAGAATTATTAAATAAAGAATACGAGTCAACTTTGGATAAAATTATCAGTCGTGGTTATCAATTATTGGACTTGATTACTTTTTATACAATCAAAGGTGGTAAGGAAGCTAGGGCTTGGCCGATTAAGCGGGGGTCAGAAGTTATTCGAGCCGCCGGTTTGGTGCATAGTGATTTTGCTGAAAACTTTATTCGGGCTGAGGTGGTAGATTATAAGCATTTTATTAATTTTGGCGGTTGGTTGTCTGCTAAAGATAATGGGAAGGTTTTAACTCAAGGTAAAGATTATACTGTTAAAGACGGCGATATTATTGAATTTAAAACATGAATAAGTTATTAGTTGTTTGCGGACCGACAGCGATTGGTAAAACTTCCGTCGGAATAAAACTTGGTAAGAAATATTCCGGAGAAATAATTTCGGCTGATTCCAGACAAGTGTATAAAGGTATGGATATTGGTACCGGTAAAGACATTGAAAATTCATCAATTTACAATTTACAATTTACAATAAATAAATATGATGTTGGGTTTTATGAAATTAATGATGTACCGGTTTGGTTAATGGATATGGCTGAACCTGATCAGCAGGTTACTGTTGCCGATTGGCTGAAGGGAGCAAAAAAAGTTGTACAAGATTTACAAGATAAAAATAAATTGCCGATTATTGTCGGTGGAACCGGCTTTTATATTCAGGCGTTTACTGACGGAATAGATACTTTAGGAATACCACCGGACAAAAAACAAAGAAAAAAATTAAACAAACTGCCGGTAGACGAACTCCAACAAAAACTAGAAAAAGCTGCCCCGAAAGTTTATCAAAATTTAAACCGGTCAGATCGGAATAATCCTCATCGCTTAATAAGAAAAATTGAGATAGCTCAAGCAAAGGAAAGTAAAGACTTCGATGATTCGAATCATCGAAGTCTTTTAAAAGCAGGGGCGGATGTTTTGAAAATTGGTTTGAGGGCGCCAAAAAAATATATATATGAAAAAATAGATCAAAGGGTAGAAAAGAGAATAGAACAGGGATTACTAGAAGAAATTGAAGAGCTTTTAGGTAATGGCTACACGTGGGATGACCCGGGAATGAATACGTTGGCTTATAAAGAGTTTAGGTCCTATTTTAAAGACGGGAAAAACATTGAAGATTTTATTCAGCGGTGGAAATACGACGAACACAGCTATGCCCGTCGGCAGTTAACTTGGTTTAAAAAGGACAAAAAAATAAAGTGGTTTGATATCACCGATGAGAATCGGTTTGACGATTTGGAAAAATTGGTTCATAATTGGTATATTGAAGATAATGGCTGAAAAAATAAATAAAATAGAAATATCACACCGGACAATAGTTTTTACCGTCCTTTTCTTGTTGTCTTTGCGTTTTTTATACGAAATCAGGTCTATTTTACTTGCCCTTTTTATCTCGATAATTTTAATGGCCGCTCTTAATCCATTAGTAGATAAATTGGAAAAAATTGATGTTCCGCGGTGGGTGGCGATATTATTTTTGTATGTCCTAATACTCGCTTTGTTAATTGGTCCAATTGCGGCACTTATCCCGCCTTTGGTTGAGCAGACAAGCAAGTTGGTTAATGCTTTGATGGGCTTAGCTGATGAATTGACGGTTTTGGGATTATCTTCAGCAAGTTTGCAGGCCCAACTCCAAGAATTAGGCGGTTTACCGGCCCAAATTGTTAAACTTTCACTTTCTGTGGTTTCAAATATCGCCTCAATAATCGGAATTTTAATTATGACCTTTTATTTATTGATGGAGCGGTCAAGGTTGGAGGTCTTTTTATTATTTTTATTTGGTCAAAACGGTAAAGATCGAGCAGATTCAATTGTTGACAAGTTAGAAGACCGGTTAGGCGGGTGGGTTAGAACCCAATTTTTGTTGATGACAATTATTGGTAGTATGAGTTATATTGGATTTAGAGTTTTAAATATTAATTTTGCCCTTCCTTTAGCAATAACTGCTGGAATACTGGAGATGTTGATTTATATCGGACCGATAATTACTGCTATTTTAGCTTTTTTGGTTGGTTTGCTTCAGTCGCCGCTGACCGGCCTGATGGCTTTGGGTTGGAGTATTTTGATACAGCAGATAGAAAATAATATCTTAGTTCCTCAAATAGTGAAAAAAACTTTAGGTGTTAACCCTTTAATTACCATAATTGCTTTGGCTGTCGGGTTTAAGATCGGCGGAATAGCTGGAGCAATTTTATCACTTCCGGTATATTTAACTTTGGAGGTTTTATTTAAAGAGTTTCTTCTGGAAAAAATGAATAGAAAACAGGGTGAGTAAGCCAGATTCTGTATCATAGTTCATTTATCTAAGCTCTCTACCTGGCTTTATAATGAGGAAGGCGCTCTAGCCGGTTTGAGATTGCTCAGGGGAGGGTTGCCGCGTTTCACCCCGTGAATCCAACTTGGTTCACGGCTCGTCTCTGTGGCC
>CAYXSV010000005.1:0-13544 GCA_964468355.1 uncultured Gammaproteobacteria bacterium
GTACCAGAGCACCGCAGTACTAGTGTAAGCACAGTACACGGTAAAAGCACGGTACATGGGTGTGCCGAAGGTGGGAGTCGAACCCACAAGGTCAAAAGACCACACGATCCTGAACCGTGCGCGTCTGCCAGTTCCGCCACTTCGGCTAAATAAATTTGCCAATTCCCCGCCCGCAACGCCTGAGCAAACTCATGCTTGCGATGGCGGGCACGGCGCCACTTCGGCAATAACTATTAGAGTTTACCAAAAAATCGGGAATGGAACAAGCCAAACCGAGGAAAAATTTATTTTCTTACCAAAGTATAGTTTTCCGGATAGTATAGAAAGATTGCCGGTATTTCTTCCGAAAGAGAGCGTTGAAATTCATAGTAAACCTCTTTTCTTTCTTGAAAGTCAATGGTTTTTCTTCCTTTTTCAAGAAGCTGGTCAATTTTGGGATTATCTAATCCGGTTAAATTTTCTGTTTGCGTTGAATGCCAAAAGGAATATTGATCCGGGTCTGGTGGTATAATTCCGTATCCAAGGAAAATCTCAAAATTATTAGGATCAGGTGCAAAACGTGAAACTTTTATTTTCAAATTAACATTAAGATTTTCCTGCCAGTTTTTTTTGATTCTTTCTGCCCAGTTTAATAATTCGGGTAATGTTGTTATAGTTAGTTCAATTGTTTCATTTGGATCCCACCCTTCTTCAAGTAACGATTTTCCATGAGCTGGATTATATTCGTATGCTTTAACATCTTGATTATATGCCCAGGATGTAGGAGCAATTGGGCTTATTGCTCTATCTTTTTCTTCCGGTTTTTCAAGGCAGTAAGCTAATCCTTGCCTTACTCTTTTGTTATCTAAAGGTGCAATCCTAGTATTGAAAAATGCAGCAACGTAATTAGTGTTTCTTTTTCGGTCGGTTTTAATTTCAATATTGTTCCAATTTGATATTTGTTCTATTTCAGTAACTCCCCTGGCTTCATCAATTTCACCGAGTTTATAGGCGGTAATTAGGTTTTCTTCATTTGGATAAAAATTTACATAAAGCCTTTCTTTTTCAAGACCATTTTTAACTAATAATATTCTAGATATTGCTCCGGCTTGAATTTTAATATTCTCTATTTTATATTCACCCAAGCCGATTTTTTTCTTTTTAATTAAAGGTTGTGTTAAAAGTGTAGGTAGTGGAGCAAAGGATGAATCTAATTTAATTGATATTTGGTTAGGCTGATAAACAAACTCAGTACCCTCAATAAAATAGACAACTTGATTTGGCTTTAGCGGATCTCCGTCTTGCCAATAAATATCATCTTTAAGGAAAAAGGTATATTCTTTTCCTTCCATACCAACTGTCCAGTTTTTAACTATCGGTGAGCCGGTAGCTCGGCTGTTAGGAAGTATTTCTGTTAATCCGTAACTAAAAAGATGTGAAATTTCAGGAGGCAAGTTAGAAATCCTATATTTACCAACCATTCCTATTCTCTTGGTTTGAGGAAAATATTTAGCAATTAACGGTGATAAGTTGGTTAAGAGGTAAAAAACACCGCCGCCGATTATAAAACTTATTACAATTGAATACCAGTAGCGTTTAATTAGTTCAACAATATATTGAAACCAAAATTTTAATCGTTTCATTTGATTAAATGAGTAACTGTAAAACAGAAAGCGCTATAAATATGAAAAGAGTAAAAAAAGTCAATAAATAGGTTAATCTTTCCATTCCTCTTCTTGTATGTTTGGGTTTAATCAAAGAGATGCTTTGTCCGGTATTTTCAGAAGAGGTTTGCAAAAGAATAAGGCCGGTTAAGATTACTGATAAAACAATTTGGATGATTAAAAGTGTTTCTTTCATTTTAAAAGCCAGTGAAATAAATTAAAAATTAAATTAAGTAAAAAGGCGCTTAAAATATATGTAGCAATTAAGGAAAAACTTATTGATGGAATAATTAATCCCTGCCAATTTATTCCCGGGAAATAATATTTGCTTATAGTAAAACCATTAATAAAAATTGTAATTAGGTATAAGCCGATAACGTTAATTATCCATCTTAATGTACCTAGAGTTAATAGATTTATTGGTAAAAATAGTATGTTAGCAATCGGCTTTATTAAATACTCAAAGCCGGCTAATGCTGCTGCCGCTATTATTGTTGTTTTAACATTATTATTAAAGGAAATTGACGTGATTAATAAACTTGTTATTTTTAAAGCTAAAAACCATATAAAAAGGGTCTTCAATATTTTTTTCATTTGAATAATTGCCTCCAAAGGTTATCAAAAAACTGCTTAAAATTCAATTTTTCAGTTGGGAATTCAATTTTTTGTTCTTTTTGGTTAATTACGACTAAATAGCTAGGTTCTGAAAAAATTCTCTGGAAAAAGCCGGGATTTTTGACTTCATAAATAACCTCTCCCAGTGGAGGCAATACCTTAATAACTTTATCTTCCTTATTTTTTTTCCAATTAACTAAATTTACGTTTACATCATAAGTAGGAGAAAAAGATGAGTTGATTATTTTTATGGAAGATGTTTGATCATTATCCTTGATAAATTCAACTTCAAAACTTGGTTCAGGTTTTGGAAGGAGCTTTTGAGCAAATTCAACATTTACATTTTTACTCAAATTATTGTCCTTATAAAAACCGGGTGGGGCTGGTTTTGTACTACTGTGACCGTGAACTACAAAGACGAAATGACCTAAATCAAAATTATTAATAAAATCGATACCCTCGGTAGTTTTAGCCCAAGTTGGATCAGCCGGTATCCACAGTCCCTTATCTGAATCCCAATATTCGACCCAGGAATGAAGGACGTCATTTTCAGCTGACAAGGTGAATAGTTTTTTATCGCTGGTGAAAGCAAATCCTTGTAATTCTCGGCTGGGTATGCCGCTGGCTCTTGAGAGAGCAACAAAAAGATCGCTAAATTCAGTACAAACTCCTCCTTTATCCTTTATCGCTTGTAATGCGCCTTTTCTTTGTGACTGTTCCAAATTTTCATAATCATAATCCAATTCACTGACGACAAAATCATAAACCTGGTTAGCGTTAGTAAAATAATTGCCCAGGTCCTGAATAGTAGGAGAATCTACCTGCCAGTATTGATCGTCTTTAAGATAGGCGTCTAGGGGTTTGTCGTCATAAAGTTTTGTAAAATTTTGGTTATCAGGGCCGGAGAAAATTTTAGCTTGTCCTTGTACATTAACCTCTAATTGTTCTCCTCCTTCCAGTGAGTATAAAGCCAGCCAGTTATAGTCGTCATCTGTAAAAATCTTGATTGGCTTGGGATCAATAGAGGTTAAAAAAACATTTTGGTAGCTGGTATCAGGAGGAATGGGGATAGTTTTATTTACGGATTGCGGGCTGTTATTAAATAAAGAAAAATTTAAATTAAAATTAAAAATTTGAAAATCGCCGAAAGCAAGTAAGATTTGGTTATCTTGTAATTGTTTTTTTTGATATTCAAGAATAATTTGGCCGTCCGTTATTGTTTCTCTATACGGCTTAACCGAAGAAAAAGATAAGCTTCCAAAAGGTTCAGGGATTTTAATAGTTAGATTCAAATTATTAAACTGATTAACATTAGATAAGCTTGGGATGTTTATTTCCCAAATTTGGCCGCGTTTTTTTCCTAAATCAGGTATTTCATAGTTAACAAAAAACTCGGTTTTTTTATCTTTACCTACTTCTGGTTCATTAAAAGCCAAGGTGATAATAGTTTCGTTTTCGTTTTCAACAACTTTATTTAAAATAGACCCGCCGGAGTCTTCGGCGGAGATATTTTCAATTTTATTTCCAATAATATTAAGCTGGTACTCTTTTGGAAAAATATGTGAAAAATTATTAACCAGCCCTATTTTTTGGGTGACCTGCGCGTTCCCCCTTGACCCCAATTGATAAGTAATTTCACTTGTCGTTTCAAACTCTGTTTGGGCGGCAGTCGGAAGTGCCGTCAAAAATAAACTTAAAAATAAAAAAAGAAACTTTGATAAAATAGAATAAGCAACTAATTTCATATTAATAACTCATTATACACAAAATACACATACTAATGTCATTATATATAATCTCGACCCCGATTGGCAACCTTGGCGACATGACTGAAAGAGCAAAGCAAATAATCAATGAAGTTGATATATTAGCCGCTGAAGACACCCGAAAGGCGTCAAACTTAATAAACCACTTTGGATTATCCGTTTCTAGTTTAACTGCCTATAACGAACATAATAAAAATCAAAAAATGCCGGAGATACTAAATTGGTTGGCACAAGGAAAAAAAGTAGGCATAATCAGTAATGCCGGGACACCGCTTATCTCCGACCCCGGATATCAACTGGTCAGGCAGGCGGTAAACCGGGGGTATGAGATTATTTCTGTACCGGGACCGACTGCGTTAATTAGCGCTCTTGTTATTTCCGGATTTCCGCCGACCCGGTTTTCTTTTTTAGGTTTTTTGCCAAAAAGTGAAGGTAAAAAAATTAAAATATTAAAAAAGATAAAAAAATCAGCTGATTTACTGCCGACCGTAATTATTTACGAATCACCAAATAGAATAATCAAGACTTTAAAGTTAATAAAAAAAGAACTAGGTGAAATTTCAATAGTAGTTGGTAGAGAATTAACTAAAAAACATGAACAAAAAATTAGAGGTAAAACCAGTCAGGTAATTAATAAACTCCAAAAAAAAGACAAAATCCGGGGAGAAATTACTTTAGTGCTCAAATTAAAGTAAACGATTATATTTAGCTATTCTTTCTCCTCTATTTGGAGCGCCAAATTTAACAAAATCAACTTCTGCTTTCAATGCAAAATCAGCAATCCAGTCGTCATTTGTTGATTCGCCTCGGTGAGAAGCAATTGTTTTTAAGCCCAATTTTTTGGCTGTATCGACCGCCTGAAATCCAGCTGTAATTGTCCCCTGTTGATTTGGTTTAATAATTACGGCGTTGATTAATTTATCTTCGGCCGCTGTGCTTATTTTATCCTTGTCAGTCACGGTTAAATCATCTCCGACTATTAATAATTTTTTATCGCCGTTAAAAATATCATAAAACTTTTTCCACAAATGCGGCTTGTTTTCAGAAAAAGGGTCTTCGACACTTTTTATCGGGTAATTCTTAACCAGGTTAACCATATCATCTAGATCATATGGTTTTGTATTACCGGCTACATCTAATGCAATCGGCAGATTAAAACTGCTTAAAAGTTTTAAAATACTTTCTTCGTCAATATCCGGCGGAGAAAAACCGCCTTCCACTCCAACAGTGGTCATCATATTTTTTTCCTCCAACTTCTTTTTAAGGCGGTGAAAAACTCCAACTCCCTGAGTAACATTGTCACAAATTAACATAAATTCTTGTATTTTTAAGTTGTGATTGCCGTGTTTTTTACCTTCAAACATAAGCATCATTAATTTCGGGTTGTGGTTGCAAACTAAATTTTTGGTTTCTAGTTTAAAAAAACCAGCTGAAACAGCCAGTGTGGCATTACTTCCCCACCCCCCATCAGTCAGAATTTTATCCAAAGATTTTTGGTCCAACTCAACATCCTTAACCCGGCTTAAAATCGGATTTTCTATTTGTTTTATAGCAATTTCTACCCCAACCGGTGCTTTCTCGCTTTCGCCCAAAGAAATACCGGCCGGAACAGAGGCGGTAATTGATCCCCGGTTAGTTTTTAACTGGCATTCAATAGTCCAATTACCGTTTGAATTTAGTATTTTTCTCGCCTCTAAATCTTGTATTTTCATATTTGTTCCCTCTTCAGTATTAGCAAGCTTCAGCTTGCGTGACGCAGACTAAAGTCTGCTATTTCAAACCAAAAAACGTATTAGCAAGCTTCAGCTTGCGTGACGCAGACTAAAGTCTGCTAGTACTAACTATTTAACCATTTATTTTTTTACTTTTTTCTTTTCAGCGTCAGCAATAATTTGTCTAGATCTTTCAATTGCATCCGGTGTAACCGAAATACTGGTTATTCCCCAATCAACTAAATTGTCAACCATATCCGGATACTGGCTCGGCGCTTGACCACAAATTGATGAAGAAATATTATTTTTCTGACAAATTTTAACAACTCTTTCAATAGATTTTAGAACGGCCGGATTAGTTTCATCAAAATTATAGGCAATTTCACTATTATCTCTGTCTAATCCCAGAGTAAGCATGGTTAAATCATTACTTCCAATAGAAACCCCATCCACTCCTGCTTTAATAAACTCCTCAAGTAAAATCACATTGCTGGGAATTTCAACCATCATCCACAGTTTAAAACTTGGGCTTCTAGTTAAACCGCGTGCTGCAGCGATTCTTTTAACTTCTAAAAATTCATTAGGTGTGCGTACAAAAGGAATCATCATCCATAAATTTTTCAGCCCATGCTTGTTTCTAACCTGCTTGATTGCCTCCAATTCAAGTTCAAAAACCTCAGGAGTTGAAATATATCTTAATGCACCCCGGAAACCAAGCAGTGGATTTGCCTCTTCCGGTTCAAAATCTTTCCCGCCTTTTAGATGGCGGTATTCATTACTTTTAAAATCAGTTGCTCGGTAAACAACCGGCCTTGGGTTGAATGCCTGGCAAAAATTCTTAATTCCGTCGGCTAAGTGATTAGTAAACTCCTCGCCTTTATTTTGCTGTAAAAAACGCTGGGGATGTGTCCCAATTTCAGCAATCATAAATTCTGCTCTAAGTAAACCAACCCCGTCAACATTTCTTTTAGCCATTTCTTCAGCCAAGCTCGGCTCAGCCAAATTAACATAAAGCTTAGTCGCCGTTTTAATTTTCTCCTTGCCGTGTACCGTGCTTTTACCGTGTACTGTGCTTGCACTAGTATCGCGGTGCTCTGGTACTGCGGTTGAACTTTGAACTTTGGATTTTTCACTAATTGTCCCTATCCATATTTCTCCAGTTTTACCGTTAACAACTATTTCCTCTCCATTACGGAGCATTTTAGTTGCTTTTTTAGTCCCGACCACACAAGGAATACCTAATTCACGGGAAACAATTGCTGCGTGGGAGGTAAGTCCGCCTAGATCGGTAACAATAGCGCTGGACCGTTTCATTGCCGGAACAAAATCCGGAGCCGTCATTTCAGTAACTAAAACATCACCCTCCTTTACCTTGTCAATATTATCAGCTTTTTTAATTAATTTAACCTTACCGCTGCCTAGACCCGGACTTGCCGGATCACCTTTCAAAACCAACTCGCCTTCAATATCACCCTTATCCCGTCGCTTATCGTCAACCATTTTTGTTGTTGTAACCGGTCTCGTTTGCAAAATAAAAAGCTTGCCATTTTCAGTCGCCCACTCAATATCTTGAGGAAAATAGTAATGGTGGTGAATTTTATCACCGATTTTAGCCAGGTCGATTATTTTCGAGCTGTTTAACTTTTGAATGTCGCGTTTATTTTTTGGTACCAAAGCTTTAACATTTCCCTCCTCCTTTTGGATAAGTTGATATTTTTGGTGTTTTACAGAAATATCAATAATCCGATTTTCTTTCTTTAAAATCTTATAATGGTCGGGGGTGACGATTCCCTGAACAGCATATTCACCTAAACCCCAGACCGCTTCAATAATTATTTTATCTTTTTCATTAGTAACCGGATCAATGGTGAACATAACGCCGGAAACTTCAGATTGAATCATTTTCTGAACAACCGCCGCCAAGCCGACTTTGAAATGGTCAAAACCCTTCTCTTCCCGGTAAAAAATTGCTCTTGGAGTAAATAAAGAACCAAAAGCTTTTCTGACGTAATTAACTACATTTGATTCTCCTTTAACATTCAAAAAAGTTTCTTGTTGGCCGGCAAAACTCGCATCCGGCAAATCTTCAGCAGTTGCCGACGACCGGATAGCAACTAATGCTTGTTTAAGCCCAAACAGGTCGCCGAGTTTAAGATAGGCCTGCATGATATCGTTAGCCATTTTCTCAGGGAACTCGCCGTTTAAAATCAGTTGGTTAATTTCTGTTGAGGCCTTGTTAAGTTCAGTAGATCGGTTAACATTAGTAACCTTAATAATATCTTCAATTTTTTTTGCCAGATCATTAAATTCAATGAAACGGTGGTAAGCGTTGGCGGTGACAACAAATCCGTTGGGAACCAAATCGCCTAAGACCTCAACCATTTCGCCAAGGTTAGCTCCTTTTCCGCCGACCAGCTCTACGTCACTCTTAGTTATTTCATCAAACCAGAGAATATCTTCGTCCCGGCGGTTATTATTAGATTTATTAAAAAATTTCATTATTTCTTTCATAATCGTCATCTAACCGGTAAGTTGTACCGATTTCAGGTCCGGAAACTTCAAAAAGAAAAATATCTTTAATTGCTTCAACCCGGTGTTTTTGTCCTTTGTTAATTAAATAACCCTTTTTAAGTTCCATTGGTTTTTTTTCAATTTCACCTTTACTATTTTCAATCCAAATTCTTGCTTTGCCTGAAAATAAAAATAGAACTTCCTCTTTGTCATCGTGATACTGAAAAGAAAATCTCTTTCCCTTCTCAATAAACAAAACCTTGCCGGTATGTTTAAAATCAGTAGGGGTAAATTTAATTTCATACCCCCAGGGCTTGTCTATTTTTTTACTATAAGGTTCAGTCATATACTTATTTTTGTTTATCACAATTAACTCTTGGCTGTCAACTATTGACTAAATTTAACAACTAAATTGACCAGTTCTTGATCAAGTTCACGACCCAACCGGCCGGTCTTTAATTTCCACTCTATCATAACTGTCTGCGTATACCAATCGGCAATAACCTCGGTGGTTAAATTATTAACTTGACGATATAGTTTTTTCTTTTGCCAATCTGCACCGGTTAAAAATTCGGAATTTTCTTTAGCCAAAATCATATTGCGTAAACGTTTCTGGATAAGAAAAAAAATAATTTCCGGTGGATGAGTTTCAAAGGAAGCGTTTAAAAAATTAAGTAATGTTTTCGAACTTTCCATTCCAATACTATCAAGAAATTTAAAAATCGTATTCGGCACCTTAAATTCTCTAATTTTCTTTTTACCGGGAAGTTGGTTAATTTGACTGGGATAAAGTCGTTTACCTTGCCAGACAAAAAAATCAAGTTGGTCAGATAATTTTTCCATATATTCAGCAACCTTATTTAAAGATTTTTTATTTAAAGAAAAAAAGTTTTCCAGCACTAAAGCGGTATTTCCCTGGCTAAATAATCCCCCGCTGTGTTTGGCTAAATTTTCAGGACTAATATCGCCGCCTTCAAGGTGTTCAACCCGCTGGTAATTTTTTAAGCCGCCAGTAAGTTCTCGACGGCTTTGAAAACGGTCATCGCCGTGATATACATGTATTGCCATATGAATATTTTTAATTGCTATTAACTCTTCGCTGTTTGCTATTAACTTTACTGAACTTTAAACACTTCATCGCCCTCTTTAACTTGTTCGCCTTCTTTAATTTTTAGGCCAACGCTCATACCGGGTTCAGCTCTTTCAATAGCATCGTGTTCAACCTGAATTGAGGTTACCTCTTGCTCAAACTCTTCTCCTCTGCCGACAATCTTAATCGTATCACCAACTTCTAAAGCTTCATCCTCAATATCCAAAACCCCAACGTTAATCTTGCTAAAAAAATGCGTAATAGTTCCTACTTTTAATTCTGCCATAATCTCACCCCCTTCCCTGCCCGCCTAAATACTTGTTTTTGGCGGGTCAAATCTTCCCTATTTTTATTGTAGTCAAAAAAATCGCCAACCACAAGCTGATTAACTGTCTAAAAATTCTTTTTTAACTGCTAAGCCCCTAAAAACTTGATAAATGTTAAGTAAAACTTGGGAGAATTTATGGCGGTAAACTTGGCGTTTATCCAACGCTTTCAAGCTTGTTAATTCTTTTTTTTCTTTATTTTTTCTGTTTTCGTCGTCCCAGGTTTTATAATCTCCAATAATTACTTCACCTAAATCATGAATTAAAGCCATTTTTAAAACTTTCAATTCATCAACTTCAACATTTAGTTCTTTCTTTACCCGGTTGGTAATTAACATACAGGCAAGCGCAACCGCCCAACTGTGTTCGGCATCATTTTCAAAACTCTGATCGGGCTTTGGAGTATAGCGGTACGTAGTTTCCAATTTTCTTACTTCACCTAAAAATTCAGCAATTTTTTCATAATCATTTCTATTTCCATCTTTAGCAGTCATAAAAAAATTATAACAGATACTCAACTACCCAACCTTCAAGGTTGTTTAGGTTCGAACCTCGGACAGAACTTCTTCTAAAGCTTTTCTGTGGTCACTATATTGATTAGGAAATATTAAATGTTTTTCTAGCTCATCTGGTTTAACCCATTTATGTTTTTTAAACTCCTCTGGATTGAATTCTAATTTATCTTTGTCGCCAATAAATCTTAGTATTACTTGTTCATATGATTGGCCGCGATATTTTCCATTATGTATTTTTAGGGCTGTGTCGGTTGGATAATCATATTCTATTTTGTGAGTACTGACACCAATTATTTTAAAGTCTGTTTTTTTCGCCCCAATTTCTTCATTAAGCTCTCTAAATAAATTTTGTTTTAACGTTTCGCTCTCTTCTTTGCCACCGCCTAAAAAATTCCACTCGTTGTCTTTATATTTACATTTTTGAACCAGAAGAAATTTGTTTTCTTTATCAATAACAATTGCGTTTACTCCTCTTCGGTAAGGTTTTTTAGTCTGATTTACGGGGGTATTCATGAAGTTATTATAACAATTATGTCTGTTTTTTTTCTTGCATTGGAAGATGACTTGGTAATTGGTTGTACTCGTCTATTAACGGATTTTTCCAGGAATGGTTTGTTATTTGATTTAATTGTTTGGAAGGAAAGAAGGAATAACGGTATTGGTTCTCAATTAACTAAAAATGCTGTGAAATTTTGTAAGAATAGAAATATCAAGAAACTTTATTTGATGACAGATCCTCGCCATAAATGGCTTAAAGATTTTTATCTAAAATTAGGATTTGATATAGCAAAAGATCAAGTTTTATTTAAAAAGGAAGGTTAGGGCCATTCTTTTTCTATGATTTTACTCGCTTACTGGAAAAGGATAGGTTAATTAAGAAGTTGAAAGAAAATGTTAGTTATTTTTTGAGGACATATGAGGATAACAGAGATCATAGTCGTTTATTTCGATAAATTGTTTTTTATACATTGGGTGTAAGTGTGGCTCACCTTTTTTTCCTCCACCTTTATACCACTTTTTATCTTCATTATATTTATCAACCCAAAGCAAGGTTTTAGTTTTATGTATACCGGGATTTTGAAGAAAATTGTTTCTAAGTGAAATAAAAATCCAGAAATAATTTGATGGAGTATTAAATCCTCTGCTGTTTTTATCAAATGAAATTGTTTTTTTATAATCTCCGATTACTCCTTTTACATCTTTGGCTTTGTTCTTAATGTATTCTTTTCTTATTTCAACTGCATTAAGGGGTATATCATTTTTTTCAAAGTGAATATTATTTGCTGGGTCGACAACATACCATTTTTGGAATTTGTTTGACCAAATATCAACTATTCCGTGATGCATTTCTTCTTCATCGAATTCATGATCAATATCAACTCCTAATTTTCTTGTGTACCATTCTAAGGCAAGTCCACATTGTAGAAAGGTAAGAGCATATTGGGAACACCAAAATTTATTTCTCTTTTCAGCATCTTTGAGAATTTCAAGAGCGGATTTTTGAGAGTAATCTTTTGAAGGATTCCCATTTGGAAGAGTTTCATGAACCCATTTTTTAAGTAATAACTGTTGTTTAAATTCATCTTCTCTTTCAGCAATTACTTTATTCAGGTTATATTTATTTTTTAATTGAGTTAATTTTGGATGACTAAAATCCTCCCATTGGTATTTTGTTTGCATATTATGTTTTGACTAAATAACTTATTTTTTAAAATCAACCCTACTTTTAAATTTACCATCACTTAATAATTCCGTAAGTTTTTCAGCATAAGCTTCTTCTGAAACAGGGACTTCTTCTCTTGATCTATATTTATCGCGTTGAATCTCAATGATTTGTTGTTGTATTCGGGGCGAAGATCTAATCTGGTCATCCCAGTCTGAATGGTCAATTTGGCCATATATTAAATGTCCTAATTCGTGGTAGAGTGCTTTCTCTCCTAATGTTTTTAAAAGTTTTCTGCATCCGTTTGTGAAATAAATTGTTCATTAATCCCCTCTTTTTGTGCGTATCTGTTTGCCATATCAACAGTATTTCCTCTTTTAATCGCGAAAAATATTATTTCATTACCTGTTGTCATTGCGAAACCTGGTAATTCTCCGTTTAAATTTATTTTTTCGTCTTCGGCAATTTTCTTAATTGATTCTCTATCTAGCTTTTCTTCTTCTCCAAATCCGTATTGAGTCAGGATTTCTTCCACCTTTTCTAGGTCACCATATTTTTGGGTTAATTTATATTGAATTTCATTGAAGTCAAATAGATAGTCACCCGGCCTAACTAAAGAAACAGAATTAGGGTCTAAATCTATTCCAATTTCCTTTTTAACCTTTTCTAGTCTTTTATCTACAGTTTCTTGGTCAAGAACGTGAAAGAACTCTGACGCAGGTAATACCTCGCTTGTTTTTGTTTCAGCTGTTTCGTCCGGCATTTTTAATTAATCTTACTTTTCGAAAGTTATTTGCCACTTAACACCAACATCAGTAGAGCAAGTATTGAGTTCTACGGTTTCACCTTTATTGATTATAAAGTCTTGAGCTCCACAGCCACCCAAATCAATACCTTCTTTACTAATATCTTCGCCTTGCTTTAATGAAAGTCCGTCTACAACTAAATTGATTTCTTCTTGTTTAACATCAACCAACTTTAGTGTGTATTCTTTTTCACCTACACCTTTTAAAACAATCTCTTTACCACTTTCCGGTTTGATGTTGATCATTTTACTTTCAGATTTTTCTTTATCCCAACCTGACCAAGGTAATCTTACAACCTTGAGATTACCGGAATTTACTCTTTTAGTTTGGTTATTATCCAATGTTTTCACCTCCTTTCCGAATTCTAGTACCAGTTTACCATAGTGATAATTTACTAACAATAGTTTATTCTAATTATGTTATGTTTAAATTAGTACTTGAAAAAAGTTTTTTTCTTTTGTTCCATCTGGAAGTCGGAAGAGTTCAGCGCAACTTTTGAAAGCGGAGGATTAGGGAGGTGAAAAAACAGCTTGTGCCGTTTTTATACCCAAATTCGAACTCGTCTAAAAGGTACGCTCCGGTGCTTTCCGCCAGAGGCGGATCTGGTTCAGGGCTTTATTTTACTTTTTTCTTTCTGATTTTTCTCTTTTCTCAGTTACATTAGTTTGGCTTTGTGATTGCTGAGGGGCTTCTCTCATTCTAGGTTTTGAAGAAACCAACCCTAATTTTCTAAGTGCCTCATGGGAAATGGCTCCTGCATATTGTGATTTTTGCTCGGTTGTTTGTTCTTTTGTTGGCATATTTTCTCACCCGCCTTTAAGTTGATTTTTCTGTGCCGCCAACGGGAATCGAACCCGTGTCTTCAGCTTGAAAGGCTGAGATCCTCGGCCACTAGAC
>CAYXSV010000006.1:0-40585 GCA_964468355.1 uncultured Gammaproteobacteria bacterium
AAGCGGGTCGTAGAAGTTAGGATTCGATTTGTGAATTCCATTTGAGTTTTTTAATTTTATTTTCTATCATAACTGTATGTCTGTTAAAGAGAAAATGGATAATTTAGCTCGAAAAATAGAAAATTGCCAAAAATGCCCGCTTTATAAATCAGCTACCCAGGCCGTTCCCGGCGGGCCGAATCCGGATACGGATATTGTCTTTATTGGTGAAGCACCGGGCCACTGGGAAGACCAAAAAGGGATACCTTTTTGCGGACGGTCAGGGCAATTGTTAAACAAGCTACTGGCCAGAATAAGCTTAAAACGGAAAGATGTTTTTATCGGAAATATTTTAAAGCACCGGCCGCCTAATAACCGTGATCCTCAACCGGAAGAAATTACTGCTTGCACACCCTGGTTGAAAGAACAATTGCTGATTATTAAACCGAAAATTGTTATTACCTTAGGAAGATTCGCTCTTAATTATTTTATTCCCGATGTTTATATTTCCAAAGTTCACGGACAACCGAAAAATATTCTCTGGCAGGATTTAAATTTACTTCTCTATCCGCTTTACCATCCGGCTGCCGGATTGAGGAACGGCACGGTTAAACAAGATTTGATTGATGATTTTTTGAGAATTCCTCAAATTATCAATGAGAAAAGTAATAAAGATAGTGAAATAAAAGAAGAAAAAAAAGACCCGGAACAGAACAGCTTATTTTAAAACATGGTAATTTTATCTCCAAGAAAAAGAAACCGGTTTCATGGAATATTGATAATAAATCCATTATCCGTAGGGACAGGTCGCGACCTGTCCCTACAGAAGAAAATTAAACCACTATCAGAATTAATCGGTGCTTTAAAACAACATCGTCAAAACAAATTCATCAATTCGGATTGTATGAATTTAAATGGCAGCGTTCATTTTATGACCATATTATCCGTAATGAAAAATCACTATATAAAATTCGGAAATACATTTCTAATAATCCGATTAATTGGGACATTGACAAAAACAATCCAGTGAATCAGACCTAGAACAGACACTTGGGTCTGTCCCTACAAATAAACGTGTAACAAATAATGTAGGGATAAACCCGTGTGTTTGTCCCCATATAAATAAAAACCAAACCACTGTCTAATTATCCGTAGGGACAGGTCGCGACCTGTCCCTACAATCATCTCCTCCATAATCGAAGAGTTGGGTGGTCGAAAACAGTCCAGGTTTCTTCGGAGTTTAAATCACTCCCCAACAAAAAACGGCCGACGGGTCCGAAGGGATGAAACTCTTTAATTTTCTTATATCCCAATTGGCCGGAATATAATTGGTGATAAAATTCCGCTGTTTTAGGAAATTTTTCCGGCAAACGGGTATGGTTGGTAAAAATCCGTCGGGAAGGTGAGAAAAAATAGCCGGCTTCATTAATTGCCGCTGATAATTTTTTTTGTTGTTTTAAATTCTCATCAAAGTGATAAAAATCAATGTTTACTGTCTTAAATTTTTGATGATCCAATTTCGGCAAATCAACTATATTGCCCCCCTCATAAATAATAGTTGAGCCCTCGGGCAAGTTTTTATTCATCCATTGGCAGGCCCGAACGCGTATATCTTTTTGAAAATAAATTTTGGTGAAAAATATACCGGGAAAAATTAATAATAATAACGTAATCAGTAATAAATAATCAGTAATAAGTAATTGTAATTTTTTTAAAGAATAAACGGCAAATATAATCAGGAAAGGTAAAACCGGCGTTATAAACCGAGTCCATTTAGCAAAAAGAAAGGAATTGAATATAAACCAGGGAACACTAGTAGCTAGCAGCAAGTAGGTGGCAGCAGGTAGAAGCTTAAATTTCTTTTTGAAAAGATTCTGAAACAAGTTCAGAATGACAAGAGTTAAACTAATTAACAAAAAACTAAACATCGGCAGACCTAAAACCCAGGGAAATATTTTTTTAAACTGAAAGATAAACGGTTTGGTATTAATAAACTGCCGGGTGTAAAAAACAGAAGAAATGCCCCGGGCTACGTTTGACTCATATATAAACGTACCCCAAAAATTTTCAAATCTAATTAAATAGTAAGGCGAAAAGATAATTGTTAAAAGGATAACAAAAAGACCCCAAAAAAAAAGGCGCCGAAATCGTTTAGGCCGTAAAATAATCGCTAAAAACGGACCTAATAAAAAAAGAATGGCGTTAAGTTTGCTTGCCATTCCTATCGCCCCAACCAGACCGGACAAAATAACAAATTTAATTTTTTTTGTCTGATAATATTTAATTGCCAAATAAGCAGATGCCAAACCAACGAAAGTCAATAAGCTTTCCGTTGTTCCAAAATGAGCCATTTGGATTAACCCGGGTGTAAAAATCAACAACAAGGCGGTAATTTTTGCATATTTTTGCTTTTTGAAAATAATTTTTCCCAGTAAATAACCGATGATTACCGTTAAAACGGAAAAAAAAGCTGACCAAAAACGCAAATAGTTAACTGCTGTCGAAAACCTGATTTGGTCTATAAACGATTGATTAAAAATAAAATTAACCACTTGGCGGCTTATAAAACTTAAATATATTGGAAACTGACCATAAGCAAAAAAATCAGGGTCAAAATTGTGCCAGGATAAGCGTTCTACCGCCCAAGCCATGTTGTTTTCGTCAGGATGAAAACGAAATCCGCCTCCCCAACCTAAACCCCAAAACCGAGTGATTAGTAAAATTATAAGAAGTAAAACTTTATAAAACATAAATTATAAAAATGAGCATTACACCCCATAAAAAAATTGTTGTTAACAAAGGAATATCAGAAGCTAATATTTTTTCCGGTCGTTGTCCACGTTTTCTCTCCAATATTAATTGTGAATACCGCATTATTCCTAATATAACCGGAAAAACCGTTAACATCAGCCATTTTCTACCGATTAAAAAGGGAAAATTTTCAAGAAAAAAGTGGTGAATTCTCGGCTGGCTAAAATCTGCCGGTTGAGCCAAATAAGTAAATAAAGAATATGAAATTAAAGTTAAAACTGAAAAAACAGTCAAATAAAAATTCAAAAGTGCTTTTTGATACTTTTGAAGCGTCGGCCGGGTTTCGGCTCCTTCTTTTACAAACTCACTTCTTCGTTTACCGCTGGCAATGAATAAAGACAGAAAAACAACAGTGAACATCAGCCAAACGGGTAAATGGTAACCTGTCGCCACTTCACCGCCCAGGGTTCTTAAAATAAATGAAAACGAAATTCCAAAAATATCCAGAATTGCAATTTTCTTCAAGATAAAACTATAAATCAGGTGAAGAACTAAAAAAGCGACCATCAACAAAACAAAGGCCGTTCCTAAATACATCGCTACTGATAAACCCAAGCTGAATAAAAATATTGCCGTTATAATTGCTTGGCGACCGGTAATATTGCCTCTGGCTATCGGACGGTCTCTTTTTTGAGGATGACGGCGGTCATACGGCGCATCGACAACATCATTAATTAAATACGAACCGGAAGAAAATAAGCAAAATGAAACAAAAGCCAACAGTGTTTCGAAAACTACTTCCAGATTAAACAGTTGGCCGTTAAAAATTACTACTGCAAAGACAGCCAAATTTTTAGTCCATTGAAAAGGCCGCATTGAAATTACCAGATCTCGACCAATTTTCTTTATACCTTCCATTACCCACATTTTAACTGAGAAAGTTCTTTTAAACAAGAAAAAAAGTTTAATTATTCGTTTAAAATAAATTAGCCGTCTTTTTCCCAAGTTTTATTGAATAGTTTAAGCCCCTATCCCAGGGAAATATATGATTGGCAGTCGCCCAATATAATTGACCGGGAATTAAAGTTATATCGGGCTTAATTTTCGCATAATTTACCGGTATTACCGGCTGGGCATTTTTATACTTAAATAATTTATAATCAATAAGAAAATTTTCAAAAGAAGGGTTAAGCCGTCTTAAAAAAGGTGAAAATTTATTTAAAATTTTCTCTTTGTCTTGATTAAAAATTTCATTTTCTTTTTCATAATAGCCGCCAATATAAACAATGTTCTCTCCACCATATTTTTGTTTATCAATAAAATTAGTTTGTTCCACAATTACCAAGAAAGGGAAATCTTTTTCTAAAATATTCAGCCAATAAGTTTCTCCCGGCAAAAAACTTTTTTTTAGCCGTAAAACCAATGTTAAGGCACCAATATTATTAAGCTCTCGCCATTCAGCCACTTGAAGATCATTTAATTCCTTCCAAGTTTGAATAAGTTTTAAAGCGGAAGGAAGCGGCAGGGCTAGTATTACTTTATCAGCTGAAAATTGTTTATCTTTACTCGATAAAACCCAACTATTGTGTTCTTTTTTAATTTTCGTAATTTGTGTATTAGTAAAAATTTTGCCTTTCTTTTTAATTTCTTTTTCCAAATTATCAATCAAAACTTTTGTTCCGTTTTTAAAATACCCTAATTTTGGACTTCTTTTTTTAATTCTTGCCCAAAGCCACGAAAAAGCAATTTGATCAGACAAATGGCCAAATTTTCCGTCCATCAGCGGTTTCCAGATTGTATTCCAGGAAGTATCTCCAATTAATTTAGGAAACAATTTGTAAGCGGAAGTTTTATTATAAATAGGCAAATAAGGTAAATGTCTAAGGCCAAAAATAACACTTCCCATCCGAAATTTATCAAAATAGTTTAAATGCGGAAACTTTAAAAAATCAGATAACTGGTCGTAAGGATAAATTGCTCCTTGCGAAAAAAGTGAGGTTTGTACTTTTTCATAAAATAAATTATCAACAAGATTTAAATCAGCCGCGAGTTCCTTAACTTCATTATCATCAATAAAGTAATGATGAAAAAAATTTTCTAGCGGCCACTGCCAATTTTTAGCTTTGAAGCTAGCCGTTAAACCACCTAGGTTTTCTTCCGCTTCGTATAAAACAATTTCTTCATTATTTTTAGTTAATTGGTAAGCCGCTGATAGGCCGGTGATACCGCCGCCTATAATTGCAATACTCATCCGGTTATTATAACCAAACAAGCAAGCCGCTTAAAGTAATGATCGTACCGATTATAAGTAAAATTTGGCCCGGGAAATTAATTCCTGCTTCAGGAAGTTCAGCAGTTGTTGGTGTCGGACCTTCAGCTACAGCAGTTGTTGGTTGAGGTGTGCTGGTCGGTCCTTCTGTCGGCGTATTTGTCGGTTCACCGGTCGGTTGAGGCGTACTGGTCGGTCCTTCCGTCGGCGTATTTGTCGGTTCTCCTGTCGGTTGAGGCGTGCTTGTCGGTGTTTCCGTCGGCGTACTGGTCGGTGTTTCCGTCGGTGTACTGGTCGGTGTTTCCGTCGGTGTACTTGTCGGTGTTTCTGTAACCGTCGGGGTCGGTGTATGAGTTGCTGTCGGTGTCGGAGTTCCGGTTACACTAGGTGTCGGAGTTTGAGTTCTTGTCGGCGTCGGCGTACGAGTTCCGGTCGGGGTCGGCGTTTCCGTAATTCGCTCAATTGTGAAATCTAAAGTACAGTCAGGAACCACCGCCGGTGCTTTTTCAGGCGCAGTAGGAGCAACCGGCTTTTCGCGCATCTGGTAAAGCTTGAAAGCACTAAACACGGCTATTAATGCTAAAACTACAGTTACGGTAATTAAGCCAAATAATTTCAATTTATTAGTTTTTCCCGATTGATTATTTGTTGAACCGGTATTTTTTTCAATATTTATTTCTTCCATTATTTCCAACCAAAATGCGGATTATAAACTTCCGCCTCAACTCTAAAGCTGTCGTATTTAGCAAAAGTATAGGGTAGATAAAAACCTTTATCATTTTTATCAGTAGTTTCCATCCAACCGCCGCCGTCAACTCTGAACCGCGCTTTCGTTAAGCCGTCCGGATGACTGGTTTGACCCCTGACAACCAAATAAACTTCTTTGTTATATATTTCAGAAGGATCAACCAAAAGACCGGACGCCCGGTTAACTATCAGCATCCAGTTTTTGTTATATATCTCCACTTCGGTACAGTCACAGTCGTAAACCGGTGTCCCCGTCGGGGTAATTGTCGGAGTTGGAGTTTCCGTCGGTGTCGGGGTTGGGGTATCTTCCGGCCGCGTACAACAATTATCCTCATTAGGATTATCTGTACATTCAGGTTCGGGATCAGGGATAGAACAAATATAAACCGCAACACCAGGATAAGCAAAGGTGCATACATGATCTCCTGAACAATCCTCATCATCCTTACAACCGATTTCACCACAGTCTAACGGAGCCGGTGTTTCCGTCGGTGTCGGTGTTTCAGTTGGACGAGAACAATCCCAATCCAAATCGTCCGGGTTACATCCGGTTCCCTCCACACAATATTCACCCCTGTCACCAATAAAAACAACTATTGCCCCATCACCTTGAGGAGCATTAGTGTCAGCTTGCACCGTCGTACACCAGGAAGAAATAAAAGTTTCTTTTCCATCCTTCTTAACTTTAACTTCTTCTCCATATTTAATAGAACCGGCCGGAATTCCGTTACCCAAAAAAGAACCGTGTTTTTCATTACATGCACTATGCGAACGACCTCTGCAGTAAAATGACACCGGCCAAACACCGGAACAATCGTTATTACAACCATGCCGGTCACACCATCCAGTACAATCGTCGCTATCATCCCCGCAAGGCGTGCCTTCTTCAACCCATGTTCCACTACAACAGTGATACTCTTTACCCGTATCCTTATTCGTAGCACAGCAATAACCGTCATCGTAACAAGTACCGCCGGATTCGCACTGATTATCACCGCAAGTTGGTGAATCCCCATTATCGTCGTCACTTACAATTTTATAACAACCATCCCCATTATGTTCCGGACAACCTTCACAACAAGGACAACTGTTGTCTGGACAATGACAACACCATTCAACCTTCGCTTCTTTTCTTACATCCTGCTGTTGTTTAACCAAAATAATTCCGCCTATTAAAGAGGCAGTTAACAAAATTCCGGTTATAATTAAAATAATTGGTTTTTTGGTCATCGGCAGGTACCCTCCACGCAGACCTCAGCGTCAATGTCATAACACGGCTCGGTTATTTCTGAAAAGTCATAACACCAGTTATAATAATAAAAGCGTCCGTTACCGCCGGTATTATCCTCGTCTCTTTGAAAATCGCCCCATCCCCAATCATCATCGCCGATAATTTTAAACCTGGCTTCGGTTATACCTTGTTCACAATCAGTCCAACCTTTTACCTCAAAACAAACTTCTTGAGGTTCTAACTCCTGCAATTGATTGTCGTCAATTTTATCTCCCGCATCATCAATTGCGTATAAATCAACGCAATTAAAATTGCAGTCAAGGTCAGGAGGCGGAGTTTCTGTCGGCGGGACTTCTGTCGGCGTTGTTTCCGATTCTTCTTCACCCAATTGGTCAACCGCACTTCTTCTAGTTTCTTGGGTTTGCCTTACTAAAAATACGGCTCCGGCTAAGGAAATAAGAATTAAACCTACTACACTGACGGATAAAATTATCTTTTTGGTATTCATTATTCAAAATTTATTTTACTTACTTCATAATAAACTAAAATTGAAAATCTTGCAAATTAAGTTACAACCATAAAAAACCTAAAATTACAAATAAACTGCCCCCTAATAAAATAAATGTCGGTTCCCAAAAGCCGCTGTCGGGAACGCCGGATTCGGTTGACGGCTGACTTTTTCTGGGTGGAGAAGTCGGAGCAGTTGTTTTAGTAGGCAGAGGGGTTTCAGTCGGTTCGGGCGTATTGGTCGGCTGGCTTGTCGGCGACGGCGTCATTGTAGGAGTAGCGGTACTACCGGAAGGCGAAGCACTATAAGCCGGTTCTGAATCATCAACACTAGCAGCTAAAACAAACGTGCGTAAAAAGCTTTCCTCTTCACCGGTTTGAGGATCAATATAATTTACTTTTAAGGTATGAGGTCCGGGTGTTAAATCTTCAGGCGGCACCCACTGCCATTGATTATCAGGTCCGATTTCTAATTCCGCCTCATACTCAACCGGTGATTCCAAATTGATCTTTAATCGTCCGCCTTGAGGACCTTCACCAAAAATTTGAGGTCTTGAAGTATTAATAGTTTCACCGTCATTAGGCGAAATAATTTTAAATCCTTTTTCCACTTCAACGTTTTCTGGAGTTTGCAGACGCGATCCACCAACACCCGGCTGAACAATTTCTTCATTTTCAAAAACAGCATTGTCGGCATTTGTAGTAAAATCGTAATCGCCGCCAAGTTTAATTAGCGGCACCGGGTCATCATTGTTGGTATATACCACTGCTGACGCATTTCCCATCTCGCCTCCATCTACATTAATAATTTCTTTTATCTCTCCTTCCACATAATTAGCTCTTCCTATTAAATCTTCGGAATAGGCCCGAGCTAAAGGTATTACCCAATTACCTTTTTCAGTCACTAATGCCGATAATGGACTTATTTGAGAAATATCAACGTAAACAATTGATCCATTTGCCGGTTCATCCGTAGAGGTAACTATTTTTCCGGAAGCCAAATTGGCCTTTTCCGGCTCTCCCGATACCAAACCAGCCGTAGTCACCGAATAAGACCGGCCTTCGTTTCTAAATTCTTTTCCTTCCGAGTAAATAGTAAAGCTATATTTTTTTTCCGAATCTAAATTTTTAACCTCCACATAGTGAGTTGTATATTTACCCAAATTATCTGTAGCGTCCCGATTATCAAGATGTGTTTTCGGAGATGTTTCTTCAACTTCTACATATCCAATCGCTTCTTTTTGAGTAACCCAAGAAACCGTAAACGAACTGTCAGTTATGTTAGTAATTTTAACTTCTTGAGGAAAAACTTCCTTTGATGCCCGACTAAAAAAGGCCGTCCCATTTTTCACTAAAAAAAGACCACCAACTATTCCCAAAACCAATAAAATTCCGACAATAGTAGGAATTTTTTTTTCATTCATTGCTATTTTCAATTTCACCTGTTTCTAAATTCTTTAAATCCGTCTCCTCTAAATCCGACTTTTCTAGGTCTTCTGCTTCAGTTTCCACTTCTTCTTCCGGAACGACTTCTTCTTCTTCAATTTCCTCTTCCGTTTCTTCATCATCAATAGTTGGTATCGCCGTCGGCTTAGATTTTAAATATTCTTCAACTTCTTCTAATTTATATTCACGTCTTTGTTCAATTTCTTCAATAATTTTTTCATCCAAATCAGGATCAATCGGGGTTAAAAGCTGACTAACGTCTTCTAATCGGTCCCTTCTAACTAATTCGTGATAACTGTCTAAAGCCACCCAAATAAAAACGGTAAATAAAGTAATACCAGCCAGCCAAATAACACGCTGTCTGTTTTTAGCTTCTTTTTCCATAATTTTCTTCAAACCAATAATTAAAATCACCTCTCACATTGAAATTTAATATATTTACAGGTTGATCCTTTTCATCGGCAAGATTAACTTGATAACTGCTGACATCTATCCATCTTCTAACCAGAGATAAATCCTTAATAAAGGTTTTTAACTGGTCATATTCACCCTTTGATGAATAACTAAATTCCAATCCCGAAAACTCATTGCCCGGTGAAATCATATTTTCTATTCCTCTAATATTCATCTGATTTATTTCCAGATTACTGTCAGAAGCAGCACCGGCTATTTGGACAATCCCTTGAATAATCGAAAATTTAGAAGGAAGATAACTTTCTAGAATTTCCCTTTTTCCTTGAACCAAAGCAAATTCTTCCTGAGCGATAATAACTGAATTTATTTTACTTTGCATTTTTTTGCTGGTTTCTTTTTTTTCATTAATTTCACCAATTAGACCTGAAATAGTCAAAACGGCCGGTCTAATTGCAAAAATTATAAAAAAAGTTATTGACAAAAGAGTAATAATAACCTCCATATGACGCCAACTATTCTTATTCTCCGCATATTCTGTTAATCTAGTATTAATTTTTTCTTGATATTCTTTAAACTGGTTTTTCAGTATTTTCTTGTTCATTTTTATCAACCAAATAATTAAATTTTACTAAAAATTGAATTGTCATTCCTCCTTTTCCTTCTTCTTTTTCTATTGTTCCCACCTGAACGGATGAAATTTCCGGCTGAGATAATAAGTTATCAATAAAATTAGCCAGACCAACTTCAGAAAATATCTGCGCCTTAAGGTTAACTTGTATTTTTCCATTATTTTCTGTAAATTTAAAGTCAGACAAAAGTAGGTCGGCAGGCAAACTTTCGGCAATAATCAAAAGCGGATCAGCAGGCCCATATTCGCTATTAAACTCATCTTTGATTTTTGTTAACCGTGACTGAAATAAGCGAAATTCTTTTTCAAAATTTTGAACACTTGATAAAATCGCTTTTTGTTGACGAATTTTTTCAGATAAATCAGTATTCTGTCTATCAAGCCAAAACCGCGAGAGAAATGCACCAATAACAACTAAATTAGTAAATATAACAATATATTTTCCAACGGATAAAATCCACTTAACTGTTTTGTCAGTTAATGTTTTAACGACGTTTTCTTCAGATAATAAACTAATTTCTTTTTTAGGCATTAATTCAGTATATTAAACTCTAACCCCAGTGTCAAAATAAAACCGGAAATTAGTCAGGTCTGGGCGGCAATTCCTGTAAAGGAAGAATTTCCCTCGGCCAAATTATAATTGATTTAAGTAGTTTAATAATTGCTCTGGCTTCTTTTAACTGAAAAGAAAGGCCTAGCACTAAATAAATAAAAATTCCGCCTAAACTACTAAGAGTAGTTAAGCCGATTAAGCCGCTGATTCTAGTTGTATCAAAAACATAATTATCCAGGATCCTCAATAAAATCCAAACTGTTATTCCCCCTAATAAACTTGAAAAAAACATCTTAATCAAAGGAGTGATAATTTGTCTATAAATTTGCATTTTAATTTTTTTAAACAAAACTAAGAGTAGAATAAGTGATTGAATTAAAGAGCTAAAACTGCTGGCAAGCGCTAAACCAATAACACTTGTTCTACCAAATACTTCATAACCAACAGCAATACCAATAAAAATGAATAATGAAATCCAAGAAATTATTAACGGCGTTTTTGTATCCTGAAGAGCATAAAACCCACGCCCTAAAATATCATTAATTGTTCCGGACACAACTAAAGGCACCAAAAAAGCAATTACTTGTCCAGTAATTAAAGTAGCTTTCCAGGGAAAATCTTTAGCTCCATAAGCCAACCGAACCAAAGGAATTCTTAAAATTAAAAATATGACTGCTGTTGGTAAAGCTAAAAAAACAGCTTGAAGAAGCGACCCGGTTAAAGTTTTGGCATATTGTGATTGTTTGTTTGTACTTGCTTCTCGTGACAAAACAGGTAAAGAGGCCTGTCCTATGGTTACACCAAAAACTCTTGAAAAAAAGCCGGTCAAGCGCTGACCTAAATAAAACAAAGACAAATGGCCGGCAGTTAAACTACTTCCAACAATCAGGATAATTGTCGACTGAAATTCCCTTATACCCAAAGCAATTGTCCTCGGCGGCATTAAAGAAAGCATTTTTTTAACACCGGCAAGTTTAAAATCAATAACCGGAAAATATTTAAAACCAATTCTAACCACCAGCGGCAGTTGAACTGCAAAATGAAAAACTGATCCTAATAAAACTCCGAGCGCCGGCCCCCAAATACCAAAATAAGGAGACAAAATTTGTATTCCAATAATTATACCCAGGTTATAAACCATTGGGGCTAAGGCAGGAACTAGAAAACGTTGATAAGTCTGTAAAATCGAAGTTAAAAAATTACTCAGCAAAAAAAAGATTTGGGATAAAACAATAATTTTCATTAACCCACTCATCAACAAAGTTTGCTGTTCAGAAAAACCAGCAGCAATAAGGCCGGATAAAGGTCTTGAAAATAAAATAATTAACACTCCAAAAATTAAAAATATTAACACTAATAAATTCAATACTGACGAAGCAACTTCAAAAGATTTTTTTTTGTTTTTACCTAATTCTTCACTAAACACCGGAATAAAAGCCGCTGAAAGAGTTCCTAATACAAGCAGTTGGAAAACAATTTCCGGTATCCGAAATGCAGCGTTGTAAGCGTCAAGTTCCGCTGCGCAACAAGCAAAAAATCTAGCATATAAAAGGCGGTCGCGAAAAATACCTAAAAAAGCCGAAATGCTAAAAGTCAATCCTAGAATGGCGGCCGCTGAAAAAATACTTGACTGTTTTTTGGAAAAAATTTTTGAACCATTTTTAAAAATTGCCTTAATCATCTCTGCCAGTATATCAATTTCTTGCTAGTCTAACAACCAAATGATAAAATAATAAACAGAGATTAACTATTAATCATCAATTTATTATGCCAGTAACTAAATCAGCCGCAAAGGCGTTAAGAAACCAACAAAAAAAAAGGGAATACAATTTAAAAGCAAAAAGAAAAGTTAAACAGGTAATAAAAGCCTTTAATGAAAGTCCGTCACAAAAAAAATTAAATCAAGCTTATTCAGCTGTTGACAAAGCAGTAAAAAGAAATATTTTTCATAAAAACAAAGCAGCGCGTATAAAAAGGCAATTAGCCGAAAAGCTTCCTTCGCCAAAAAAAACAGATGACGCTAAAAAGGCCAATAAGAAATAAAATGCCGAAAAAGTTTTATATAACTACTCCTATTTATTATGTAAACGATGTGCCGCATATTGGGCATACCTGCACGACTATTGCCGCTGATATTACGGCCAGATACCATCGATTAAAAGATGATAACGTCTTTTTTCTTACCGGCACTGATGAACACGGGGCAAAGGTTGCTGAAGCAGCCAAAAAAAAAGGGTTGACTCCTCAAGAATTTTGTAATCAAATTTCGCCGCGGTTTCAAAAAACATGGCAAAGTTTAAATATCAGCAACGATTTTTTTATCAGAACAACTGATCCTAGACATGAAAAAATAGTCAGAGAAATTTTCCAAAAATTATATGACCAAGGTGACTTATACAAATCCAAATATGAAGGCCTTTACTGTATCGGCTGTGAAAAATTTTTAACGGAATCGGATATTGAAAACGGCCGATGTCCACTTCATCCTCCCCGCCAAACGGTAAAACAAAAGGAAGAAAATTGGTTTTTTCGGCTTTCTAAATATGTTCCCCAATTAATTAAACTGATAGAAAATAATAAAACAAATTACATTTTTCCGGAAGGTAAGCGGAGTGAGGTTCTAGCAAAACTAAAAAACGGGGTTCATGACATTTCATTCACTAGAGCAAAAGTTGATTGGGGTATTCCTGTACCCTGGGATAAATCACAAACAATTTATGTTTGGGTTGATGCTTTAATTAATTATTACAGCGCAACTCAATTTTTAAAAAACAAGAACAGTTTTTGGCCGGCTGATATACACGTTTTAGGTAAAGAAATTCTTTGGTTTCACACCGTTATTTGGCCGGCAATGCTTTTATCAATAAATCTACCTCTGCCAAAAAAAACATTTGTTCACAGTTTCTATATTATGAAAAATAAAAAAATGTCAAAATCACTTGGAAATTTAATTACCCCTGAGGAGTTAGTGGAAAGGTTTGGTATCGACGGAACACGTTATTTAATTGCCTCATCGTTTCCAGCCCATAACGATACTAATATAAGCATCAATCGATACATTAAAAAATATAATGCTGATCTCGCCAACAACTTAGGTAATCTTGTTTCCAGAACAGCAAAACTCTGTGAAAAAAACAACATATCCTTTAATCAAGAACCAAAAACCAAATTTTTTAACCAGTTTAACAAAGCAATAAATAAATTTAATTTACCAGCGGCTTTAAATATTATTTGGAACGAATCTGCTCAAAGTATCTCATCTACCAATCAATTATTCACCAAAAAGAGAATTTGGGAATTAAACTCCGAAAATAAGAAAAAAGAACTTAAAAAGATTATTAAAAATCTACATAATATCTCTTTTAATCTTAAACCTTTTATGCCTCAAACAGCTGATAAAATTGCTGAAACGTTTAGTGGCAAAATAACTGCACCAAAGCCGCTATTTCCCAGAATATAACTTTGTACGTACAATCCTAAAATTTAATAATGATAAAATATAAATAGATATGAATAAGAAAACTAAATTTTATCGTTTTTTGGAAATGATACCCGGCTTGCTTACTTGGAATATTATCTTTTTCTTATTTTGGGGTTCCCTTTTAATTCCCAGGGTTGTCGCCTACTTTGTTATCGCGTTCTTAATTTTCTGGCTTTATCAATCATTTAAAGCAGCAATTCTTGGTATCCGCGGTTATTTAAAAATAAATCAATCAAAAAAAATCAATTGGCAAAAGAAATATCACTCAGAAAAAGAAAAAGATTGGCTTCAGTGGAAAGAAATTAAACACGTCGTTATTATTCCTAATTATGATGAAAGTGTGAAAACAATCTCTAAAAACCTTCAATCTTTAGCCAACCAAGCTAATATTGAAACAAAAGAAAAACTAATTGTTGTTTTAGCAATGGAAAAAAGGGCTAAAGACCACAAGGAAAGAGCTGAAAAACTAATTTCATTGTTTAAAGATAACTTTTATCAATTGTTTGCAACTTACCATCCACCGGATATAGCCGGTGAAATAAAAGGTAAAGCTTCAAATGAGGCCTGGGCCGCAAAAGAAACCAAAAAAAAGCTTGTCAATAATCAAAATTTTGATATTAACAAGTTAACATTAACAACTTGTGATGCCGACGCACAATTTGACTCTAATTATTTTTCCGCCTTAACCTATAAATTCTGCCAATCAAAAAATCGATATTACCAATTTTGGCAAGGACCAATTTTTTGGCATAATAACCTAAACCAAGTCCCGGCTCCAATTAGAATAGTCGGAATAATCAGCAATATTATTTATCTGGCTCATCTTCAAGAACCAGACGGTCTTTTTTTTAACCACTCCGGGTATTCTCTCAGCTTCAAACTTATACATAACGTTGGCTATTGGGATACAAACATAATTCCTGAAGATTGGCATATTTTTTTACAAGCATTTTTCTTTACTAAGGGAAAATCAACTGTTAAACCAATCTTCGCCCCAATAAGTATTGACGCGCCTGAAGGAAAAAGTTATTGGATGGCACTAAAAAATCGATATCTACAATGTCAACGCCACGCCTGGGGGGCAACCGACATTCCATACGCAATACAACAAACTATTGTTCATAAAGACATACCTCTTTCAGTTAGACTTTTACGAACTTATAAATTAATGCAAACTCACATTCTTTGGGTAACAAACTGGTTTATTTTAACACTTGGGGCCACTTTACCACCTTTACTAAATCCGAAATTTTTCCAAACTTCGTTAGGGTATAACCTTCCCAAGTTTTCACAAATTATTTTAACCATTTGTTTGGTTGCTCTGGCAATAACCATTCTTCTTGATTGGAAGCTTCAACCTAAAAAGGACAAAAACCTTACCTTGCCACGAAAAGCTCTTTATCTATTACAATGGATTTTAATGCCGGTTGCAACTCTTTTTATGTCTGTTTTACCCGGTCTAGATGCACAAACAAAACTCTTATTTGGAAAAAGGTTGGAATATTGGGTAACCAAAAAATATTAAATGACGGAAAAAAAACGGCTTAATCTCTTAACGAATATTGGCCATCTCTGGTTAAATAAAAATATTTTTAGAGCCCTGCTACTATCTATAATATTAATTATTATTCAATTAATAATTATTATTGTCTTCTTTACTAAATTTCCACCAAAAGTACCTTTGTTTTATTCTAAACCTTGGGGACAACCCCAGCTTACCTCTCCGGTTAACCTGCTGCTTTTACCTGGTTTTTCTTCAGCAACATTTATTTTAAATTCGTTTTTGGCCTCTTTATTTATCGAAAATAAAAAGTTTTACAGTTATTGTCTCAGCTGGGTAAGCGCTATTTTTGCATTTTTTTCTTTGGTAACCCTAGTTAAAATTGTCTTAATAATTTTTTAGATGAAACATATACTTTTTCCGGCACTTTTTTCATTAGTAATTTCAGCCGCAACTACACCTTTAACCATCTGGTTTTTTAAAAAAAATAATTGGCTCGAAGACCCTCAAAAAGAAAAAAGGAAAAATATTACTCATCAAAAACCAATACCTAGAGGAGGAGGGATCAGCTGTTTTATTGCTATTTTTTTAACCAGCATGGTCTTTCTTTCCCCTGATCCTCACCTAAAAGCAATTTTAGCCGCTTCTCTTTTAACCGTAATTGTCGGGTTTTTTGACGATATTTTTAATCTTAACCCCTATCTGCGCTTATTAACCAATGCACTAACAGCAATGATAATTATCTCCTCCGGTGTAAAAATTAATTTTATTACCAATCCACTTGGCGGGATTATAAATTTAAATTTTAATATTGGCCCAATTAATATTGCCGGTTTAATTAGTTTAATTTGGATTTTATGGTGTATGAATGTCATCGGCTGGTCAGCCGGAATAGCCGGCCAACTGCCCGGTTTTATTTCTATCACCAGTTTAATCATCGGCATACTAAGTTTAAGATTTATTCAAGATATAACCCAATGGCCGGTAATTATTCTTGCCGGAGCTGTTTCCGGAGCATACTTGGGTTTTCTTCCTTACAACTTCCCTCCACAAAAAATTATGCCGGGCTACAGTGGAAAAAGCTTAGCTGGACTGCTTATTGCCGTTTTGGCTATTCTTTCAGGAGCTAAATTAGCAACGGTTATTTTAACTCTCGGAATTCCTATGCTCGATGGGGGCTGGGCAATAATTAGAAGGATCTCAAAAGGCAAAGCGCCGGTATGGGGAGACGCTCAACATTTACACCATTTGTTTTTAAAAGCCGGCTTTTCTAAACCGGCAACTGCAATCATTTACTGGCTTTTCTCTGCTGGGTTAGGAACATTAGTACTTCAACTAAATAGCCGGCAGAAAGTTTGGACTTTTTTAATGGTCGGAGTAGGTTTTATATTTCTAATTATCTATCTTAAAAAGCTGATCAAGAAGAATCATTCTGACTTTTCCGCGTAATCGTTGGAAACCCAACCCTCTTCGCCTTCCTCGTATTCTATTTTGTACCAACCGGAATCTTCCTCTAAAAAGTTGAATTTTTCACCCGGCTCAACTCTGCCTACCTCCTCATAACTGGTACCAGGCCCGCCTCTTACCCTTAACCAGCCAGTCGGTGTTTCGTTAATCAAAACTTGTGGAATAACCACCTCTGTTTCATTTGGAGTCGGAGTTAACTGATCAGTTAATCCTTCCTCTTGTTTAACCAATTCCACTTCAGCTACTAATCGATATCCTTTAAGCGTACGCGCCATTATTTCAACTTCTTTATAACCCGGCGCGGAAATTGAAATCCGATGTTCTCCTTCACCGACATCCTCTAAATTTAATGGTGTAAATCCCTGCATTTGATTATCAACGCTTACCGAACACTCATCCGGCTTACAATTAATCATTAAACCGGCTTTATCGCGAGAAGCAATTTTTTCAAGATATATTAATCTTCCTCCGGTAAGTTCTGGGTTGCTGTTAAATTCCCTGCTGACAAAAGTTTGTGTATTCGGGTTAAGGATCAATTTTTTTTTCCAGACCTGATCAATTTCTTTCTGTTCAGGTACCAAACGAATATCAACTTCACCTGCTTCAATATTATCGTTCTCATAAGGAGTTGATCCTGCCTCACGCCCGTCAATATAAACTGTTGCTGACGGGTAAGCATCCAAAGAGATTGCCGCTTTTTTTGCACCAAGGTCACCGGTGAAAATAAAAACAATTAAGCCGATTACCCCGACTACGCCAACTAATACCAATAATCCCTTTTTTGTCATTTTATTACCTGGGGAGCCAAATTCTCCCTGTTATTAATATACCAAATATTATCCGTAAGGACAATCCTAGGATTGTCCCTACAATTACATGAATGACTACTAACTATCAGGATTATTTCTATCAATGGACCAATTAATCGGATTATTAGAAATATATGTGCGAATTTTATATAGTGATTTTTCATTACGGATAATGTGGTCATAAAATGACCGTTGCCATAATTTCCCCTCAAACGGTTTCCATCTACTATTTTTTACCTTGCTGATATATCTATTAGTCGTCATTGTTTTAAACCACTGAATTACTTTAGACAAATTAAAATCATCTTTTTGAGGACAGACACACTGGTCTGTCCCTACATTTTTTTTATTTGTAGGGGCGGACCAATGTGTCCGCCCTGATTCAGGTGAATAAATCACTATTGCGTGAATATGGTTTGGCATTATTTGGTAACAATCAATTTTTGTGCCGTAAAAACGTTCGGGCACCTTCAGCCACCATGTCCGAATCATTTCTCCAACTTCATTCAATCTTACTTTTCCATTTTCAATTTTCCCAAACCAACACTGTAGTTTAAACGTACAAATCGTAATATAATACCAGCCGGGCGCAGAATAATCGTAATCAGGTAACCGGTTTCTTTTTCTTGGAGATGAAATTACCATTAACTAATACTACAATATCAGTTGAAGGTGGATAAGAGTAATGTTAAAATCTAATTTACGGGGCGGTTAGCTCAGTTGGCTAGAGCGTTTCTTTGACGTAGAAAAGGCCAGGGGTTCGAGTCCTCTACCGCCCACCCACGTACCAGTACAAGCACGGTACATGGCGGGCTTGCCTCGCCGTAGTCACAGACGAAGGCGGGCCGTTAGCTCAGTCGGCTAGAGCGCTGTCCTGATAAGACAGAGGTCTCAGGTTCGAGTCCTGAACGGCCCACATTATCACTTCGTACTTTTTTCTTTATACCAAAGCTTTATTAATTCTATTCCAATTAGATCCAGAAAACCGAATATAAAAACTATCAACAGCAACCAAGGGGGCAAAGGAATAGTACTAAAAATCTGACCAAGAAAAGGAACATAGGCCACCAGTAACATAGACATAAAACCAATTAACACCGAAAAATTAAGTGTTTTGTTTGAAAAAGGATTAAACTCCCAAATATTTCTTGACAAACTGCGGGTAGCAAAAACAAAAAGTAGAGAATCAAAAGCCAAAGACAAAAAAACAATTGTCCGCACTATTTCTATTGAATATCCCAAATTAAGAAAAAATAAAAACAGGCCGACTAATAAAATATCACTTACTAGGCCAACAGTGAAAATAATTGTCTTCACTTCTTTGTCTAAAAGCCGTGTATTTTTATCTCTCGGCTTTTGTTTCATTACATCACTAGTTCCTTTTTCATAAGCTAAAGACAGTGCCGGCAAACTGTCTTCAAACAGATTTACCCACAATATTTGGACCGGCAGTATCGGTAAGGGCAGTTTAAACGCAAAACTAAATCCAATCAGCATTAATTCAGTAAAACTCCCGGAGAGCAAATAAACAATAACTTTTCTAATATTTTCAAATATAATTCTGCCCTGTTCAACCGCAGTAATTATCGTTGAAAAGTTTGAATCCATTAAAACCATGTCGGCAGTTTGTTTGGCAACATCGGTTGCTTCCCCAACAACAATTCCAATATCAGCTTTTTTTAAAGCTAAGGCGTCATTAACTCCGTCGCCCATCATTGCTACTGTTTTTCCATTTTTTTGCAGTGCATTAACAATTTTAATTTTTTGTTCTGGTGATATTCGATAAAAAAGTTTGATTTCCTCAACTTTACCGGCCAAAGCAGATGCGGAAATTTTTCCCAAACTCTTTCCGCTCATCACCTCCGAGGATTTCAAAGGACCATGGTTAAGATCCAAACGGTTAATTACCGCAGCTGCTGTTTGATAATAATCTCCGGTAATAACTTTTAATTTAATTCCGGCTTTTTTAGCCAATTTTAAAGATTTTTTTACTCCTTTTCTAGCCGGATCAGAAAAAAAGACCAACCCTTGAAAATCAACGTTAACTCCCTGCCAATTGTTTTCAACCAACTTTTTCCAAACGTCTTCTTTTATTGCACCAACGGCAATTGCCCTAAAACCCTCGGTAGTTTTTTCTTGTAATTTATTTTCCCAATCATTAACTTCCTCTTTTTTTAATTGCGAGTTTTTTAATAAAATTTCCGGCGCCCCGTAAATATAAATTATTCCATTCATTTTTCCGGCAGAAAACTTCCGCTGAGCAGAAAATGGAAGCTGTTCTTCCACCTTCTCTAACAAATCTTCTCCGCCGGTAAAACTTGAGGTCTTATCTTTAATCCAGTCCCACAAGGCAATATCTACGGCATTAACCAAACTGTTAGCAATAACCAGGGCTTTTTCCACTTCTGCTTTGTTTTTCGTTTCAACTTCAACCACCCGCATCTTACCTTCAGTTAAAGTACCGGTTTTATCAAGACAAATTACATTTACCGCCCCCAAAGTTTCTGCGGCCAATAGTTTACGAACCAGGCCCCTTTTTTTAGATATCCTCTTCATTCCAAGCGCTAAAACCATGGTTACCGAAATTGCTAAACCTTCAGGTATAGCAGCAACAGCCAAACTGACCGATAAAGTGAAAATTTCTTCGAAACCTCGTCCCAGAATTAATCCTTCGACCATAACAATCAAGCATAAAATGCCGATAATTAACGTCAAAGTTTTTGCTAACTTCTGCACCTGAAGTCTTAAAGGAGTAGATTCACCGACCGTTCTTTTCAGTTTTGAAGCAATCTCCCCCATTCTCGTTTTTTTACCGGTTTTAGTAACTGAAAATTCAGCTGTTCCCGAAACTACAGTCGAACCCATAAAAACCTCTTCTTCCTCCTTTTTCGCCACTGGTCTGGACTCACCGGTCAAAATTGCTTCATTAACGTAAAAATCTCTTGAGTTGATAAGTTTTCCGTCAGCGGGAATTGTTTGACCTCTTTTTACAATAACAACATCTTCCGGAACAATATCAACCGCTTCAATTTCCTGTTTCTCCCCCCCCTCTTAGAACAACGGCTTTCGGTTTAACTATCCCCCTTAAAGACTCTAGGGCCTTTTCAGACTTGTATTCTTGAAAAAAACCAAGACCGGTATTAACAACAACTGCCAAAAAAATCACCCCGGCATCAATCAGCTCTCCTAAAACTAAACTTAAAAGGCCGGCAAAAAAAAGAATATATATTAATGGAGATTTAAATTGACTTACCAAAACTGACAGCCAAACTACTTTTTGCTGACGTTCAATTTCATTAGGGCCGTACTGATCCAACCTATTCTTCACTTCCCTATTGGTTAAACCGGAAGTTTTTTTGGGCATTTTATTTTAGTTAATTTTTTTAGTCGCCATGACATCTTTTCTATTTCTTGCTTAGTCTTTAAATCTGTTCCCATGATTGGTTTTAATTGGGACAAAGCAGTAAATATATCTTTATCATAACTTATTTTACCTAAATATTTCTTTCCAGCCCAATTAATAATTACTTCAGTTTTTTGCTGATCAAGATCATATTTGTTTATAACTAATCGCCAATCTAAATTAAAGTTTTTAACTACTGACAATATTCGTTTTAAATCTGACCAGCCAGTTGGTGTTGGTTCAGTAACCAACAAAACTAAATCTGTTGATTTTAATGCAGCAGTTACCGGACAACCCAACCCCGCTGGAACATCAATTAACTTGATATCAAAGGAAAGCTCTTTTTTAAACTCAATTATCTCATCTACAATCTTGCCTGACCCGGTTTGGCCAGGATAAAGCTGCCCAGAAATCAAAGGAAAACCGAAAATACTTTTCTTAAACTTAATTTCACCATTAACAACTTTTTCCATTTTAATTATTTCCGGTCCTAAAATTTCTTGACACAAACCGCAACCCTCACATAAAAAAGGATTAATTTTCAACTGATTATCGCTGCAGCTAATTGCTCCAAACTGACAGTTAACTTTAAAATCTTGACAATTAAAATCTCTTTTAATTACTTTAGCCTTTTCAGTTAGGGAAACTTTTTTCGTTTCATCCCAATCATCAATCCCTCCCAACCACAAATGTAAATTGGGGGCATCAACATCAGCGTCAATTGCAATTATTTCCCGGTCACGGCTTAAAAGCATTGCTAAAGCAGAAGTAAACATTGATTTACCAACTCCGCCTTTTCCAGAAGCAACAGCAATAGTTAAATCTTTTCTAGACATTTTTCTATTTGATAACTATCTAACTCTAATAATTTCTTTTGGGTATAAGCTTTAATTATATTTGAACTATGAGGAATTTCAGCGATTATTTTCTCCTTATCAAAATAATCTTTGATTAATTTTAAATTACCTAAATCACTTTGGTTAACTATTATTCGATAGTCCAATCCCAGTTTTTTAATAACTTCAATGATTACACCCAAATCATGTTGCCCCAAGGGCGTTGGCTCAGTAACCGCAATTGCTAAATCAACTTCCAACAGGGCATTAATTACGCTACAATGAGTTCCAGGAGCAGTATCAATAATTATTTTTTCCGCCCCAAATTGTTTGGCTTTTTCATAAGCATGCTTTTTTAACTGGCCGACAATAGGTCCTGTTTCCTCAACCCCAACCTCGGTTATTCCAGTAACTAAAAGTAAATTAGAATAAATTTGGTTTTCATAAAAATGTGCTGTTAATTTTTTTTTGGGTTTTATTGCCCCATAGGGACAAATTTCCCAGCACAAGCCGCAACTAGCACACAATTCCGGGAAAAACTTCGGGTACTGACCCACCGGGGCAAAAATAGCATTAAAGCGACACTTCTGCCCACACAAACCACACTTTTTACATTTATTTTTAATTAAATGAGGGTAGTTAGCGTAAATTTGTTTGCTCTCTTTTTTCAAATTCCGATTAACTAGAAGATGGTCGTTAGGGCACTCAACATCAGCATCAACAAGAACAACTTTTTCCTTTTTAGCTATTTGGTTAGCTAATAAAATTGAAACCGTTGATTTACCCACTCCGCCTTTACCCCCGGTAACTGCAATTTGCTTAATTTTACTCATTTCGCTTAGTTGGCTGAGAAAGCTCTTTTAATTCTCTTTGCGTAAATAAATTTATTACCTGCAAACCTGTATTTTCATCTGCCTGATAAATATCAATCAGATAATCTCTTAAAGTGTGAAAAGATATTTCCCCAATTTCTTTTGTAATTAAAGTATCAACTTGCTGTTTGTTGATTAATTTCACCACTGCTAAACCAACTCTGACTTTTTTATTCACATAAGGATTTTTAATTATATAGCTTCCTTTAATTTTGTCCCCCTCTAAGTTGACAAACAAAAAGTAAGGGGCTCGTCCAAACTTGTTAGATAAAAAAGAATTTAGTCCTTGATCTTCTTCTATCGGCAAAACTAAATGTCTGAACTCATCAACATATGGCTCCACATGCACTATAAAAGAACTAACACCATCGAAATTATTTTTTACTTTCTCTTCAACTTGGTCCGCTAATTGATGGCTTTGTTTAACTTTCAGTTTCTTACTGACCCCAACTTTAGTTTGACCAAAAAGGTAAGGCCCGGATTTTCTTAGCTTTAAATCAAACGCTTCTTTTACCCCGGGAACGGATTCAACAACAGCAATAACTTTTTGCTTTACCTCTTCGTCAGGACTAACATCCATTAATCCTAGAATTCCCTCTCTAATCGTTTCCAAGCCGATTTTAAAAATTAAACCGGAAACTAGAAGAGTAATTATTCCTTCTACATAAGGTATTTGGTTTACGGTTGCTAGAGTACCCAAAAAGACTGCGGAAGAAGTAATAAGATGGGTTCGATTTTCTTTACCCAAAGAAATTAAACTTTGAGAATTAATTTCTTTGCCAACTTTTATTTCGTAACGGCCAAAAAAGAAAAGGACTGCCGCATCAACTAATGATATTCCCAAAGCAAAAAAAGGTAGTTCAATAACGCCTAGCTTTTGCAATCGAGAATATCCTTGAAAAAACATTTGAATAAATGCGTAAAAAATTAACAAAGAAATAAACAGTGTCGCTAAACTTTCTGCTTTGTAATAACCATATGAAAATTTCTCATCCGGATCTTTTTGAGCCATTTTCAATCCAAGCCAAGAAGCAAAAATAGTCAGCAAATCAAAAACACTGTGTAAAGCGTCAGAAATTAAAACAATACTGCCGGAAAGTAAACCAATGACCACCTTAGATAGGGCTAAAAACCCTTCTAATCCAGCCGCTGTTTCCGTTAATCGTTGACCCTTTTTTAAATCATTCACTTCGATACTCCTTAATAATTTGATCAACTGACTGCCTTTCACCTTTGGCTACTGCCTGAATACCACTTGACTCTAATGCTTGTAAAGCATTAGGACCAAAATTGCCGGCGATGACTTTTTCTACCTCATTGTCGGCAATCAATTGGGCAGCAACAATACCAGCACCCCGTTGGCTATTTTCACCAGAATTTGAAATAACCTTAACATCATCGGGATTATTTAAATCCACAATTTGGAAAAAGGGACATCTTCCAAAACGAGAGTCAACAAAATTTGTCTTTTTTTCGCCGTCTGCAGCAATAGCAATCTTCATCTTTTTCTAATCAGCTGACTGCCACATTTTGGGCAAACTTGCTGAAAACAAGGTATTCCTAGTTTATGAACTTCTTGATAATCACATTCCGGGTTTGGGCAACTACAATATCCACCTGGACCTGCTTGTAAGGGGCCTCCTTTTCTTCCTCGGCCCTGTCCACTTCCTGGTCTACGCCCTCTCCCTGGTCTTCCAGAACCGTCACCTTGTGCCACTTTATTTTCACCTCCTTTCACTCTTATTGCTTGTCCTAATATTAATCCTTTAGCAACTTTTTTTCTAGCCGAGGTCAAAATACGCTGAATTGTGCTTTGTGAAACAGCCATTTTTTGAGCCGCGTCTTCTTGGCTTTTTTCTTGATAATCAACTAAACGAAGCACCTCTAGTTCATCAAAATTTAAATTAACTTCTTTTAAATGCGCTAAAGGAACATTGATCGGCTTAAAATAAGTTATCTCTGGTATAAAATTAACCCGCCTGAGTCTTTTTGGTCTAGTCATATGTTATGAATATATACCCAAAACCACTATTTGTCAAGAAAACTTCTTGTATTGAGCGATCGCGCATTTCGAGAATGAGTATTAGCTATTAATTTTTTGTTAATTCCTCTATTTTGTTTAAAACTTCTTCCGGAGTAGAAACAATTTCATAAACCTGAAGTTCTTCTTGTCTGATTTTCATATTTTTACCGAATGCTTCCATAATATCATGCCACCACGACCCGTAAAGCAGCATTGGTTTGTGTTTGCCAAAAAATAACCTGGCCAATCCCCAGGCCATTCCAAATTCGGACACGGTTCCTGTACCACCGTTAAAAATTACATAAACGTCACCAAGTTCTAAAAGCTTTTTTGTTCTCTGCCAATAATCCTCAGCTGTAATTTCCTCATCAACCGGATTATCAGGATCACGGCCTTCAAAATTAGTCATCCCTTCTCCGGTAAATCCTACCCCTATTGATTTGCCGCCGGCCTCTTTTGCTCCTAACGTAGATGCTTTCATTATTCCAGGACCGGCTCCGTTGACAATAGTTATTCCTTTTCGGGCTAACAAGAAAGCTGATTTTTTCGCTGCCTGAAATTCTTCACCTTCCGGTTTTGCTTCAGAATGTCCAAAAAAAGTTACAGCTTCAATCTTCATAATCTGATAATAACAAATTTTTTAACTTTTGTGCATTATCAATTGCAAACCCTTGAAAATCATTATTGAAGTAACAATATACTTCAACCTCCTGACGGAGGAATTTTCGAATTTTCAATTTCCAATTTTCTAATTGCTGATCATTATATTTAGATTGGTAATAGCCGTCCGGGCCGTGGAAACGGAAATAAACAAAATCAGCGGTAACAATTTCCGGTGAAGGCGCATCTTGATGATCGTGAATGCAAAAAGCCAAATTGTTTGTTTTTAATAGTTCATATACCTCCTCGGTGTACCAAGTTTGGTTACGAAACTCAAAAACGAATCGGTAATCAGTCGGCAAAAGATTAACAAATTTTTCTAATCTTTCCAGATTTAAATTCCACTGCGGCGGGAGTTGGAATAAAATCGGGCCCAATTTTCGGCCCAACGGTTCAGCCCGTTTTAATAATCTGTTTATTGGCTCTTCGTCAACCATTAAATTTTTCATATGGGTAATATAACGATTGGCTTTAACCGAAAAAACAAAACCATCCGGAACTGCATCTGCCCAGTTTTGAAAAGTTTTTTTGGTCGGCAAGTTATAAAAAGAATTATTTATCTCTACCGTGTCAAAATATTCAGCATAATAATTCAAACGCTTATTGGAAGCAATATCCATTGGATAAAAATCACCCACCCAGTCGTCGTAAGAAAAACCGGATGTTCCGATATATAATTTCGACATTTTATACTTAACATTTTAGCATTTGAATAAAACTTAAACCTGTTCCACTTTCTTACTATCCTTAGCGCTACGATCGTAGAAGTTAGGATAGACACAATACTTTGAGTGGGAAAATTGACTAATTTGGTAGAATTGAATATGAAAAGATGGTTGTTTTTAATTGTTTGGATTGGAGTAACGGGTGTAATCGGCGGATTGCTGTGGGGAATGGAACCGAATGTTGAACAGATTAAATCTCCGGAACCAAAAATTTTTCAATCAATGTCAACGCCGACACCTAAGCAAGACAAAATTACTATTGCTGCTGTTGGTGACATCGGCCTGGGCCGAGAAACAAATTACCAAATTATTCAGCAAAATAACCCTAATCTTCCGTTTGAAAAAATTAAGGATGTTATTAACAGTGCTGATATTTCAATTGGCAACTTGGAAGGACCGGTTATTGAAAACTGTCCAATTATACGAAGCGGATTTAAATTCTGCGGTCAACCCGAAAATATTCAAGGATTAAATTATGCCGGATTTGACGGAATGAGCTTGGCCAATAATCACATCAATAACTACGGTTTGGAGGGAATTACACAAACAACGAAAAATTTACTGAAAAATAATATTGATTATTTTTATGAGGACAAAAGCTGGATAACCGAAATTAAAGGGACAAAAATCGGCTTTCTGGGGTTTGATGATACGGTACAAAAAGTTAAAAGTGAAAAGTTAAAAGTGAAAAGTAAAGAAATCAAAAAAAATGTAGATATATTAGTTATAAATTTTCACTGGGGAGAGGAATACCAGGACCAACCAAATGAAAGACAAAAAGAACTGGCTAAATTGGCAATTGATTCCGGCGCTGATATTATCATCGGCCACCACCCGCACGTAATTCAACCGCTGGAATATTATCAGGACAAACCGATTTTTTACTCCCTGGGCAATTTTGTTTTTGATCAGATGTGGTCGGAAGAAACAAAAAAAGGTGCAATCGGCCTGATTACAATTGAAAATAATCAAATTACCAGTGCGTCAATTAAAGAGACTTATTCGTCTGTCTGCTGTCAACCGGAACTGATAGAATAAAATCATGAAAAAGACCGCCTTGTATGTTTTTTTTATTGCTATTTTCACTATTTTTTTTCTACCGCCGATTGATACTGATTTAGGATGGCACTTCCGATACGGAAATTACTTCCTGAACTACGGACGGCCGATGACCGAAAACAAAATTACAGTACTTCTCCATAATCAGCCCTGGCCTAACTCTTACACCCTCTATCAACCATTAATCTCTATTATTTACCGTCTTTTTGGTTTTTGGGGGCTTAGTATCTTAAACTCTATCATCATAACAATTAGTTTTTACTTTATTTGGCTTCTATTTAACAAAAACTTAACTAAAACCACCCTTACCGGGCTTATTACAACCATTGGCGGCTGGTCAATTCTACAATACGGTTTAAGAGGTCAAGTAACTTCTGTCCTTTTCCTGTCCCTGCTTTTTTATATACTTATAAAAGTAAAAAATTCCACCAAAAAAACTTTTTGGCTGGGATTACTATTTTTATTCTGGGCTAATTTTCACGGAAGTTACTTTTACGGAATTTTATTAACCTGCCTATGGGCACTTCTTAATCTAAAACCGATAATCATCTTACCTGTAATAATTACGCCTCTTTTTAATCCTTACGGGTTTGACAACTATAAACACGTTTTTGTTACAATGACTGCTCCTTTAAACACAATGATTGCTGAATGGACTCCCCCCAGCTTAAATTTAAAATTCATATCAATAATATTTTTTTCTTTATATTTATTTATCTGGACAAAAAAGAGTAAGAAAACTTTGTCAAAATTTTTTTGGCCAATATCAACATTAAGCGCCTTATACTTAGTTTTAAACGCCCGGCGTAACTTGCCCCAATTCTTCCTGATTCAATCGTTAGCTTTTTTCATGACAGTAAATGTTAAAAAAAATTCCGCCTATCTAGTCAACATTTTCTGGTCCGCGATTGTTATCCTCTTTTTAATTATTCAAATTCCTCAGACAATAAAAATTAATTCTAATTTTAATAATTTCTGTCGGGAAGGAATGACTTCCTATCCCTGCCAAGCAATTGACTTTATTAAAACAAACCAATTAAAAGGAAGTATTTTTAACTTTTACCGTTGGGGAGGATTTTTAACATGGCAGCTTCCTGATAATTTAATTTTTGTTGCCGGCCATATTCCGGCTTATCAACTTGAATCAGGCAAGTATCCTTACCAATTTCATCTTGAAATTCTACAAGCTCGGCCCGGATACCAAGAAAAATTAAACAAATACAATATTGATTATATCCTCATTCCACCAAAAACATTTTTGGATTTGGAAATTCAAAAAAACAAAGATGCCCCCTGGCGGGAAATCTACCGGAATGAAATATCTGTTTTGTATAAACGATTAGACTAGGACGTTAAAAATCATGCAATGATTATGCTTTCATGGATACCGCTCACCTATCTGGCCACAGTACCGTACAGGGTACATGGCAAGTTCGCTAGACTTTCGCTTCACAAAAAGTACTTTCAAACCTTTAACGCATAGTAGCTCGCTCAAGACTATATACGAAAACATAATTCATTGCATTCCTACGATGGCAATATGACAATATAGCAATATATTTTCTTTTCCTACCTATTTCTGGTATAATATATTAATTAAATGACAGATGATCAATTCACTCGCATTCGAGTTCTTATTTACGGACAGGTACAAAATGTCGGCTTCAGGGCAAATACAGTTAAAAAAGCAGAAAAAAATAACGTAACCGGCTGGATTCGGAATCGAAGTGACGGCCGTGTTGAAGCGTTAGCTGTTGGTAAAAAAGAAAATATTGAAAAAATGCTTAAATGGTTTAAAAAAGGACCTTCGGCAGCAACAGTTGAAAAAGTCGAGGTCATAACCAAAGAGGAAATAAACTACAATCCTTTTGAAAATGAATTCAAGATAAACCCGACAATTTGAGTCAAAGGCTCATGACGAAGTCATAACGTATTCCGCCATTTCTATTAAACGGCAGGAATAGCCATATTCATTATCATACCAAGCAGAAATTTTAATCATATCGTCTGATAAAACCTCCGTCATCGGTAAATCTACTATCGCTGACCCGGTATTGCCAATAATGTCTCTTGAAACCAACGGCTCATAGGAAACTTTCATGATTTCCACTAATTCACCGGCGGCTGCTGTTTCTAAAACCTTATTTACCTCATCAATAGTTGTTTTACGATGCGTTTTAAAAATTAAATCAGAATAAGAACCGCAAAGTACAGGAACCCTGATTGCACTGGCGGCAAACCTGCCTTTTACTTCCGGATAAGCATTAATAACTGACTTAGCTGCTCCGGTGCCTGTCGGAACAATGTTTTCAGACCCGGCCCTAGCCCTTCTTAAATCTTTGTGTGAACCGTCAACAATATTTTGACTGGAAGTCAGCGCATGAATGGTTGTCATAATACACTCTTCGAACCCAAAATTCCGGTCAATCAACTTAACTATCGGCGCAACACAATTGGTTGTACAAGAGCCCATTTCAATTAGATTTTCACCTCGATATTCTTCCGCGTTGACACCCAAAAGATAAATCGGAACATCTTTGGAAGGAGCAGAAATAATAACTTTTTTGGCTTTACCTTTAAAATGGTCTTCTGCCCGTCGATCACGAAAAACGCCGGTACACTCAAGAACAACATCAACCTGGTAATTTTGCCAAGGAATGTTTTTCGGTTGACGCTCGGCTAAAAAAGGTATTTTTTTTCCGCCGATATCAACTCTCCCTATTTCATTACCCTTTTCCGGTTCGTTTATATGTATCAACGCTGGAAATCTGCCGTAAACACTATCGTATTTAAGTAAATGCGCCCAATCCTCTACCTCCATCGAACCAGACGTATTAACCGCTACCAATTCACTTGATTCGCGATAATTTTCCCACCAAGCTCGGGCAACTGCCCGACCAATCCTTCCAAATCCGTTAATTGCAAATTTGACTTTATTTCTTTCCATCCTAATCTCAGGATAATAAATTATCCCTCATATGTCAATTGGTATAACATTTCTAATTGCCTACCTCCTTTTAATTAACCAAACAGCAATTAGAGTAGTCACCGGAACGGCAAAAATTAAACCGATACTGCCAACAAGCGTTCGAATAATTTCCTCCGCAATTATTTCGTAGTTAATAATTTCAAAAGCCGGATGCGGATTGTTGACAAAAATTAAAAGCAAGGGCAAAGCAGAACCGGTATAAACTAATATTAACGTATTCACCATCGATGCAATATGGTCACGTCCAACATTCATTGCCCGAAAAAATAAATCTTTAAACTTCAAATCTTTATTAGCACTATTCAACTGTTCAACTACGGCTGACTGAGCAACTGTAATATCGTCTAAAACACCCAAAGCACCAATAATTATTCCAGCAAGAAGCAAACCTTTCATATTCAACTGTTCTGGATTAACTGTTTGCAAATAACCGGCTTCCTCAGACGCATAACCGGTCAACCAGGCGGCATCAACAAAATAAACAGCTAACAAACCGATAAAAATAAGGGAAATAATTGTACTGATCACTGCAACCGTAGTTTTCAGGTTTAAACCATGTGAAAGATAAAAGGTAAATGGAATTATTAAAAATGAACCGGCTACAGCCGCCAAAACAGGTGAAGTTCCTGAAATAATAGCCGGCAGAATTAATTGAAAAATTACTATAAAAGTTAAAGCCATTGACAACAATGAGCTTAAACCCCGCCACCTCCCGACAGTTAAAACCAAAACGGAAAAAATAAAAAAGGCCGCTAATAAAGGTTGCCGACGAATATAATCAATAATATAAAAGCTTTCTGTTCCGTCCATTCGGGTCCAACCGATTAATAATTGATCGCCTATTTTATAATCCCGGCTTCCACTTATTTTCTCCTGATTATGCAAAACCTCAACTTCTTTTCCGGCCAATTCGCCTTTAGTTACCTCAATGATTAGCCTTTCTTCTTTTATCTGAGATACTTCACCTTCCAAAGTTACCTCTTTTTCCTGTGCATAAGCAACACCGGAAAACAAAAACAAAAATATTCCTGACCAGAAAAAAAGTTTCTTAATCATTCTTGGTTCCCTTATCACTAATAAGTTGGCTAGTTCTAAAATACCTCGCCTGACGCATAAAAACAAAAGAAAAATAAAAAAGCAACGGAACAGCTCCGAGAACAATAAACGGCGCCCGGTGATAAATGAATAAAATAAATAAAATTAAACCGGCTAAAAAATTGTCAATAAAACCAAAAGTCAAAATGTAAAAAACCCATTTTTGCTTATAAAACCGATAAGGCAAATAATATATTAATGCTCCAATCATAGACATAATTCCTAAAATCCTCCAATAAATTGAATTTAAACCAATCAATTGCATTAAATCTCCCGGAGCAAAAATTAAAAATAATCCCCAGGGAAAAATTAAAAGCAGTAAATTTACCAATATTATCCGTTTTAATTGTTCAAAATTAACCTTTTTATCAACCAACATTAAATATAAAAATAAGCAGTAAAATGAAAAAATTATCCATGATTCATAAGCCCAAAGCCGTCTTTGAAGAGCAGTTGTCCTCGGTGTCATCAGAAAATGAATAAAGGCATATAAAAAGCCGGAAATAAAATTTAAGTGTATGAAACCGTAAAAATATTTTTTTAGTTTGGACATAAGCTAATATTAACATACTCCCTGGTAAGTTTTTCCACACTCGCAGGTATAACCCGGGAAGATAATTTTGTTTATTTTCTTACCGCAATAGGGACATTCCTTAACGTGGACGCCTTTTCTGTTTTCTTTAAAATGTAAACCATGAGGTGTATTGGAAATTCGACTCGGATTAGAAAAAATTAAATCTTTATTTAGTCCGCCGCACCCACTTTTAACAGAATTTATCCTGTATCCCATTCTTTCCATCGCCGTCTCCAAATAAGCTCCCATTCTAATTCGATTCAACCCCCATAAATGATCCGGCATTGAGTTAACCGAAATTTTAGCATCTCTTATAGCTCTTTTTTTTCTTAAGTCCGCTTGTTTAGTTTCAATTTCCGTCCATATTTTACCCAACGGCAACTTTGTTTTTAAAGTCTGCCAGGGATTTTTATGATCAGCGCTTGATAAAACAAAAATTTGGCTTCTAATTTTCCCTAAATCAATATCTTTACTGTCGTCTAATCCTTCCACTAAAGCTATAAATCCTTTTTTACTAAACTGAGTGGAAATACCGTAGCAATGCATTTCTTTAAGATTATTTTCCCAAACAATTTTGCCAATAGAAATCCGCACTTCCGTGTACTCCTCATCAGGAGGTGACAACCAAATCACGGCTGTACCTTCCGGGTGATTAATCAACGCTTGCCTTAATTTTAACCCGGCTTCACTTTCGCGACAATCACGTTCTGACTGCCAAGAAAAATATTTAATAATATCTTTATCTCCCCATTCCGGAGAAATAACCTTATTACCGACTTTTTGAAAACGATATGGAACAACTCTTTTCTCTTCCTCCTCAGTATCCATTGCCTCAATAAACAATGAAGCCAAACCAACCGGTATTTCATTTGGGGAGCTATATCTGGAACAATCTAAAGCTATTCTTTCAGTCATAATTTTTTCCTGCTCGGGATAATTAGAAGCTGCTAGTTTTCTGGCTTTCACAGTTGCGGCACAGCTCCGGATTTCAACCGGATTCCTTAAACACAACTTCTAGTTTAAAGATAAAACTTATAAAACCCTTTGTCAACCATTTGCTGTGTTAAAATTAGACAAGATGCCGAACTTCAAACAAAAACGTTATCAAATGGTTGAGGAGCAATTAAAAGCACGGGATATTACTAACCAAAGAATTCTCAAGGCTATGGAAAAAGTGCCGAGGGAAAAATTTGTCCCCGATAATTTGCAATCAAGTGCTTATGCCGATCACCCATTATCAATCGGCTACAATCAGACGATTTCTCAACCTTATGTAGTCGCTAAAATGTGCCAATTGCTGGAATTAAACGGTGATGAAAAAATACTTGATATCGGCACCGGATCAGGATACCAGACCGCAGTACTTTCATATTTGGCAAAGCAAGTTATCTCAATTGAAGTTATTCCTGACTTGGCAAAATCAGCACGCGAAACACTGAAAAGTCTAAACTACAATAACGTAAAAGTAGTCATCGGTGATGGCCGCAATGGAGCTCCTGATTTTGCTCCTTTTAACGCAATCAAATCCGCCGCCGCGAGTAAGGATGTTCCTCGGGCATGGAAGGAACAGCTAAAAATAGGCGGTCGAATTGTCTTGCCATTAAAAAATGGTTTACACCAAAATCTAGTCCGGTTAACTAAAACGGAAACCGGATTTAAAAAAGAAAATTTCGGCGGAGTAATGTTTGTCCCTTTAGTAGAAAAATAATTATTTTTCAAAAACTATCTCGTCCATATTTGCCCCTAAATCTTTCAATATTTGTTTTAAATCTTTGACCATTGCCGGTGGACCGCAGACATAGAAGTTTTGGTTAAAATCATCAACCTTTTCTTCTAAAAAATCTTTATCTACCCGGCCGGATTCATAACAAGGATTTTTTTCTTCCGTTAAAGTTAAAATTAATTTTCCCCCATCTTTAAACATTTGTTTAAATTCTTTTTCCAAAATTACGTCTTTTTCAGTCTTGTTTGAAAAAATAAACGTATTATCTTTAATTTTATTTTCTTTTCTTAACTGGCGCAAGATAGCAATAAAAGGAGTAACTCCGGCGCCCCCGGCAATAAAAACTCCCGGCCCTTGATAATTAATCGTCCCCCACGGTTTTCGAATAATCAATTCATCACCGGGATTAAGCTGATGAAGCTTATTGGTCACTCCTTGATGGTCATAATATCCTTTGATAATAAACTCCAAGACCTGATCATCGTTAAGGGCAGTAAACGTAAACGGCCGCTTTTTATCCTTCCATTCCGCCAAGTTTATCGACATCTCGGTTGCTTGACCGGGAGTAAACTGAAACCCCTTCGGCTTCTCTAAAATAAACCGTTTAACATCATGAGTTACATAATCGGTTTTTAAAATCTTGCAATTGAAAGACATAAATCATTATACCAAACAACAACCTCTGAGATTTTTTACTTAGTTTATACAATGATTTATGTTTTCGGATGGAGTCTCGAGCGAGCTACTATGCGTTAAATATCCAAAAGCAGTTTTTGTGAAGCGAGAGTCTAGCGAACTTGCCACGTACCCTGTGGGATACTGTGGCTTGATAGGTGAGCGGGATCCATGAAAACATAATCATTGTAATAAGGGCAACATAGGGGCGGGCAACCCCGCCCCGTCAGCCATTCACTTTGCTTTTACTTCAATTTTCCTCGGTTTTGATTCTTCCGCCTTCTTAAAAATTATCTTAATTACCCCTTTGTCAACCTCTGCTTCCGGCTCAGTTTTCATATCAACATTTCCGGGAACGGCAACACGGTAACGATAACTCCGGCTGGACTTTTTGTAATATTTCTTTCCTTCTTTCTTTTCCTCCTCTTCCTGCCCCCGAATCTCCAAAACTCCGTCTTCAAAAGAAACATCAATATTTTTCGGGTCAACACCAGCCACACCGGCCTTAATCACTACCTCATCAGCAGTTTCATAAACGTCCAGTTGTCTTCCACCAAACTCGGCTTCCTCTTCTTCCCAAATTGAAGGCCAACGGCCAAAAGACCGCAAATCAAAAGGATCCCATTTGACTATTGCCATATTTTTTCACCTCCTTTATAAACTCACAACATGTAACATGAAATATTTTCCAGCAGCTTGGCAGTCATTATCTTTAACTGCTAAATTATAATACTAAAAAAACTTTTTTGTCAAGAACGAATTTCACTTTTATACTTCTTAATTTGTCGCTCAATTTTATTTTTTAAATCAACCACACCGGTTTCCAAAGAATCGTTAACCGTATCCGCATGAATATATTCTTTCCCGGGAAGAACCATAGTAAACTTCATTTTGTATCCCCAACGTGAACGTTTTTTAATCGTCATTGTTGCCGTTTTCACATCAGGGGCGTAATCTTCAAGAAGCGGATCAAGTTTAGCTTCAAACTTGTCCCTAACTATCATTGCCTGCTCATCTGTTAAGTCAAAACCGTCGATAGTTAATTTAATTTCCATTTTAATTTAATTTAACCTCCCTAATTAAATTTAAGTTTAATGATTAGTAATAATTCTGTAAGACCGGCTTACCATGGTAAAATAAATTATGACCAAAATTCTATTACTGGAACCGGATGGTAAATTGGCGAAATACATCAAGGATCACCTTGGAGACGAAGGTATTGATGTCAATATTGTTAAATCAGAATTAGACCTTGAACAAAGATTAGAAAAAACTTCTCCGGATCTAATTCTTCTTGAACATGATTTAAATAATTTGGATCCTCATGATTTATCAAAGCAATTGTCAAAAGAATTTCCTGACTTACCAATAATTACAATTGTTAAAGAACATGACCAAAATCATCTAATCCGGGATTTTAAACTCGGCGTCAAAGATTATGTAACCAAGCCAATTTCTATTGAAGAATTATTGACAAGGATTAATTTGGCTTTAAGACAAGAAGACAATGTAAAAAACGTAATTAAAATAGACAATTTAAAAATTGATTTAAATAAGTTCAGTGTTTCTCGAGGTGGAAAAGAAATTGACCTCAGCCCGCGGGAATTCTCTTTGTTAAAGTTTTTAGCCCGAAATAAAGGGCGTGTTCTCAGCCGAGACGTAATTCTCAATCGAGTTTGGAACTATCCCGTTGATATTCAAAGCAGGGCGGTGGACGTTTATATCGGCTACCTCAGGAATAAAATTGACCAAAATTTTGAAAAAAAACTGATCCATACCGTCCGCGGATTCGGCTACATGCTTAAAGAATAATTCTTACCCTTTTCTTACTTTTTGTAAATAGAAAAATAAAATTTAACTGTAATTATTATTTCATGGTAAAAACACAAGAAAAATATGACCAAATTATTGACCAGGTAAACTCTAAATCTTCAACGGATCATTTTTTAACTGTTTACCTTCCTATTAAGCCGTTAGATAAACAAGCAAAAATTAAAAAAAGAATTAAACAAGAGCTAAAGTCGGCAATTTTAAAAACTTTCAAAAATAACCCTGAAATAAGCAGACGTCAACAATTACCACAAAAAATAGTTAATTTAATGAAGAAAAGAATCAATTCCTTTGATAAAATTTTTTCCGGGGTTGGTTTATTTTGTCGGTTCAATAAACGAAAACCGGAAAAACTTATTATTAGTCAATTTATTAAGCCCCCGAGGAAAGAAACTTTTCTCGGTAAAACTTACGACCTTGACCAACTTATTTGGATCAGAAATACTGCCGCAAAAGCCGTAATCATTAATATTGACCAAAAAAAAGCTGATGTTTATATTCTTGGAAATCAGCAAATAAAAAAGGTTTTTCACCGAGAAAATGAGTATTTAGAAACAAAAATCAAGAATTTGAAGGAATATATTGAGCAAAGAAACTTAAATACCGGTGGCCGAATTTTTTACGGTAGTGGAACCGGAACAGTCGAAAATGAAAAAGCTTTGGCTAATCAACTCTTTCTTAATGAGGTTATCGATTTTATTCAGGACGAGAAACATCTTAAAGCTACATTTGACCACTTAGTTATTTTTTATACTTACCCCTTTAATACCTTGATTGATAATCTTATTGAACAATCGTTTATCAAAACTAATTTTAAACCTTTGCTAGTAACTAAAAATGTCCAAACAAAAAAAGAAATCAAGGATTTAACAATTAAAAATATTAACCAATATCAACAAAAACAACGACATGAAGCATTTAAAACAGCTAAGGAAAATCATGAATTATTTGCCAAGACTTGGTCTGAAATAATCCCAGCGGCAAGAAAAGAAAAAATAAGTGTCCTCTTTATTCCACCGGTCATAAAAAAAGATGGATATATAGACGAAAAAGGTAAACTTTGGCTGAAACCAAAACCAAAAAGACGAAAAGTTAAAAACTTATCCCCTTGGCTGGTTAAATCCGTTACTGAAAAGAGCGGAAAAATAATTGTAATTAAGGACAATGAATACCTGGATAAGTTTGAAGTTGCTGCTCAACTAAGATATTAAATCTTTTCCCGGCTGAATATACCAATGAGTTCCGCTTGATCTAAAATGTGACCGTCAATTACATGTTCTAATTTATTTCTTTCTGCTCCAACTTCAATATCCAGAAATGAATCTAAAGCATAAACTCTAAAAAAATATCGATGCGATCCTTCAGGAGGACAAGGAGGATAATAACCAACATCTCCACCGTCATTCATTCCTTCTAAAGCCCCTTCGGGAACACTGTCTTCTTCTATCTTGTTTATATCACCCGGAATATTCCAAACCAACCAATGTGTAAACGTCCCACCTGGTGCATCGGGGTCATCAACAATCAATACTAAACTTTTAGTTTCCCCCGGAACATTAGTTATCCTTAAAGGAGGATTTATTCCCTGCCCGTCGCAAGTGTATTTCTTTGGAATATCCTGATTTTCTTCAAAAACATCACTGTAAATTTGCATAGTAGATTATTTATAACAAATCAATCGCCGAAATTCAAATTTAAGTACCACATTTCGAGCCACAGTACTATAAGGCAAGTCGAGAACTTATCTCGTCGGTTTAGGTAGAAAATATGCCGGGAATGGGGTGTGAACAGTTTGGGCATTGAGGTAAACTACCGGCTTTATCAATTTGATAGCCGACACGGCGGATAACCAACTCGTCACATTTAGGACAATATGTATTTTGCTTTTCCCCTCCAATATTACCAGCATAAACATATCTCAAACCAATTTTTTTCCCAAGCTGATAAATGTCGTCTATTTTTGCCGGTGGCGTATTCGGTAAATTCTTCATTTTCCAGGAAATTGAGGATGAAAAAGCACTAATATGCCAGGGCACATCTTCTCCAAGATGATTTTTAATAAACCGGGCTAGGTCCCGAAGCATATCTAAATCATCCGTCTTTGTCGGAATAACTAAAGTAGTTATTTCCAACCAAACATCTGATTCAGCCAGTTTTTTACAGTTTTCCAAAATCGGCTTAATCCGGGCACCGCAGTTTTGTTGATAAAAATCGTTTTTAAAAGACTTAATATCAATATTAATCGCGTCTAAATATGGAATTATTGTTTCTAAAGTTTTTGAAGACATAAATCCGTTGGAGACCCAAACATTTTTAAGACCTTTCTGATGAGCTAACTTCATTGTATCCAATGCATATTCTAAAAAAATAGTCGGCTCATTATATGTATAAGCAATTGACTGACAATCTGTTTCTAAGGCCTTTTCAACCAACCCTTCCGGGGACCAATTTTCTCCCCAACTCAGGTGTTCATATTCATCTATATCTCCTTTAAAACCTTGTATTTGAGATAAAGAAAAATTCTGGCAGTTTCCACACCGAAAATTACAACCATAAGTGCCGACTGATAAAGAATAAGTTCCGGGCAAAAAATGAAACAACGGTTTTTTTTCAATCGGGTCAATATTAACCGCCGGTGATTTTCCATAGGTTAACAAATATAATTCGCCCTGCTTATTTTGACGAACACCGCAAATACCGACCTGCCCCGTAGCTATTTTACAAAAATGCGCACAAGTTTGGCACTGAACATTGTTTTCATCTAACTGTTGATAATTAATACACTCCTGCATGATTAATTTTACACAACTTTCACTTACGCTTAATTCCAAGCTTTTTTAAAAAGGCCTGGAAGGGAGAAAGACCTTTCCAGGTTTCTTTTTTCTTTTCAACTTCTTCTTCTGCCCGTAGCCCTAAATCCTCTGCTTGATCACGGACATTATCATCGGTTTCCAAACCTTGAGCATGCCCACCTGGAGTAGACTCACCTTCAAAGCGTTGCTTTTTTTTCTTTTCCAGTTTATCTTCAATCGCCTGCTTGGCAATCTTGCCTTTTTTAACCATTGTAAGTTAGTATAACATATTAGGGAACGCAAAAATGCGTTCCCTTACTAAAATTATTCTTCTAATTTCCGGCGGAGGTTTCCCATCCGCTTTAATAATTTTTCACGCTGAACAGAGCTTAAGTCCTCAACCTTAACCATAATTTCATCAACTTTTTCCTCCCCGGTAGCAACAATATCGGCCATTTTACTCTTAATCACCTTTCGTTTTTCTTCTTGAGTAAGCAGAGCGACTCCGGCGCCAACTAAAGCCCCAACTAAAGCCGCACCAAGCATATTCAATCCTTCACGTTTTTCTTCTTTCATTTTTTTCACCTCCAATCTTTTTAATAATACTAATAATCGTTGCTCTAATTATTCCTCCTATTGTTTTTGGTATAGAATCAATAACTGATTCAATTCGGCCAACTGTTCTTTGCCATTGGCTGATACATCTATTTATCCGGTAAAAAATAACCACCATCATAATAATGAAAATCCAGGAGCAGGCGGAAACAGTATAGTAAAAAATTTCTTGTGGTGTCATTATGAGTATAATCTATTTTATCAGTTTATGATTAAGATTAAAGAATTGTAATAAGTTAATAAGAAACCTAGGCAAGTTAATCAAAGAAAATAAAAAGAGCGTGGATATTAATCGGTTAACTTTATATCTATAATTCTAGCTTGTTTTTTTCCGGCTTGAAAATTTATTTTCAACCAAATCGCATTAACTTTGCCTAAACTTTCTGAATTATTTCCCCAATCTGACCAGTTTTTTCCGCCGTTTTTACTTCCCCGATATTGAACTTGATGATTTTTTAAACCAACCGCCTCTATTTTAACTCCCTTAATTATTTTGGCTTTAGAAAAAAATTTAGAAAATTCACCTTGTCCACCTTGTTTAGGAGCAAGTGTAAACCAATCATCCCGGCTGATTGATAAGTTTTTTTTGTTCCTTATACTCAAGTCAGAATCAAAAAATAAAAGATTTTTTTGACCGATATCAACCTTCTTATTTAAATTAAGCGGATAAGTTTCAACATCTTTGTTCCCAGCCAACCATCTGGTTACCAAATTAACTTTTTCTTGTCCGGGCAAAAAATCAATATAATAAACCGCTCCTCTACCAATAAATCTTCCCCACGGTGTTTTATAAAACATATCAAATAGCTCAGGACCATGTTCTTCATACTTCATATACAATTTCCTAAGGGGTGATTGTTTTGATTTGGCTGTTGTTTTACCCAACTCCCTCAAAAAAGCAAAATTGCATCCAAACCAACCGTGGGCAACA
>CAYXSV010000007.1:0-24052 GCA_964468355.1 uncultured Gammaproteobacteria bacterium
TTAAAAATAAAATTGGCTTGACTGAAGACGATGAGTATATCAGCGAGAAAAAAGATGTCGTTTTATCCTGGCCGTATAAAGATTGTGTGTTGGAAGGCGGGCAGACCAAGGAGGATGCAAAAAGAGACGAGATTTTCTGGAATCAAACCTTAGCTCCAGATGAAATAGACCGCCTGCTTGATCCCAAAGTATTTACTAACGCCAAACGGGTGGACAAAGATGGGGGACATGATTTTGGCAAGTTCAACCGCCGCGAAGACGGCACTATCTCTGATAATCTAATTATTAAGGGAAACAATCTTTTGGCACTTCATTCACTCAAAAAAGAGTTTGCCGGGAAAGTGAAGCTCATCTACATCGATCCACCATATAATACCGGTAATGATTCCTTCGGGTATAATGATAACTTCAACCATTCTACCTGGCTAACATTTATGAGTAATAGAATACAAATTGCTAAAGAACTTTTAAAAGAAAATGGCGTTATTTTTGTCCATTGCGATGATAATGAACAGGCTTACTTAAGCGTGTTCATGGATGAAATTTTTAAAGAAAATAACTTTATTGGAAATATTATTACCCTAACTAACAGAAGTGGTCGAGATTACGGAGGAATCGCTAGAACTCACGATTACATTTTAGTATATGGCAAAAGCGACAAAACTGAGATTTACGGCATTGAAAATCCTAATAAGAAATTTCCTTACGAAGACAAATACGGAAGGTTTCAGCTCCGTGGACTTAGAAATCGGAATGTTCGATTCAATGTGAAGAACCGCCCTAATCTTTTTTATCCAATTTATGTAAATCCTTCTAACGAGGATGAAAATGGATTACATGAGATTGGTTTAGAAGAAAAAGAAGGTTGGATTGAAATTTTTCCACAAAAATCTCAGGGGATTCAAACGGTGTGGAGATGGGGTAAGGAGAAAGTAAAACAAGAAGGTTATAAAAATCTTTGTGCAAGAAAATCACGAACCAGAAAATTTAGGATTATGGAAAAATATAGGGATGCAAAGAGCATGGTAAGGTCAGTTTGGTATGAGAAAGACATAAGAAATGAAAAAGCAACTCTGCATCTCAAGAAATTGTTTGGAAAAAAATTGTTTGATTATCCAAAGGCTGAAGAAATTCTCAAGAAAGTCATTGAAATGGGAACTAGGGAAAACGATATTGTGTTAGATTTTTTTGCTGGAAGTGGCACAACAGGGGCTGTTGCTCATAAAATGGGACGACAATACATTCTTTGTGAGCAATTAGGGAATCACGCTGAAGTAATTAAAAAACGAATGCAAAAAGTTATTAAAGGGGAACAAGGTGGTATTAGCGAAGAGATAAATTGGCAAGGTGGTGGGAATTACGTCTATTTAGAATTAGCTGAGTGGAACGAAGAGTTTGTAAAAAAGGTACAAAAAGCCAAGACCAATAAGGAATTGCGAAAAATTTGGGAAGAGATGCAAAAGAGTGCATTTTTAAGTTGGCGGTTGGATTTTGGCAAGTTGGAGAAAAACGCCAAAGAGTTTGACGATTTATCACTAGAAAACCAAAAGGAATTTCTTCTTGAAGTTCTCGACCAAAACCAGCTCTATGTCAACTACAGCGAGATTGAAGATAAGATGTATGGGATCAGTGAGGGGGATAAGAAGTTGAATAAAGAATTTTATGGGAAATAATTATGAAAAAGATTACTACAAAATCCACATCAAAACATACTCAATCCACTGATGATATAGTTTTGCGGCAAACAGAAATTACTAGACTAATCTTCAGACCTCTTATTGTCGAGAATAAAAATAATCCTGAAGCCTCAGTTAAGGGATGGTTTATTTTTCAAAGAAAAGGGATTAATGACGGATGGAGGGAATACAAAACTCTAGACCTTAATCAGCTTAAAAAAGGCGAGTGGGTAAAGCTGGAGCTTAAATCGAAAACAGTATTAAAACTTCTTAAAAACCTTGAATACTTGAAAGGCCTTTATGAACAATATGGAATTAATTATGGAGAAAAAGAATTTTATTTAACAGATCAAAATATTGGTGCACTATTGTCGCAACTGTCCGAATTTGGTGAAGATAAAACAGAAACGATAGTTAAAGCCTTGAGGGATCTAACCAAAGAGGAACTAGATAACTTTGATAAAGTAATATCCGTTGTAAGTTTAGTAAAGATAAAAAATGTACTTCAGATTTGGAACAGCAATAAAAACAATCCTGACGAAGAATATTGGAAAAATATATTCAAAAAATACACATGGATCCTTTCACAAGTATTCGCTTGTCCCTATATTTTTATTGGAGATGAATATTATTTCGGAGGAAAGAGGGGTAATAATAAAGGCGGGGTATATGGAGACTTTTTGTATAAAAATAAACTTACAGGGAATGTGGCATTTATAGAAATAAAAACCCCAGAGACGTCACTTATTGGGAAACAATATAGAGGGGAAAATGATAACCACAACAATACAGTTTATAGTATGAGTAACGAGATGACTGGAGGAATAAACCAAGTTTTAAATCAAAGAGGGGTATTTAAGCAAAAACAGGATAGCTTGGAGGAAAGTGACACCAGGATATTAAACTCCAAATGTATTTTGATTGCAGGGAAAGTGAGTGATTTAAAAGACGGTGAAAAAAGATCCTTTGATTTATTTAGAAATAATGTTAAAGACGGTGAAATTATAAGTTACGATGAGCTTTTTGGCAGAATTGGGAAATTGTTGGAAGTATTTAATGGTAAAAATGAAAATAGCGATATTCCATTTTATTAATTGAAAAGTCTATGACTAAACTTAGCCAAGAACTAAATACACTCTCAAAATACGGCAACTTGCCGGAGGGAATTCCGGATTATGTGGTTGATAATTTAAATCCTAAATTTGAATTGCGGGAGTATCAAAAAGAGGCACTTCGCCGGTTTCATTTTTACATGGAAGATTTTGAGGGAAGAGTAAAGCCGACTCAGCTTTTATACCATATGGCTACCGGTAGCGGTAAGACGCTGATTATGGCTGCTAACATTTTGTATTTATACCAGCAAGGTTACCGCAATTTTATCTTTTTTGTAAACAGCACTAATATTATTGACAAAACCAAAGAGAACTTTCTTAATCCTCAATCAATCAAATATCTGTTTGATGAGAATATTACCTTTGGTGCTAAAAAAGTAAAAGTAAAAGAGGTAGAAAACTTTGCCGGGGCCAATCAGGATGATATTAATATTTTGTTTACTACTATTCAAGGATTACATCTTCACTTAAATGAGCCGAGGGAAAATACGATTACTTATGAGGATTTTGAAGATAAAAAGATTGTTTTAATATCAGATGAAGCTCATCACATAAATACCCTAACTAAAAGCAAAAGCCAGCTTAATGAAAGTGAAAAAGAAGAATTTCGTTCGTGGGAAGGCACAGTTAACCGAATCTTTAATTCCGGTGAAAATAATATTTTGCTTGAGTACACAGCAACAGCTGGGCTGGATAACCCTGATGTGGCTGAAAAATATGAAGACAAAATCTTGTTTGAATACGCCTTGAAACAGTTTCGTATAGATGGCTTCAGTAAAGAAGTTAAAGTGTTGCAGGCGGATTTGCCGCCAGTAAAGCGGGGCTTACAGGCAATTATTGTAAGCCAATATCGCAGGAAAGTAGCTGAGAAACATAAAGTATCATTAAAGCCCGTGGTACTGTTTAAAGCAAATTACGTAAACCCACCAAAAGATCCGGATCCAAATAAAGTTGTTTCCAGTGAATTTAGAGAAAGATTTGAAGAGCGATTAAAAAATTTAAGACCAGGTGACTTAAAAGAAATAAAAGCTCGTGTACAAAAAGGAATATTAAAAGAAGCTTTTGATTATTTTGAAGAAAACAATATTACTTTAGATAACCTAATTAAAGAACTGCAAGAAGATTTTGGGAATGAAAAATGTGTTTCAGTTGATTCACTATCAGAAAGTGAAGAAAAACAGATTTTGGTAAATACACTGGAAGATAAAAATAATGAAGTACGGGCAGTTTTTGCTGTTGAGAAGCTTAATGAGGGATGGGATGTGTTGAATTTGTTTGATATTGTTAGGTTGTACGATATAAGAGATGCCAGAAGGGGAAGGCCCGGACCAACAACAGTATCCGAGGCACAATTGATTGGCAGAGGCGCAAGATACTATCCTTTTAAGGTCAAAGAACCGCAGGAATTATATAAGCGCAAGTATGACGAAGATTTGAATAATGAATTACGCGTTTTAGAAGAATTGTATTATCACAGTGCTCATAATCCTCGTTATATTCAAGAGCTGCGGATTGCTCTGCGTGAAACCGGTATTATTCCTGAAAAAGAAACAAAGGAACTGTCGCTTAAAATAAAAAAAGAATTCAAAGCTACGGATTTTTGGCAGACAGGGAAAATTTTTCTGAATGAGCAGATTAAAGATACGCGAGAAGATATTTTTAATCTCTCTGATGCAGAAATTCCCTCCACATTTGAATACAAGGTATATAGTAAAAAAAGTGATGAGACCACAGCTTTCGAAAATGGTAACCTAGCTTTACGGGAGTCCCAAACCCGAAAGATACAATTGAAAGATTTAGATAACAATCTTCTCTTTAAAGCTCTACACAGCCTCCCTTTCTATAGGTTCTCACATCTAAAAAAATACTTTCCTCATTTAAGTTCGATGCAAGACTTTGTATCTGACGATAATTATCTTGCAAGTATCTCAGTCGAGTTAAGTGGTAGTACAAATGTACTGTACGCTATTAGCAGGAAAACGGAATTTGATATGCTTGTAAAGGTTTTGAAAGAATTAGCCGGAAAAATCAAAAGCGGTAGTAAAGAGTATAAGGGCACAAAAGAATTTAAACCATTGGCGGTGCAATATGTAGTAAAAGATAAAGTTATGAAGATAAATATTGAGGCATCGGGCGATCGAGAACGTGGAATAGCAATGGGAAGTGGGGATACTGCTTATTATCTTAATTTAGAAGAAAAAGATTGGTATGTATATGATGAAAATTATGGAACATTAGTTGAAAAATCCTTAGTAAAGTTTATTAATGATATGATGGATAAATTAATCCAGAAGTTTGATAATGTTTATTTGTTACGCAATCAAAAATTGTTTCAAATATACAGGTTTTCAGATGGCAAGCCTTTTGAGCCGGACTTTGTTTTGTTTTTGAAATCGAAGAATGATAAGAAATCTATAGTCTATCAATTATTTATAGAGCCAAAGGGGCAGTATTTGGCAAAACAGGATCAATGGAAAGAAGAATTCTTGGAAGAAATCAGGGGGAAGTTTGAAATTCATACAGTTTTTAAAAATGAAAAATATGAATTAATTGGATTGCCTTTTTATAATGAAGGTGATAAAAAAGAGAGTTTTAAAATCGAGTTTGAAAATTTAATTAAAAGTAGTTAAAAAAATGATTTATTTTGCGTACGGTTCCAATATGGATATTGACCAGATGGAGGATAGATGTGGAGAGGGTAGTTTTGAATTGATTGGAAAGGGTAAATTAGAAAATTATAAGTTTATTATAAATGGCAGAGGAGTAGCGACTATTGTTCCTAGTAAGGATAGTGTTGTATATGGTTTATGTTTTGAAGTAAATGATGATTGCTTAAAAAAATTGGATTGTTGTGAAGGACATCCTAGGATCTATGATAGAAAGAAGTTAAAAATTACAACTAATAAAGAGGAACTAAGTACTTGGATATACATTGATAGTAATAATATAAGCGTTGGCAAGCCCAGAGATAACTATTTGGAAAAAATAATTAAAGCAGCCAAGAAGTTTAAAATTCCGGATGACTATATTAAGTATCTAAAAAAATTTAGAAAATAAAAACAATTTAAACCGGAGGAGTTAATGAAAACTATTTCGGATTAGGTAGAATTATTTGCAGAGGAATGGAGTGAAAAGAAATGAAGTCAAAAATTAAAGTTAGACAAATATTAGGTGAGGCGGAGGGGAAGTAGTTAAAAGTTCAAAGTGCAAAGTTAAAAATTTTTGGGTTTGAGGGTTTGATGGGTAGTAAAAGTAAAAAACATATAGTTGATGCGGATAAATTAGCTGAGATATTTGGAATTGAGTGGGAGAAGTCAGAACTACACGTATTTTTAGATGATAAAGACGGATTTAGTTATTGCTTTAAATTAAGAAATAAGCGGGGTGATTCGGGGATTAGATTGTATTTATATGACGAACTTCCTAATCAAGTATCTATCGATATTGAGTCACAAAATGACTATTCTTCGAGTATTGTGTTTGGCAATATTACTAAAGTTAAGTATATTCCTAAATATAGAGCGGTAAGATTAGAGAGCCATACTAAAACTCATTTTTCGATTTTGAAAATATATTGGCGGGGACAATTCGACTTATTGACCGGTTTAAAAGAAGAAAATTATAGTAAGAGTGTTTGGGGAAAAAGTTAAAGTTTTTGGAGTTGATATATAAGATTTGATATAAGATTTTGTATATGTTAGATTAGGTTATGAGTGATAAAAAGAAAAAAGGCAAATATGATTTTGTTCCGGAGATGGTTAGCACTTCCGAGCTTCAACGGGGGGCCGGCCGGGTAATTGATGCAGTTCGTGAAGGGGGAGAACCTTACTACGTAGTTCGTAATAATACTCCTCAGGCTGTTCTTTTGAGTTTAGAGGAATATGAAAAATTGAAGAAAAAACAGCGTGAATGGGAAATAAAGGATACTTTGGAAGCGATTGCCGAAGCGGAAAAAGCAATTGAGAGTGGGGAAGTTTATAAATTGACTGATGAAGTAATGGAGGAGTGGTTAAAAGAAGCAAAAGAAAGGGATGATGACTGAAGTTTATAAATAAAGGTTGTGTTTGGTTGAAGTCGGTTGGTAAAATAGGGGTATGCATATAAAGGAAAGAATAAGACGGTTGAGGATTAGGGTAGAAAGGGGAATTTTTGGCCCTAGCCCTGAAGATAGTGATTTTCCTGATCCTCGTCCGGAAAACCAGGCAAGAGATCGTTTTGAAGCGGCGGAAAGAATGAAAGGGGTGGAGACAAAAGAAGAGGTGATGAGTATGCTTTCTGAAGCGGTAATGGGTAGTTGGACTGACTACGATTATCGAGCCGGTTATTATCGAGAATTAAAGAGAATGGCTTGGGAAAGAGCTGAGGATTTAGGGGTTAATAGGGATGAAATTAAAAAGGTTGTCCAGGATGCAAATGTTTCCGGGGCGACAGCCAGGCAAGGTTTTAGGGACTATTTTTTATAGAAAGGCGTGTTTTAAATGAAAGACGTAGTTGTTGGAATTATCGAAAAGAAAAATAAGGTTTTGATAGCTAGGAATTTGTATTTGGTAGAATGTAAGTAAGTTATTTGTTAATTAAAAATAAATATGTCAGAAATAAAAGATTGGGGAAATGAACCGCCAACTGCGGGTAAGAAAGATATTAAACATTCAGACAAAGAAGAGGAAATTGAGGTGCCAAAAGATTGGCAGCCGTCTGAAAAAACAATTCAAGCAATAGCTACCGGAAAGATATCTGACGAAGAAAAAGCCGAGAGCAGCTTGAGTCAAAAAGGTATAAGCGCAATTCAGGGGAAAGAAGAAAAAGAGAATTAGGGATTATTATTCAATCTCTTTAGAAAGTTTTTCTAATCCCTGTTCAACTTCTTTGTTGAGCTTTTCCAGTTTTTTGTCCAGTTCGGTGGGTTTTTGTTTTGGTTTGCTTTTCTCTATAGGTTTCTTTTTTTTCTTTTCTTCAGGCGGGCCAAATTCTTTTTCAAGTTTGGTTTGGTGTTCGGCAACCATTTTGTCTATTTTGTCCTGATTTATTTTCATTGTTTTGGTTAATATTTTTTTAACCTCGGGACTGATTTTTTCTTCTTTTTCTATTTTTTCCGGTGTAGCAATTATTTGTTCGTTGGCCATTAGGCGGATTTTTTCGCTGGTTTTTTTGTGGATTAAATCAACCGGGAAACTTTTGTTACCGAAAATAATTTTGTCTTTTTCAACTTTAATCAACCCGAAAATTTCAGTTTTGCCGGTGCTTTGTGCTTGAGGAAATTCATCAAAAATGTATTTGACTTTAACAAAAGGTATCTCCAGCGGTGCATTGGTGGAAAGCCGGAATAGGCCTTGCTGAAGATTGATTTTGGAAATTACAGTGGATATTTCTAAAGAGAGTTTTGAATCCGGGCCTAAAAATATTTGGGAATTGTATTTGCCGTCTTTGTATTGACAGATTTGGGAAACGTAACCGTCTTTGCCGGTGATAACCGTATCTCCGTTTTTAAGAGGAAAAGGTTTTTTATCCGGGTCGAATTTAACCTCAACTTTATGTTCTTTTTTGTCTCTTTTAACAATGACTTTTCCTAAAGTGTGGTCGATGGCTACTGCGGTCATAATTATTGTTACTATAGCATAGAGGTTAAAAACAGTTAAAAGTGAAAAGTGCAAAGTGAAATTTAAAGAAATTGCGAATGAGGCGATTTGAATTTTTGACTTTCTAAAATAACCAAACTACTTTCCTTTTTCCATTTGTGATTTAAGTTCTTCCGTTTTGTTTAACAAGATATTCACAGGTTAAAGCTTGCTATTACAAGCGTATTTTAATATAAAATTCGTGGTAGACTGTGGGTACTGTAGGGAGAGTCTATGACCTTGATTAACTGGCGAAGTTCATTTATCCTTTAAGAAGGTTTAAGAATTGGTATGCCAATTGAAAGGGGGTGAAAATTATGGAAGAAGTAACGAGAATGCCGCTTTTGGGAGATGAGTTTCCTGAGATGAAAGTGGTGACAACGAGAGGTGTTTTGGAATTGCCGAAACATTTTTCCGGTAAGTGGTTTGTTTTGTTCAGCCACCCCGGCGACTTTACTCCGGTTTGCACGACAGAATTTGTTGCTTTTCAGAAAAGATACAAGAAATTTAAGAAACTCAACTGCGAGTTGATTGGCCTGAGCGTTGACCAGGTTTTTGCGCATCTGAAGTGGGAGGAATGGATAAAGGACAACCTTGAAGTTGAAATTGAGTTTCCGATTATTGCCGACACCGGCGCGGTTGCCGAAAAACTTGGTTTAATTCATCCCGGCAAAGGGACAAACACCGTCCGAGCGGTTTATGTTGTTGACGCCGAGGCAAAAATCCGAATTATTTTATATTATCCGCAGGAGTTGGGCAGAAATATTGACGAAGTTGTCCGTGTTGTTAAAGCAATGCAGATTGCTGATGAAAACAAGGTGGCGATGCCGGCTGATTGGCCGAACAACGAAATTGTCAAAGACCGGGTGATTGTTCCACCGGCAAACAGCGTTAAGGCAATTGCTGAAAGGAAAAAGTCCGAAAAAGCCGGCGAGATAAAATGCTTTGACTGGTGGCTCTGCCACAAAAAGTTAAAGTGAAGTTGGCGTGAGTAGAGTGAAAAAAGCTTATTTTATTGGCTGGGGTGGTTGTCAATGAATTTGTGCTAGAATATTGAAGTACCGGTTGCTAAAAGGTAGTTGTTTGGAGAGATAAGTTAGTATGAAAAACTCAGATATTTTTTCCTCATCGCAAAGGACTTTCGAACCCAAAATGACTTTGCAGGATTTGGTTTTAAGAGATCCAGAGTTGGTAAAAGAAGCATTAAAAGCTTTTCGCGGCGGGGGTGTTTGGATGTCAGGAACAACAGTTGATGTAACTGGTTTGGAAAAAGCAGCCGGGCGTGGGTTTAGTGATATTCTTTATACCCCTGGCGTTTCAGCCCCGTCGCTTAAATTGTCTGACCTCCATTTACTGGCGCAGAAAAAAAACACGCCGAAGGCGTGGGAGACATTTTGGAAAGCGGTGGATGAATACACCCCGAAGTTTCACAGGGTGGCGATTATAAGTGATGGGACCAGGGTTTTAGGAATGGGTGATATTGGCCCTTTTGCCGGTCAGGAAGTGATGTATGGCAAGTCACTGATTTTTGGACTACTTGGTGGGTTGTATGGAGAGGCACATGTTTTAACCTTGACAGATCCTCGGGAAATTGTCAAATTTGCTCTTAACGGCCAAGCCACTTGGGGTGGAATTAATTTAGAAGATATTGCAAGCCCAAAATGCTTTGAGGTTTTGGACGAATTAAAAAGGAGAGCGGAAGTTGCCGTTTGGCATGATGATCAGCAGGGAGCGGCAGCGGTAGTTTTAGCGGGGCTTTTGAATGCTCTGAGAGTTGTTGGTAAGAAGATTGGTGAAGTAAAGATTGTTTTTGTCGGTTTTGGGGCGGCGAACACAAAGACTTTTGAATATCTGAATGTTGCCGGGGCCAACCCGGAAAGGTGTCTGTGTTTGGATAGTAAAGGAGTTATTCATCTGAAACGGACGGATATCGACTGGAAGGTTTATCCAAATAAAAAATTGGCAGCTGAAAAGACCAAGGCCAGCCCGGTTGGAGGATTGAGTGATGTGTTTAAAAAGGCCGATGTAGTGGTTGCATTCAGCCAGCCGGGTGCCTTTGGTTTAGAAGATGTTGCTAAAATGGCTGATAAAGCAATTGTTTTTGCCTGCGCCAATCCTATTCCGGAAATTGACCCCTTAAAAGCGGCAAGATTGGAAAATGTAGCGGTGGTTGGAACGGGTCGCCCGGATTTCCCCAACCAGGTTAATAATTCACTGTTTTTTCCGGGAGGAATGGCCGGTGTTTTGGCGGTTGGAGGAAAAAGCATTTCTGACGGGATGGTTGTTGCCGGAGCAAAGGCCCTTGCTGGTCGGGTCGCCAATCCTTTATCCGAGAGAATATTGCCACAGATGACGCTGGAAAACATGGTGGAAATTAGTCCATTAATAGCCAAAAGTGTTGCCGAAGCGGCAATGAAAGATGGCGTGGCCAGATTTAGGAAATCGCTTGACCAAGTTTACGATGAAGTAAAGGGAAGAATATTGCGCAATCAAAAGCGGGTTGTGGCTTTGACGAAAGCCGGTTTGCTTAAATAAAGGTGTAATATTGGATTTTTGGAAGAGTAAATTTTAGAATAATTAATTATACTAATTAGAAGTTAATATTTGGTAGAATGTTTTAATGAAATTTGAGAAGGATTTGAAAAAAATGGGTAAAATAAAAATTATTGCTTTTGATTTAATGGAGGTAATACTACGTCGTGATGAACCAGACGATCCGGTTTATCAAGATATGAATAAGCATTTTGATTTAGATGATGCAGGTTTTTATCCATGGGCTAAAGAAAAATATGGTTTGAATAGGAAGGAAGTGGAGAAAAAAGTTCTTGGTTATATGCAGAAGTATTATCATGTTTTGGATAAGACAATATTTGATTTGGAAAAGGAATATCCATTTGCACTTGCAACTGACCACTTGTCTATTGTTCTTCAGTATATGAAAATTATTGGAATTAAGAAATATTTTAGGTGGATTGTCAATTCTTCCAAAATTGGCGTAAGGAAACAAAATCCAAGGTTTTATGAAACACTTTTAGATAAAATAAAGAAAAAACCGGAAGAAATTTTGTATATAGATGATTATGTGGGGAATATAAAAACAGCAAAGAGGATGGATTTTCGAGTTTTGCATTTTAACGCGGATCATAAACAAACTAACTTGAGAAAACAAGTTGAATCAGTACTGTCTCAATAGTTAAGTCTTCGAGTGGTTGTTGAAATATTCTAAATTTGTTGAGTTAAGAAATTTTTTAGTATATTTTGTTTGAGGGTATTGATGATTTCGAAGGTGTTTTTGTTTTGTTTTCGGATCATGATGAGTTAGCATTTCAATTGAGGGCCAGTACATGTTTCGGTATCCTCTAAAATCAATATCTAGAAACTTTTTAATTCTAGTAGATAAAGGGGCCTTAGGGCGGTAAACACGGTCTTTATAAAAGTTATGAACCGGCTCCCTTTCGCTTATTCTATAAAGTAAATCGTCTTTTTTTCTTGTTAGGGTGTGGTCGGCAAATTTTTTGCCAAAGTATTTTTGTACTGATTGAAAAAAGCGTAACGAAAATACTCTTTCAAGATAGACGACCTTTTTTTGAAACATAAGCACTTCAAAGTATTTCTGGTAAAATTGGTCGTATTTTAGCGGGAATAAATCATATTTTTTTGCCCACTTTAGATCGATGATAAAAAAATCTGTTGACATTCCTATTTTCATTGGGTCGTTGTCAAATGGACTTCCCCAAGCAGAAGCGGCAACAAATTTATTTTTCGATTTCATTTTTTTAGTAATGTTATAAATGAATTTGGGATTAAGAAGCCAAGTGTCGGCAGCAAGAGTTACTACATAATCAACTTGTTTATTATTCTCAGTTAGAAAATTTATTCCGGATTCAATAAGGTCGGCAGCACCAAAAAAATGTCCTCGATTGGGGAGTCTTATTAATTTGTCTTCTAAATATTTTTTTGGATACCAATCCTTTTTTCCGTTGTAAGTGTGGATTACAAAAATCTTTTAAAATAAACCGCTTTTGTCCCAAATATTTCTAATTATTTCAAGATTTATTCTTGCATCATCAGTTCTACTAAAGGTATAAAGAGCAACAGCGATGTTTAATTTCATTAAATATATTTTAGCAGGAAAAATTAAAGTTGTTGTAGAATATAGTGCACGGCAAAGAGAAATAATAGTGAAGAAGCTGATAATAATCAGAGGGCGGCCGGGGGCGGGAAATTGAGGAAGAAGTAGTTTTAGAAACTGATAACAAAACCGCTGAAGAAATTAGTGAAATAATTTGTAATAAATAAATTTAAGCTTCTTTTTCCCTGATATAATAAAATCGATGGATGAAAAAATTGAAATTCCTTCTATAAAAAAGATAAAGGATTTAGAATATCAACGGTTAGGGAAGAAATATAAGCCCTTTTTTGATGAAAGTCGACCAACTAAAACAGAACCAGAGGTTAAGTTAAAAAAAGAAACCGAAAAAATGATTGAATATCTTCCTTCTACGGCCAGAGAAGAAGTAATAAGTTTTGCCAATGATGTTGCCGGTTATATTCCGGAAAATATTTTTTCTGAACCCGATAATAGGCCGATTAACAGTGAAGGATTAAAGGCGTTAGTTGCCCTTTCTTATACTGTTGACGAGGAAGCACAACTAGATTCACAGAAAAGAGAACACTATATTCGTGCACTAAGTGCTTTATCAGCTGACACTTTATGTTTTTCCAATAATTATTCTTCTAATACTCAAGATGTTATCTGGAGTTTTTCCGGAGACCGTTTTAGTCGTGAAGGATTTTATAATTTTCTTATTCAACTAAATTCGCAAACTATGCCAATAACCGGCTTTACTCAAGAATCTAGAGAAGAACGTCTTTTTAAATATAATGTCTTTCTAAAAAAAATGCGTTCTCGGTATGCAAGTACAATGGATGTCTTTCTTAAATATTGTGAAGAATTTTCTCCGGATAGAGTTGATAAGGTTAAAAGCTGGAAAGAAAATTTAGTTTATGTGGATACGATATCTCGCTTATCAATTTTTTCCAATGATCCTATTTTGGCTTCTGAGAATAAATATAATGTTTTATCTGCCGGTGCTGTGGCTTTTGGTATTGACCCTATCAGCGGGTTGCCTTTAACGGTTACAAAACTTCCATATAATTACGATGACGTTTCCTCAGGATTGTATTTGCATCCTAAGGATGACCCAACTTTTAAAGATACTTTAACTCTTGTTCACGAGAATATCCACAATGTTAAATCGGAAAAGAACTTTACCGGAGATTATTTTTCTTTAATTAACGAGCTTTTAACGGATTCTTCCGCTTGGATTATTACACTTCAGGCGGAAGGTCAGGATTTTGCTGATTTGCCAGAGGAATATAGGACGATTACGGGGTATTATGATTTAACTTTTGTGGCGCGAAGTTTGATAAATAACGGATTATTTAACAAAGAAGAGCTTGTAGAGTTGGCTATGCACCAAGACCCCCAAGATTTTTTAAGAACTTTGGATGAACGTGTTCAAAATTGTGAAGATGATCAACGGATTGAAGACGTTATAAATACATTTTTAAAGCGGTTATTAATTCGTCCTCGTAAAAGTGAGGAAATAGCGGATTTAGTTGAGCAGTTTAAAGTTTCCCCTTCAATTTTTATGCAGAATGAAATTACGGAAATGTGGGAACAAGTTGGAAGTCAATATCTAGGAAATAAATGGTATGTTCTTACAATTTTTGAATGGTATCGGTCAAGACATTCCGAAGTGGGTGAAGAAGATTATTCGGCAATAAGAAATAAAAATGGAACTCTTAACGATGAAGCAGTAGGGATGTTTCACGAGTTGTGGGAACAAAAAAAGGAATATAAAAAACTGTTTTTAAACAAAAACAAATTTATTCAAAAATTTAATGAAAGTGATGAGGAGGTTAAAATGGAAAATTTAAATATACCTGAAAGATTAATTATTTCAGACGATGACGAAATTGGATTAAACCGTTTACTGTATGCTACTAATGCTATACTTTCAGCTGGTTTAGATTACCATTGTTATGATTGGGATGATACTAAAAAATACAGAGCGATTGTTGAAAGCAGTAAGAATCTTTATCAGGGAGTAATTAAAATATTGGAGAAAAATTGGTCGGATAAAAAAGTAGATTTTAAGCGGGAGGATGTCTTTAATATTTTAGATCACGTAGTTCCCGGTTGGCTGCCTACAGAAGAAGAGTGTGAAAAACCTGAAGAAGTAGTGGAAAAGGTTTTACAAGGAATGGAAGCTATAACGCAATCCATAGATACAGAAGATGGATTATCAGTTTTTGGCCTTGATCAAGTTTTGTATTGGGGTCCGGCTCTCGAAATAAAATAGAGAGTTAAAAAGATAATAATGAAAAAGAAAGTTGTTGTTGATGACAAGATGCAGACCGGATACGTTTATTATTTGACTGAGCCGGCGGGGAAGAATTTTCATCCTGATTTTGAGCCGCATTTGACGCCGAAGGAAATGCTTGAGCTGGGTGTGTTCGGCGGTAAGTATATGACTGATACTAAAGATGAGTTTCCCGACGATTGGTTTGAAAATGCCAAGCTTTCGCCGGAGAAAAAAGACCCGAGTTTAAATTTTTTTGGGGTTGATGCTTCAATGCCTTTGTCCCACTGGCAGAAAAGGGGTTGGATTTATAAGGAAGATCCGCGCGGCTGGTTTCAATGGTACTGCCGGTATTATATGGGCCGGAGAATACCTCAAGAGGATGACCGGCAGATCAAGCGCTGGCGATCTTTTCGGCGGCATTGGGGGGTAGTGGAAAAGAATTGTCAGAAAAAAGATTTTGACTGCCGGAGGAAACAAAGACAGGCGCTGCTGCATTGGGCTTATGACTCAAGAAAATTGTAGGGCTAGGAAGCAATAGGATAAAATTTGACAGCTGTAATTGGGTTTGTTAATCTTATATTAATGGGTAAAGGAATAAAAATCGGCCGCACTCAAAAGGGAAATACCACTCTAATACTTATTTTGTTAGTTTTTATTTTGATTGGTGTTGCGGCTTATTTTTATATTCAATCAACCGGTAAGCAAAAGGTTAGTTCTGAGCCAGTTCAGCCCCAGACAGAAGAAACTGTTGAAAGTGAAGGTAAACCTTTACCTGAAAAAGATGCGGTTGGAACTCAGGATTTAGAAATTATTGACCGTTATCCTGGGTCAGTAAGAACGATGTACGAAAATCCTTCCGGTGTAGAATATGAAAGTGTAACTTATGTAACTAAGGATCCAACAGAAGAGGTTAAAGAGTATTATTTTGAAATTCTTGAAAACGAGGGTTGGGATTTGGTTTCCTCATCAGAAACAGATTTAAGATTTGAGAAAAACTCTTCGGAGTTTGGAGTTCATTTTTATTATGACCAGTTTGATAAAATACTTAAATATACTCTCGATTACACTCCATAAAGATAATGTAAGAATTTTTATCAGAATAAGGAATGAATAAACGGCTTTTTGGGTTGAAGACCAAGATAATTAAATCAAGGCGGCGGACGATTAGTTTGGAAGTAACACCGGAAAAGGAATTGATTATCCGGGCGCCGAAGCAGTTGGCGGATGAGAAAATAGAAGAATTTATTGATCAGAAAAAAAGATGGATAAATAAAAAAGCCGGCCGGTTGTTAAAGTATTCTCCCAAAAAATTTATTGACGGTGAGCAGTTTTTGTATTTAGGCAACTTATATCAACTGCATTTTATTGATAAAGATTTTTCAGACGTTTATTTTAATGACGGTTTTTATATTTATCAAAGTAATCAGGGTAAGGCGAAAGAATTAATGGTTGATTGGTATAAAGGGAGAGCTTTGGATTGGCTGACCAGGCGGGTGGAAAAATATCGTCCTTTGATTAACTGCCGGATAAATCAGGTTAAGGTATCATGGGCGAAAAAAAGATGGGGGTCGTACAGCAGTAAAACCAAGAATATAAATTTTAATTGGCGGATTGTAATGGCGCCTTTAGACGTGATTGATTATCTGGTTGTTCACGAATTAGTTCATGGAGAACACCCGAATCATTCAAGAAGTTTTTGGGGGCGGGTAGAAAAAATTCTGCCGGATTATAAAATTCCGCGGCGGTGGTTAAAAAATAATTGGCTGTCGCTGCGGTTATAAAGAAAAGATTTTGCAGTATGTTAAAATAAAATTATTAAGATGACTAAAAAAATAGCAGCTTTAATTATCGGCTGTATTGTTTTCGGTATTGGTGTTTATTATTTTGGTGTTTATAAATCTTCTGATTCTTCACCGATAAAAGAGGAAGAACCGACTGACGAGAAATATGAAGATGAGGTACAGATGCCGAATCCGGCGGCGGTTTACTGCGAAGAGGAAGGCGGGGAATCAAAATATATTGATTTTAAAAGCGGAACGCGGGGGTTTTGTATGTTTAAAGACGGTAGTGAGTGCGGTCAGTGGGATTTTTACCGCGGGGAGTGCAGTAAAGGAGACTTGGTGAAAGAAACTATTGAGGAGGGCGAAGGCCGAAGAGCGGATGACGGGGATGAAGTTTCCGTTCACTATACCGGAACCTTGGAAGACGGGACTAAATTTGATTCTAGTTTGGATAGAGACCAGCCGTTTAGTTTTACTATTGGAGAGGGAGAGGTAATAAAGGGTTGGGATCAAGGAGTTTTGGGAATGAAACCGGGAGAAAAAAGAAAATTAATAATTTCACCGGATTTGGCTTATGGTGAGGAAGGCACCGGACCGATACCGTCTAATTCAACTTTGATTTTTGAAATCGAACTTCTGGAAATAAATTAAAAACCGGAAAAAAGTGAAAGATTTGACAGGGAAGTTAAAGCGTAGTTTAATAAATGAATGAAAAAGAATAAAAAGATTATTTTTCTATTTGCCATTATTTTTTTTGCTGTTTTAGTAGTTATTTCTAAAAATAATTTATTTAGGGATAAAACAGTTGGGGAAAGCGGCTCCGGTGAAAAAAATCCTCAATCAGCGGGTTCAGATTCACAGGTTGATGAGGACGACAGTTTAACACCCGAGGAGGTTATAAAACAACTGGAAGGCGGGGACACGCTTGGTGATAATCTCCAGTTAGCCATTGTCAGTCCGGAAGAAGAGGTTTTTATGCCCGGTCAGGCAAGACTTTGGCGGGCGGAGTTTTCAAATATTGAAACCGATGATTATTTCACGGCCGAATGTAAATGGAGCTTTTACCTTAATGAGAATAATGAGGAAGTTTTATATAAGGAGCAGGAAATTAGTTCCGGTGTTTCAAAAAATTCACCTCAGGTTTGCGGATTTACTTCTACTTTTATTGAAAAGCGGGGTGAGTTGAGAGCTGTGTTAGATGTCAAAATTACAAAAAGTTCAGGTGAAATTATCGGTGAACACCAAGCAGAAAGAACTTATCGGGTTAATTGATAATCTTTATATAGTATTATAGAAATTCAATCCGCATAATGTTTATTGAAAGTTTTTATGGTGATTGAAAAATTAAGAAAAATATTTATACCAGCTGATATAAAAGAAAAAGATAAATTAGATGAAGTGAGGACGAAGTTAGACTTTGCGATTCGGCGAGTACAAAGCCCAAATGATTGTTTAAATTTAATAACAAGATTAGATGAAGAAATTTCTACAAGAGAAGGAAAATATAGTGAGCAACGGATATTTAGTCAATGCCTACTGGCTAGAGTATTTGATTTAGCTGAAACGTGGCCGCGAATTTTGGATGATCAAATTTTAAATTCTATCGTGGAAGGTAAGAAAAATGGCACTTCAAATCGATGACGATCGCCGGTAGGGCTGCTTCCTACAATTTGTGTTAAAATTATTATAATGAATAAGTACCGGAGAAGGAGTAATGATTATCGTTATCAATCGGGACAAGATAAACCTTTCCGGATTTCCCGGTTTCGGGCGGAACGTTTTTTAGAGTGTCCGAAATGTTTTTATTTGGACCGGCGTCTCGGTCTTGACCGGCCGGGAATGCCGGGATGGCCGCTTAATGCAGCAGTGGACCACCTTCTAAAAAATGAATTTGATTTGTTAAGAAAAAATGGTCAAAAGCATGCTTTGATGGAAAAATACGGTATTGATGCGGTTCCTTTTAACCACCCTGATTTGCCGGAATGGCGGGACGACAATTACCGGTATAAGGGAATTTGCAGTTTGCACCAACCGACTAATTTGGAACTATGTGGTATTATTGATGATCTCTGGGTTAATTCCAACGACCGGCTTCATATTGTTGATTACAAATCAACGAGTACTTCCAAAGAAATCAGTCTAGACGATGAATACAAACAGGGATATAAAAAACAGGTTGAGTGGTATCAATGGCTTTTCCGGCAAAACGGTTTTGATGTTTCAGATACTGCTTATTTTGTTTATGCCAATGGCTTAAAAGGCAACCGGGTTTTTGATGCCAAAATAGAATTTGAACTGGAAATTTTGTCTTATCAGGGTGACGATTCTTGGGTTGAACCGACAGTTTATAAAATGAAGGAATGTTTAGAAAGTGACAAAATCCCTGAGCTGGGCGATGAATGTGAATACTGCCGGTACCGTGAAATGGTTTATAAATCTGAAAATGATTAGAAAAATTGTCTTAATTACATTATTTTTATTAATCGGAGCCGGTGCAGTTGTTTATACTAAAAAAGGATTTGTAGTTGATTTTTTTTCAACCGGTGTTAAAAAGTCGGAAGAACCGCTGCAGATAAAAAAAACTAAAAAGAAATATTCTATTACTTCAGTTTCGTCAACTCTTCTTCAAATTGAAGATTTGGCCGGGTCCTCAGGAATGTCGGATGAAGAATTTCAACAAGAAATCAAAAACCGTGGATTTCAAATGGATGAGCAGGAAAGGGTTTTTGTAGAGGTTGTCGGTCCGACCGGTGGTGATCCTGTTTCACCAGAACTTATAAATAAATTTGGCGGTCAAGTAGGTGATTCATGGAGACACCGCAGCGAAGCATGGATTCCTATTAACCAATTGTCTAGTTTTGGAGCTAAGTTACCCAAGGGATACTTTGTTGAACCGGTATATCCTCCTCCTCTAGATTTTGAGTAATTAATGGTAAACTAAATATAATGAAGAATCAACTGTTAAAGATAAGCGCAATTATCTTTTTGCAATTCATTATATCCGCAATGCGAACTCAATCAATTAATGCCGTTGCTTGGCCGCCTTACGTTTACTGCGTTCAAATGGGGTACGAAACGGAAACAACCAACGAGGGGAGGTTTTGTATTTTTCCTGACGGCAATAGGTGTGGAATGGAAGCTTTTTACGAGGGAAAGTGCGGAGAGGATTATGTAAAAGAAATGGAGTGTGCTGATGATGGGGAAAGCAAACTTCCCGGCAAAGAATGTTGTCCCGGCTTGGTTCCAAAACAAGATGTACGCCTGAAAAATGACGGATCGTGTGTTGTTTTTGAAGGCTGGGCAGTCTGTTTGCCTTGCGGAAACGGTGTTTGTGACCACTCGGAAAATATTTGTAACTGCCCGGAAGACTGTGAAACTCAGTCTTTGCCTCAAAAAATTAATCAACAATTAAACAATTCGAGTAAAAACGTAATTTCTACCAATAATGACATTAAAAACCAGTTTTACATTTTCGGTGGTATTACAGGGGCTTTAGCTGTTATTTTAGTTATATTAATAAAGAAAAATACCAAGTAAAAATTATGAAAAAGGTTTTTTTGATCATTATCGGAGTATTTATAGTAATTTTAACTGTGGGAGGCGCATATTGGTTTCAAAGATCAAAAGCTAGGTTATTTCCTACAACAGGATCAAAAATAACTGTTAGCATTACGCCGCAGCCCGACACAAGTTCTCCGGAACCCACAACAAATCCCAATCTAAATGACAATAATTCAGTAGGTCGCAAGCATCCGTTAGATGACATATTAATTACCGATATGAGAATTTGCGATAGTGACAGCGATTGTGTTCCTGAACCAACTTGTCATTCGGAAATATGTATTAATGAGAAATACCTTAACAATTATTACCCGGACAAGAGTACTTTGCAATGCACGGAAATATTTACTCCTTGTGAAGCAACGCTAAACAATTGTCTTTGCAAAAATCGGCGGTGTGTTAACACACGGTTGGATACACCAACATGTATGGATTATAAAGAAAAAATAAGTAAATAAACATGAACAAAAATTTCTTGATAATACTAATAGCTTTTTTTGGAATAGTTGGTTTGGCTGCTGTAATTAAAAAATCAACTGTCGCGCCTTTAATCAATGTGCCAAATATAACCTTGAACTTACCCTTGACTAAAAATCCGATTAAAATTTTGCCCGGTTCCGGCATCTATACTCCTCAAGAAGTTTGGAAACATCGAAACTCACTTATTAACAAGAAAATAACTGTCCGTGGGCAGGCAGAGTCTTTTGCAGGAATTTGCACAAAACTTGGTTGTCCTAAAGAAAACCCGTGCTGTAACCATTGTTTTGGACCGTTGGGTTTTAAAATTAAAGATACAGAAATAACTGTTTGTTACCACTCTTCCGGTGATTGCCAAACTAAAGATTATGAAAGGATTTTAAGGATCTATGGAAAAAACCCAAAAAGGGATTACGATCTCGGAGATTTTTATGGCACTTACAAAGGGGAAAAGGTAAGGTGTTGGGGTCGTGGTGGTGTAGGCTTTTTATATGAAGTGTGTGATAGATCAAAACACACTTGCCACCCATTAGAAAACGGCAAGACCTATCTAGTTACAGGAAGTTTAGGAAAAATTATTCCAGGTTATCATGATTATACCTACCCAAAACCAAAAGAAGAACTTTATCTAGTTATAGAAGATTTTCAAAAAGTAGATTGAACAAGAATCAATGAACAAAAAAATAGTCCTAATTACAATAATGTTATTCTCAGTTGGTTTGGCTGTTGTAATTAAAAAATCAACTGTCGCGCCTTTAATCAATGCGCCAAATGTAACCTTGAACTTACCCTTGACTAAAAATCCGATTAATATTTTGCCCGGTTCCGGCATTTATACTCCTCTAGAAGGCACTTGGAAACTAATTGCTTTTAAGGACTTATACAGCGGAAATGTAGAAACTCAGCCAGAAAGAGATAAAAACCTGCCGGCGAAGAACAAAGATATCAGAATAACATTTAATAAAGAAGAAAATAATAAAGGAACTTTATCAGGACACACCATTAACAATGCGATTTTTGGTGATTACGAATTAGAAAGAAATAACAAAATTAATATGAAAATAGGCGGAACAAAAGTAAGAGAACCTGAGTGGGGAAATAAGTTTTGGGATGAAATACACAAAATTGATAAATACCGGCTTGAAGAAAATGCTTTGTTTCTCTATTACAACGACAATCAAAATTTAATGGAATTTGTTAAAGTAGATCAAACCTCAACAAATCCGGAGCCGGATCAACCTAAATCAGACCAATCAACTGTTCAAGTTGAATCAGACCTTATCACTTATTTTGAAAATCATTCCGAACCGAAAAATCCGGTCAGAATTAATAATATTGGTGATTTGCGTGAGCGAAGAATTGAATTCTATAATTTAATTAAACCAAACAACTTTCCCAGCATATGGAAAGGGGAAAAGCCGGTAAATGATGAAGAAAATACTAGTTTTATTAGAGTACGGTTAGAGGGAACGGTTAAACTGCATTCAGATGTGTCAAGAGAATGGCTGCGTAAGCACTATATGGATTGTATCCCGGCGGAGAAAGGACAGAAACACATTATTCTTACGGATGAAAGCGGAGCGGTAAGTTTATATGGTGACGATGCAGATTTAAGTAATTTTCTAAACAAAAAAGTTGAAGTTACCGGGTTTTATGCTGAGGGTATGTGTGAGGGTCCGGCTTGTTATTGCTATCCGGGTATTTTCGTCAAAAGCTTTAGTTCTAAATAAAAGATGACTAACCAAAAACGGCTTACCGTTCTTTGATAATTCCCAACCGGCTTCTATGCTCTCTCATCCTTGCCGGTGTTAATGAAGGATTGGGCATTTCGCCTAAAATATCCTTTGCTTGTCGCCAGGTTTCATGAGCTTCTAAGCTGATTGTCTGCTCTAACTGCATTAAATCAGGGTCTTTTTTTCCACAACAATGTGGCTTGAAAAACAATGATGTTGCTTCTTTTGACATAACTTATTATATCATGTGTTATTATTAATAATATATGGTGGAAAAGAATAAGGATGAACTTATAAGTCGATTTTTAGACCTTTATGAACGGTGGGCCCGTTATTTAAGTGTTCGGTTTAAAAGTGATTCCATGTATCGAAATACACGGTATTTTTGGGATGCTGAACATAACCGAGCGCAGGAATTGGGGGTTAGCGAGGGTGATATTTTGGGTTTGTTTAATCTTCGCAACGTCGGAACGCATGCTCCTTCTTTTGTTGAGATTCAATCGGCGGCGGTTGTTAAACTGCAAAAATTAGTTTCCGCCTTTTGTAGAAAAGCAATTGATATTGCTACTTTAGAGGAAGATATTTATAAAGCCGATTTAGATACTTTGGTAAAAGAAGCGGTTAGAGTGATGAGCCAGCGTTTGTTTACTCATGTGCCGGTGGTTAGTAAGAATGAATTTATCGGTGTTTTTTCAGAAAATTCTTTATTGCAGTTGATCGCCCACAATGAACTTGATTTAGATAAAAAAATGTCTCAAATTAAGGATTATTTAACTGATATTGAGGGAGCAGATGAGTATGAGTTTCTGCCGGCCAGTGCTGATTTTCATGAAGTTCATTACTTATTTGACCAGTATATAAGTAAGGGAAAGCGGTTAGGAGTGGTTTTTTTAACTATTGACGGTAAACCTTCAGCTGAAATTAAAGGTCTGATTACCGCCTGGGACCTTTACAAAGGCTCACTATAATTTCCGGAAACATAAATCATTGTATTAGTTAGTATTATTGGACAATAGTGACCGACTAACTTTTTGTAGTAGCAACCTTTAGGTTGCGTAGTTGTGCTATACTTGAGCAGTTATTTGGCGCGGACTAAAGTCCGCTATTCCTAAAATTATGACTAGAGAAGAGTTGATTAACAAATTCAAGAAATTTTTTGAGGATAAGGGTCATGCCTGGATTCCATCGGCGCCGTTGATACCGGAAGGCGACACTTCAACCCTGTTTATTTCCGCCGGGATTCATCCTTTGGTGCCTTACTTTATTGGAGAGAAGCATCCGATGGGCAATCGGCTGGCCAATGTTCAAGAATGCTTGAGGACAGGCGATATTGATCAAGTCGGCGATACTTATCACCATACTTGGTTTGAAATGCTCGGTAACTGGTCGCTGGGTAATTACTTTAAGAAAGAATCGATTACCTGGTCTTGGGAATTTTTAACAAAAGAATTGAAAATGGATCCGGATCGATTAGCGGTGACCATATTTGAGGGAAATGAAAATGCTCCTTTTGACGAAGAGTCAAAAGAGGTCTGGTTGGCAGTCGGCATGCCGGAAGAAAAGATTTTCCCTTTAGGTAAAAACCATAACTGGTGGGAAGTTGGTGAAACCGGTCCCGGCGGTCCGGATACGGAAATTTTTTATGACACCGGCAAAGAGTCCTGCAATAAAAATTGTCAGCCCGGGTGTGACTGCGGTAAATGGATTGAAATTTGGAATAACGTTT
>CAYXSV010000008.1:0-3805 GCA_964468355.1 uncultured Gammaproteobacteria bacterium
GGGCTAGGAAGCGGCTCGGGCCGTGTAATTTCCCCTTCTTCTTCAACCGGTTCAACTTCCGACGGACCTTCTTCATCCAGCTCCGCTCTCCACTCTTCCAGCTCGGCTTTTACGTTTTCATACTCATCGCTGTTTCGGTCAACTAAATTAAGCGCCTGCTGTAACCTCTCCACTGCTCCCTGAAGCTTGTTCTGCTGACGTAAGGCATGCGCCCAATTGTACCAAGCATTGGCATAATCATTTTTAAGGTTTACCGCTATTTCAAACTGTTTTGCCGCTTCTTCGTATTGTTCAAAAGCAAAAAGCAATCCGCCGTAATCAACCCTCAACCGGGGATTAATTGAATTCAAACCAATTGCCTGTTGATAAGCTGAAATTGACCACTGGTCGGCATTTTCGGCAGTATTAATCAGCTGGCGGTAAATTTGAGCCAAATTTTCCCAGCCGGAAACGTTTTGCGGCTCCAAAGCAACCGCCGCCTTTGCCTCATTAACTGCTTGACTGGTTAACTGCTGAACCTGGCCAATCTGTTCTTCAGTCAACTGCTGATTTTGTTCCTGAGCCTGCCTAATCATGTTTGAAGCCAAAGCTAAATTGGTTTGCGAAAATGAAATTCGATATGACTGGATAAACCGATTTTGATTTATTGCTTTTCTTTGCAAATCGTAAGTTTCCGCCCCTTTATTTTCAGACGCCGCTTTGACCGCTTTGTAAAAAGTAAATTCGGGCATAAACAATTGATATATATAGTAGGCGCCAAAAAAACCGGCGGCAATTAAAATTCCGCCAGTTAAATAAGGAGCGCCGTTTTGACCTTTTTCACCGATCATTAAATTGAATTCTTTCTGGCTTCTTTTCTCTCGGATAAGACCCAAACCCAAAAACAAAAGGAACAGACTAATCAGGTTCCCGGGAAAAAGGATCAGTAAAATCCATAGGCCGATCAGGCCGTATCTAATGGTCTGTTTCTCTTTACCGGCTTTTAAACTGCGGATTAATAATAAAACAACCGCCGCCAAACCAATAATCCCCAGTTCCGACCAAACTTGTAAAAACCAGCTGTGGGCGCTGTTAAACCGCATATTCCAATTATCACCTAAATTGAATTCACGGGGCCGGAAACGGTTAAAAGCGGTATTAAAGTTAGCCGGACCGGTGCCAAACAACGGTCTTCTTTTAAAAGTTTCAACGGTTGTCGCCCATGAAGAAAACCAGTCTAAAAATGCCGGTTTTAACTGAATTGTCCGGTAAATAGTCACCCCTGTTCCGACGAGTAAAATTACCGCCGCTGCTGCCATCCACCATTGTTTTATCCCTCCTTGACTATTGACTTCTTTAACAACTTTAGCAATCAAAACAATCGCCACTAAAACCAAAAACTGGCTTAATATAAGCGGGTTGCCAAATGTTAAGAAATTTAAATAACGGACCCATCCGGCCGAATAGGTTTCCGGCAAAACAAAAAGGATTACCGACAAAATACTCAGTACTGCGCCGGAAGCGGTTAAGGAATAAATAATGTATTTAATATTTTCACTAATTTTGGAATGGCCGACTAAGAAATACAAAAAAGTTAAACTGATTACACTGCCCAGCCCCATCGGCTGAATTAAAGACCGGGCTTTTGCTCCCCGCGGTAAAAAATACCAGGAAATAATGTTGGCAATTAGAAATAATATTACAAAAATATCCAAAGGAGCAATAGAATACTTAAGTTTGTCTTTTTTTATTAAATTAACACCGGCAAAAATAAGAAGCAGAGCGACTGCACCGGCCAGGAAATAATTTTTAGCACTAAAAACCGGATTAGAAATTGCCGGAAAAAAAACTAATGGAAACAGAAAAGTTATAACAGATATTATAATTGACATCTCTACTATTATCTTAAACCAAATTGCATTTAAGTCAACCGTCCACTTACGCTCTCGATCGAGAACTCAACTAGACGTTTTAGGTTTAATCTTTTCGCCAAAAACCTTAGTCAGTTTCCTTAACGGCCATTTTTCAGGCAGTAAATCCAAAGGTATTTTCGGATGGTTTAAAATCAAATCCCAAAACCGTTTTTTACTCTGTTTATCTACTTGGTCACTTTTAATTTCTCGAAGTAGTTTCTTAGCTGATTCCTGCCATAAATCTATTTCCCATAATTCATTTACTAGTTTTTTTGGGTTTTGGTTATATAAACTTCCCACAAATATACTTAAATATGATTGATCACCAATACGCTTGGCAATTCTTTTAAGATATTCATTAACCGGTAAAGGAGTAATCCAAACTGAACGCTGAAAATGCTTTAAACCCAATTTTTCCAACTGATAAGCTAATTGATCCCGATCGTTTCTGTTATTTTCCGGGATATCAAAGGAAACTAATCTCCATTTTTCATCCCAAGGTTCAGTGATCAGTTTCAAAACTGACCGCCTATTACCTTTTATATGAAATTTGCTGTTAATCTTATTCTTTTGTTTTAGATAATTTTTGCTTTTCCTGACTTGCGCTCTCGACAGATAAGTTCCATGATAAACCCAACTTGTTGATTTAAAATAGTCGTCAAAAAATATAAGAACATCTTCAGCGGCGTATAAAATTTTAAGTAAAGTGGATTTTGTTTCCATAATTTAATAGTAAATTAAAACAAATAAACCGTCAACTTACGTTCTCGATCGAGGACTCAACTAGACGGTTTATTGTCCGCCGAAGCGGCGCTTGCGCTGTTGGAAGTCATAGATTGCTTTTTCCAACTGCTCCGGACCAAACTCCGGCCACAGTGTATCAGTAAAGTAAAGTTCGGCGTATGACGTCTGCCAAAGGAGGAAGTTGGACAAACGTAGTTCTCCCCCGGTGCGGATAATTAAATCCGGATCCGGCTGGTCTTTTGTATCCAAATAGTCATTAACCAACTGCTCATCAACGTCTTTTGCCTTAACTCCATCTTTAATCATTTCTTTTATTGCCCGGATTATTTCGTCCCTGCCGCCGTAGTTTAAAGCGACATTAAACCGCATTACTTCGTGTTTTTTTACAATGTTAAGCATTTCTTTTATTGCGTCTCTAACCCGCAAGGGAAAGGCCTGGAAGTTGCCTAAAACAAAAAATTTTATTCCGCGCTTTTTGTATTCCTCTTTTTTTTCTTTGACAATATTAACCAGAAGGTCGAATATTCCTTTGACTTCTTTTTTTGCCCTTTTTCGCCAATTTTCTGTTGACAAGGCATAAACGGTCATATATTTAATCCCCAGTTTTTCAGCGTGGTCAACCAGATCTTTAAGATTTTGGGCTCCGGCCTGGTGGCCTTTGGTTGCGCTTTTTCCTTTTTCTTCAGCCCAACGCCGGTTGCCGTCCATAATCATCGCAACATGTCTGGGCATTTTTTTTGTATCCAGTTCGTAATATTGACCGAGTTTGTTATCCATTAGAAGAAAATTTTATGTGCAAAATTTCGTCAATTCCTCAACCTCCAAGGATGCCATCCGGCAACCTTGCAGGTTTCCCTTGACCCACTTGTACTTATTACTGATTACCTATTACTAATTACTAAATTTAAGTCAGGATTGGCTGTGACAGGAGAGAAAAAAATTTAAATATAAATTTAAATAAAAATAATTTGTAAATATTTTTTAGAAAGGAGGTGATCCATCCGCTCCTTCCAGAACGGATACCTTGTTACGACTTACCGCTCCTCGCTGACCTCACCTTAATTTCGAAAAAATATCGAAGCTTCGGGTGCTGTCAACTCGGCTCAGTTGACGGGCAGTGTGTACAAGAGGCGGGAACGTATTCACCGAGGCATGCTGATCCCCGATTA
>CAYXSV010000009.1:0-7623 GCA_964468355.1 uncultured Gammaproteobacteria bacterium
TTGTTGATTTCCGCTGTTCCCGTCTTGCAGGCGACCCGCCGCCCTTTCTCGTTTATTTCAAAAAATGGAAAAGCGGTTCCGCCGGAAGAACAGGCGGCAATCATTCCCTGCTTGATTAAGTCAATATGCTCACGGGAAATATCTAATTGTTGACAATTTTCAACCTCAGAAGTTGTAGAATTCAGTGATAGGTACGGTCTGCATAACTTACCGCCGTTGGCAATAATCGCTGTTTCCACGGCAACCTGAAGCGGAGTTGCCGTTAAATCTCCCTGGCCGATAGCCACATGATAAGTATTTCCTAAAAACCACCGCTCACCTTTAACCTCTTTTTTCCATTCCGGTCTGGGAAGCAAACCGGTTACTTCTCCCGGCAAATCAATTCCGGTTTTCTTTCCCCAACCAAAAACTTCAGCCCAATCCATTAGCGAATTAATGCCAACCCATTCGCCAACTTTGTAAAAATAAATATCATTCGACCGTTGAATTGCTTTAACTAGATCAACCATTCCTTCTGTCCGCCCGTACTCTGTCCAATACCAGTTTCTATACTGCCACTCCCCGACTTTTAATACGCCGGTATCCTCAACTTCTTTTTCAGCGTCAATTTCACCCTCCTCCAAACCTGCAGCCGCAGTTATCATTTTAAAAACTGAGCCCGGTGAATACGCTCCGCCGATTGCCCGGTTTAGCATCGGTTGGTCAGAATCCATTAAAATTTGACTTATCCGCTGATCGTCACGTTTAATGGTAAAATAATTCGGGTCAAAAGAAGGCCAAGAAGCCATTCCCAGTATACTACCATCAAAAGGATCAAGTATAACTACACTGCCTTTATTACCTTCCAATGCTTCCCAAGCTGCTTTTTGCCAATCCAAATCTAAACTAACAATTAAATCATTTCCGGGAACCGGTTCTTTTTTACCAAGCTCCCTAATTACTCTTTCATCAACAGTAACTTCAATAATTTTTTTTCCATTTTCTCCTCTAATTAGCTCGTCATGATATTCCTCCAAACCTCCTCGGCCAACAAGGGACCTGAATTTTGTTTTTTGAGCATCCACCTCTTCTTCTGTTGCTTCTCCTAAATAACCGGTTAAATGCGCCGTGATTTCACCAAAAGGGTACTCTCTGACCCAATCCTTTTTTATTTCTTCTCCTTTAGCTTCCAGTTCTAAGGCCTTTTGACGGGGAATTTTACTCCCGTCCGGTTTTGAATAAAAAACATTATTGTATGCCAACTCTTGTCCATCAACCGTTAAAATTTTTCCTCTGGCGGCTGGAATCTTTACTAAACGAACTCGATTATTATCAGCTAAATCACGAAAATAGGCACCGCGGACTATCATTAAATCTACTATACGAGTAAAAAACAGTCCGAAAACAAAAATTAAAATCCACTTTAAAATTAATTGGAAATTCATAAACTTATTCATAGCACCTATTTTACTACTCCCACAGCAAATAATTTTTTAAGATTAACACCCCATTTAACACGCGCTTTTTTAAAAATATTGTCTTCAGAAGGATCAACCGACTCAATTTTTCCGATCCAAAAAATATCTCCGGTCTCAATTACCGCTCCCACCCAATCACCGGTTTCTACAGAATCTTTATCAAGAATTTCTTCAACAAATAAGCTTTTACCGTCACTAATTAAAACCCCTTCCCCTCTTATCTTTGAAGCAGAACTTGAATTCTCTTGATTTTGCCAAATTTTTACCGGTAATTTACTTTGCGGCGAAATCAACAGTTCCACCCTTGCGCTGGGACCAAAAACTTCATTTACTCTACCCAACAAAAAAGTTCCGCTGACAACGGAATCATTAACTTCAACCGATTCAGGGTATTCTAAATTAAGAATTGCCTCTCCACTGCCGATACTAACTATTTTCGCCAATTCAAAACTGGTTTCCGGTTTAGTTTTAGTACCCAACAAACGCCGAGCCTGTTCATTTTCCTCATTAAGCTCTATTAAATTTCCCCTGCATTCAGCCAAGTCTCTACTTAAATCGTCCTTTTCACCGGAGATTAACGGCTTATAAATATTGGCTCTCCAACCGGTTACCCAACCAATACCGCCTTTTGCCCAATTCATTAAACCGAAATTATTCAAAATAAATAAACTCAAACTAAAAGCAATTAAAATCACTGTCTTCTTCATCTTGATACACTGACACTAATTTCTTTTAAAAGACGGCTATTATCCAATAACTTTAAACAGCCGTTAACAACTCCGGCTTTCGGATTTTTTATTGACCAAACCGGCATTTTAGTTTCCTTTTCAATCAATTTTTCTAAACCACCTAACTGACTGCCTCCACCGCTTAAAACTATTCCGCGGTGAGCAATATCCGCCGTTAGTTCGGGCGGTGTTTCTTCTAGAAGCTCATTTAAAGCAAGAAGTATTTTTTGAATTATCGGTGAAAGAGATTCACGTACTTCTTCCCGTGTAATAACAATCATTTTGGGTAGTCCGTTTTCCAAATTTCTGCCTTTAACCTCAATACTTTTATTTTCCTCATCTTCACTTACCAAAACACTTCCCAAGTTAATTTTTATTTTTTCAGCCGTAGGTAAACCAATTAATACCCCATATTTCACCCTAATAAAATTAATGATCGCTTCATCAATTTGATTTCCGGCTATTTTAAGACAACGATTTAAAACAATTCCTCCCAATGATACAACAGCAATCTCAGTCGTTCCCCCACCAATATCAATAATTAAATTTCCTGCCGGCTTATCAACAATTAAGCCCGAGCCAACAGCAACCGCCATCGGCTCTTCAACTAAAAAAACTTTTCCAGCTCCAGCTTGCAAAGCGGCGGAACTCACCGCTCTTTTTTCAACCTCAGTAATTCCTGTCGGAACACCTATAGTTGCCTCCGGTTTTAAAAAACGCGGAATTCGTGAAGGAACTTCACCTGCCAATTTAAACAAATGCCGCAAAAAATCAACGGAAGCATCAAAGTCAGCTATTGCTCCTTGATTCAATAAATGCACCACCTCAATTTGTTGGGGCTCCTTACCAATCATTTGTTTGGCTTTAATTCCATAACAAATAGTTTCACCCGGTTTTTTCAATTTCTTTAACCTTCGGGCTATTAGTGTCGGCTCTTCTAAAATTATACCTTTGCCTTGAACCCCAACTAAAGTATTTGCGGTACCTAAATCAATTGCCAATTTTAATCGCAGATTGTTTAACATATTTCCTTAACCTAATGATATTATAGTATATATTTAAATGAAAACTCTAAATAAAATTATCTATTGGGCATACGCGGCGCTTGTTTTTTTTGTCCCTCTCGTTTTTACACCTTACAATTCAGAACTCTTTGAGTTCAATAAAATAATTCTCGTCTATTTTTTCACCATAATCATTCTTTATACCTGGATAATGAAAATGATTTTTAATAAAAAATTTATTTTTCAAAAAACTTTTTGGGACATACCCCTACTCTTATACCTAATCACCCAAATTATCTCAACCATTTTTTCAATTGACCGCCACACCAGCATTTTTGGATATTACTCAAGATTCAACGGCGGATTATTATCCACCTTTTGTTACCTTATTCTTTACTGGGGACTGGTTAGCAACTTATCGAAAAAAGAAGTTAAAAAACTAATAAAGTTTATACTGTCGAGTTGCTTTTTAGTGGCAATTTACGGTATTGCGCAACATTTTGGCATTGACAAGAATTACTGGGTTCAAGATGTCCAAAGAAGAGTATTTTCAACTTTAGGCCAGCCAAATTGGCTTGCCGCCTACTTGAATATATTGATATTTATAATTGTAGGGACAGGTCGCGACCTGTCCCTACTTGTTCGCTATCCGCTATTCGCTATTTACTATACTTGCCTTCTTTTTACCAAATCCCGGTCCGGTTTTTTGGGATTCATTATCCCTTTTCTAATTTGGACAATAATTAATGTAGGAACAACTCTAGAGTTGTCCCTACAAAAGTCCCTACAAAACCCAAAACTTAAAAAAATCGGCCTTACCATCTTGATAACCGTTGTTTTGTCAACTATCATCGGCATTCCGTTTTCGATAAGAGACAAACTGAATATTTCCTTTTTGTCAGATGTTAGTAACACCTTAGAGGTGAATTCTGCAGACACCTCTAAGGTGTTACCGAATATCACTCCAAGTTCAGACATCAGGAAAATTGTCTGGAAAGGTGCAGTGGAATTGTGGCAACAAAATCCGATTGTCGGCACCGGTGTAGAAACATTTGGTTACTCCTACTACTGGGTCCGGCCAAAAGAACATAATTTAACTTCGGAATGGAACTTTCTTTATAATAAAGCACACAACGAATTTTTGAATTACGCCGCCACTACCGGAACATTAGGCCTAACAAGCTATTTAATTCTTATTATTTCATTATTTGCCTTTTGCCTCAAGAACAAAAATTTCATGTTACATGTTACATGTTACGTGTTACTTTCCCTTGTTATTACAAACATATTCGGCTTTTCCACCGTTACCACGTCCCTACTTTTCTTTCTTCTCCCCGGAATTCATTGGATATGCGAAGGAAAAACCTCTGGTTCCCCTAAAAACCTTCAAGGTTTAGAATTCCCAACCTTGAAGGTTGACAGACTACCAGCTACCAGCTACCAGCTACTAGCTACTTTATCTACCACTATAATCTTCCTATTCCTAACTTCTTTTGTTGCCCGCTATTGGCTCGCCGATTACCATTACGCTAAAGGAGATAAACTTGGTGACGCCGGTTTTATCAAAGAAGGAATCAGCCATATAAATAAAGCAATTGACTTCAATCCATTGGAACCAAATTTTTATTCGGAATTGGCAATAAATTATGCAAAAATTGCCGCTTACTATACTCAAAACGACCAAAAAAAGGAAGCGGGTCAATACGTATCTGCCGCAGTTGAAAACTCATTAAAGGCCTTACAAATATCACCGTATCACCTTAATTTTTATAAAAACCATACCCATGTCTATTACTACTTAGCAGTTTATGATTTGGATTTACTCAAAGAAGGCATTGAAACCCTAGAAAAAGCAGAAGAACTTTCACCAACCGACCCGAAAATACCATTTAACCTGGCCCAAATGTATCAAACACTGGATGAAAAAGAGAAAGCAAAAGAATATTACCAAAAAGCGTTGGAATTAAAACCAAATTACGAAAAAGCGCAAACAGCACTGGAAGAATTATCACTGTAGGGACAAGTCGCGACTTGTCCCTACCAAAATTAGTTCATCATTACATCGTCTATATCCAATTCTTCAAGATCTTTGCCGGTGTCTTTAAAAATCTGACCGTTATCTTTTTTAATGTGGTCAACAAAAAGAACACCCTTTAAATGGTCAAGTTCGTGTTGAAAAACAATCGCTGTCAATCCTTGTAGAACCTCCTCCTTAAATTCCAAATCACCCTCCTCATTTAAAGTTTGATACTTAACTTTAATTTCCATCCACCGCTTCACCGCTCCGTAAATTCCAGGAAAAGATAAACAACCTTCATAAAATTCTTCCCGTTCACCATCTTCAGTGTAAACTTGCGGATAAACCTTTTCTTTATCAAAGGTATCTGTAATTTCAGGATTTATATAAGTCTGAACCGAGTCAGACTCGGCTTCGGCATGGTTATGCTCAGGATGGTCAATTACAAAAACACAAAGATCTTCTCCAACTTGAGGTGCTGAAAGCCCAATACCATTAGAAGAATCCTTTAAACCCGTATTAAGCTTATTAATAACTTCTTTTAGTTTCTTATCGTTCTTTTTAACCTGACGGCACTTTTTTTTTAAAACCGGATCCGGATATTTGACAATAGTCATTCTGTGTTTGTCGAGGTCTTGCCCGACGGTTTCCAAAACATTTCGCCTTTTCTTTTCAAATCTTTGATACACCGGGTGCAAAGATATTGGGTTACTTTTGCACCGTTCTTATTATAATAAGTTTTTTTCTGCACATTTGGTTTAAATCTGCGAATGGTCTTGTTTTCTGCATGAGAAACACTGTGCCCTTTCATGGTTTTTTTATTACATCGTTGACATTTCATAAATTCAAAATCCTAATTTCTAATTTCTAATTTCTAAAAAAACTTAGGTTAATTAGATCAATTAGATTAATTTACAACTTGTTGTATAATACCAAACAGGCATGTTTTTATCAATTATCATAATTTTAGCCGCTGTTTCAGTCCATGAATTTGCCCACGCCTGGGCATCTGATTATTTAGGTGATCCTACTGCAAAACTTGAGGGAAGATTAACCCTAAATCCTCTCGCCCATCTTGACCCGATTGGAACATTAACCTTAATCCTTTTCGGCTTCGGCTGGGGAAAACCGGTGCCGGTTGACAGCTACAACCTTAAAAATCCACGCCGCGACGAGGCCTTGATTTCTCTCGCCGGCCCCCTATCCAACATTCTCCTCGCTGTCTTTTTCGGAATTATATTCAGATTTTTACCCCAATTACAAATTACTAATTACCAGTTACTAATCAATTTTCTAGCCATTAACCTTGGTCTAGCCTATTTTAACCTTCTCCCTTTACCGCCTTTAGACGGCAGTAAAATACTTTTTGGTATTCTTCCCTACCAAGCAGCAAATGAAGCCGAAGAAACTTTGTCCGAATACGGTATAGTTCTTCTACTAATGCTTTTTATTCCTATTTTCAACGGCAGAAGTTTAATCGACCTTATCCTCGGCCCGCTGGTCCAGATTTCTATAAACCTACTAATATAAAAAATAAGTAAATGTCATTTTAAGCATGCCAAAACAAGTAAAAAATAAAGCATTACTTTGAAGTCTTTTGACTACCTTTGCTGGGCTTGACAATCATCCTTAAAAACATTTACAATTATATTGTCCCGTTGGGGAGCATATTAACAATTAGGCATGAGCTTTTCCTCCACAAGTACCTGAAGGGAGGACGGCGTTCTCTGTTGACTTACAATGTCATCAGGGACAGTCCACCCACTTTGATATTTCGGGGAAAATCGTTGCCTATTTGATGCCTCAGCGGGATTTCACTACTTACTTCAAAGCCTACAAAGTGACAATGCAACAGAGATACAAGTTAAAAAACCTGCAAGGTTGCCGAATGGCATCCTTGGAGGTTGAGGAATTGGCAAAAAGGCCGTTCAATAGTTATAATATAAATATCGCCTGGATAGCTCAGTGGCAGACCTGCCCGCTAGTCGCCTGGCGCCGATGTAGCTCAATGGTAGAGCAACCCCTTTGTAAGGGGTAGGTTGGAGGTTCAATTCCTCTCATCGGCTCCAAGCGCCTGGCAAGGCGGGGCAATCGCTTTGTAAGCGATAGGTCGTCGGTTCAAATCCGACTCCAGGCTCCATTTTTATGTTATAATCACTAACTATGGCAAAATCAATTAGACATCAAGTCGGTTTAGAATGTTCCAAATGCGGCGAGTTCAACTATATAACTGAAAAAAACAAGCAGACCGTAGAGGGAAAACTGAAAGTAAAAAAATACTGCCGTCATTGCCGAAATCACACAGAACATAAGGAAAAAGCGAAGTTGAAATAACTTCGCGCTTAATGCCTAATGCTGAAGGCTTAAGGCCAAGAAAATATGAAAGAAAAAAATCAGGGATTTAGATTCAGGAATTT
>CAYXSV010000010.1:0-2435 GCA_964468355.1 uncultured Gammaproteobacteria bacterium
CGCGAGGCGAGCCCGCTTCGCCCGAATCGAGGCGAGTCGTAGCGCTAAGGATAGTTCACTAAAATTCCCTCTTGACAAATATCTATTCTAATGTCATTATGGTGTTAAGTGGTGATTAGTGGTGATTTTTGGTGAAATAAATGTCTGATCAATTGTTAGGCCAATACCAGTCAAACGTAAGCAGTAAAGGTCGGGTTGCATTTCCAAAAAAGTTAAGGGAAATTATCGGACAAAAAATTATCTTAACCCGGGGATATGAGGGTTGTTTGATTGCGGTATCGGAAAAAAAATGGAAAACCTTAACAGAAGCAACGGAAAAAAAGCCTTTTGTTTCCGGACCGGCCAGAGACACAGCTAGATTTTTACTGGGGAATGCCGCTTTGATTGAACTTGACGAACAAGGAAGATTTGTGATTCCAAGTCATCTCCGGCAATATTGCGAAGTTGACGACAAAGCTATTTTTTTAGGTTTAAGCAAATACGTTGAAATTTGGTCGGAACAAAAATGGAAAAGTTATCAAAATTATTTATCAAAGAATATTGATCATATATCGGAACGTCTAAGCGGTGAAAATGACTAAAGAAAATAATGCTGCTCACGTTCCCGTACTTTTAAAAGAGGTTGTAAATGAGCTTGAGCTAAAGCCGGGCAAAAAAATTATTGACGCTACTTTAGGATTCGGCGGACATACTAAAAATTTTTTAGAAAAAGGCGCTAATGTTTTAGGTATTGAATGGGATCCGAAAGTGTTCAAGCTGACTAAGGAGCATCTTAAGAATTGCTGCCCTGATGCTCCTTACCGGCTGGTTAATGGAAATTTTAAAAATATAAGTGAAATAGCGAAGCAAAATAATTTTTACCCGGCTGACGGCATTTTATTTGACCTTGGTGTTTCCAGATGGCATTTTAAAAAGGCCGGACGGGGTTTTTCTTTTGATGACAAAAAACTAGACATGAGAATTAACCCGGAAACAAAAATTACAGCCCAAGAAATTATTAATAGTTATTCATTAAACGATTTAAATGAACTTTTCACAAAACTGGTTCAAGAAAAGCTGGCTGAACCAATTGCTGAAGCTGTGGTTAACGCCCGTCGCCGGAAACCAATAAAAAGCGGCAAAGAGTTAGCCGGCTTGGTTAGTCAAGTTTACCAAAAACATAAAGAAAAAAAACGGCTAAACCCGGCAACAAAAGTGTTTTTAGCTTTAAGAATCGAAGTTAATCAAGAATTGAAAAATTTGGAACAAGGGTTAAATAATAGTATTGAAATTTTATCGGAAGGGGGAAAAACAATGATAATTACTTTTCATTCAGGAGAAGACCGTCTGGTTAAGTTTTTAGGAAAAAAACTTGCCAAAGAAAAAGTAATTAAAACTGACTTGGTTTTTCCTACCAGAAAGGAAATTGAATCAAATTATCTGGCAAGAAGTGCAAAGTTAAGAATTTTTAAAAAAATAAAATGAAAAAATACATTTTTTACATAATCTTGTTAATTATTGTCGATGTTTTAGTTTCAGTTGCTGTTTCCACCCACATGCTGTCAATGCAAGCATCTTATATTGACCTAAAAAGGGAGGAAAAAACATTACAGACTAAAAATAACAGCTTGGCTCAAGAAACAGCCCATTTATCTTCAATCCGCAGAGTAAGTCATTTGGCGGATCAACTTGGGCTTAGTGAAATTAACAATGAAATTGTTTATATTGAAAAAGATGTCTACGCTGCGTTAAGATATTAAAATGGACCAGCGACGATTTAAGTTTTTCTTGTTTTTTTTCGGCATTATTAACTTACTGATTATTATTCGGCTGTTTTATTGGCAGATAGTTAAAGGCAACGAACTGTCAGCAGTTGCCAAACGTCAGCGTGTCGGGGTTAAAGAAACTTATTCACCTAGAGGAACAATTTATTCAAATGACAACTATCCGTTGGCAATTGACAAACCGTCATTTGATTTAGGCCTTTATTTACCCAACTTAGATATTTCCGATAAAGAATTTTCCGAAACAGTCGGTCCAATTATTGAGGCGACGCCTTCTTCACTGCTTAGTAAAATCAACAGCGGACCAAAATGGATGACGGTTAAGCGTCATCTAAATAGTGAACAAAAGGAAGAAATCAGCCAACTGGAACTTAAAGGGATTAGTTTTGATGAAAACTCAATACGCGATTACCCGGAAGCAAGTATGGCGGCGCATTTAATTGGGTTTGTCGGGTCGGATAAGAACGGAGACCCGCAGGGGTATTACGGCTTAGAAGGTTATTATCATCAACAATTATCCGGTCAACCCGGATTGATCATTGCTGAAAATAACCCGTTTGGTGAAATAATCTTATCGGCAGACCACATTGAAGAAACGATGCGGCCTGGTATGGATTTAAATTTATATCTTGACCGGCCGGTGCAATTTATTTTAGAAGAAGAATTAAAAAA
>CAYXSV010000011.1:0-7501 GCA_964468355.1 uncultured Gammaproteobacteria bacterium
AGGCCGGTCAACGCTCCTTATTTGTATTCAAAGAGTTTGATTTCAGCAGTGGATAATCTGAAACGGGAAGCGGTCAGCCCTGAAAAGCTGGAAGCAATATTGGAAGAAACTAAAAATGATTTAGCTGTCAACGCCGATGAATACACTAAAACCGAATTGAGGAAGAAAGAAAAAGATTTGGCCAAAAACCTTGACGTTCTTAAAATTTACCGCCGGTACCAGAAAGCGCTCCGCAAAAACGGCTGGTTTGATTTTTCGGATATGATTAATTTTGTCAGTCAACGGTTTGAGAATGACGAGGATTTTCTTCGTTCTTATCAAGAAATTTACCAGTATTTTTTGATTGACGAGTATCAGGACACGAATACCGCCCAGAACCGGGTTGTTGATTTGCTGGCTTCTTTCTGGGGTGAGAAGGCCAATGTTTTTGCTGTCGGTGACCCGAACCAGTCGATTTTCCGTTTTCAGGGAGCGAGTTTGGAAAATATGGCCGGTTTTTTAAAGAATTATCCGCAGGCGGAAGTGGTTACTTTGAAATACAATTACCGGTCAAACCAGAAAATTCTTGACGCCGGACGGGAAATCATTGAACACAACCAGATGAAGATTGAAAATATTCTTGATACGGCGGAGGTCGGTTTGGAGTCAAAAATGGATTATGACGAGAAGCCGGTGTCGATTATTAAAACCGCCAGTTCGCCGGCTGAGATTTATTTTATTGCCGAGAAAATTTCCAAATTGATTGATCAGGGAACCGACCCTGACGAAATTGCCGTTATTTATAGAAATAATGCTGATTCACAGGAGATTTCCGAGGCGCTGACCAAGTATAATGTCCGCTATATCACTCAGGGCGGGGGGAATATTCTTGAATATCCGATTATTCAGAAAGTGATTAAACTTTTAAGAACAATTTATAGGATAAGAGAGAAAAGAGAAGATATAGATTTGTTTACGGTGATGCATTATCCGTTTTTTGATATTGATAATCTCGATATTTTAAAACTTTCCCGCAAAGCGGCGGTTGAAAAGTCGAATATTTTCGATTTGATTACCGGGGAGGGGATTGAGGACGTTGATTTAAATAACCGGAAGCCGATAATTGAGTTTATCAATACGCTGATTGAATGGGAGGAAGATGAAACCGAGATAACTTTTTCGGCTTTTTTTGAAAAACTGCTTAATCAATCCGGCCTGCTTGACTGGGCGCTTAAACAACCGGATTCTTCTCATTTAGTGCTCCGGTTGAACACGTTGTTTTCGGAGGTAAAGAAAATGAACTCGGCTGACCACCGGCTTAATTTGGAAAAGTTTTTGAATAATATTGATTTGATGGAAGAAAATTATATTAAAATTCCGGAACCGGTTTTTGCCGACCGGGAGGATTCGGTTACTTTGACTACGGCGCATTCGGCTAAGGGTTTGGAATGGGAATACGTTTTTATTTACCGGGCTTATGACGGGCGGTGGGGCAACAACCGGACGCGGAATTTGATTTCACTGCCCGGTGAGATGCTGCCGAATACTGATTTGTCAAAGAAGGAGCAGAATGAAGATGAACGGCGTTTGTTTTACGTTGCCCTGACCCGGGCGAAGAAGGAGGTTTACGTGACACTGGCTGAGCGTTATTTTTATTCCGGCCGGACTAAAGAGACAGTGCCGACAATGTTTATTGAGGAAATCGGTTCGGCTAATAAGCAGACGGTTGACGTTACTGAAATTAACCAAACCGCCCATGAAAATTTGTCCAAATTTTTGGATATCCGGGATAAAGAGACGAGGGGCGGGATTAAGGAGAATGAGTTTTTGAAACAGATTATTGACAATTTTAAAATGTCGCCGACGGCGCTGAATACTTATTTGAAATGCCCTTATCAGTTTAAACTGAATAATCTTTTAAAAGTTCCTCGGGCTAAAGCCGGATATTTAGCTTACGGGACGGCTGTCCACCAGGCGTTTGAAGAGTTTAACCAGCAGTTTATTGAAACCGGTGAGATGCCTGATAAAGAGATTCTTATTTCCGGTTTTAAAAGGGCGCTGGAAAAAGAGGTGCTTACTGTCGAGGAATTTGAACAACGGCTGAAAGAAGGGATTGACCATCTGGAAAATTATTATCAGCGGTATAAAGGGGAGCTGGTTAATCCGGCATTTGCCGAGAAGTTTTTCGGCTACGGTAATTACCGGATTACGGTTGGCGATATTCCGCTGACCGGTAAAATTGACAAAATTGAGTGGATTGACAAACAAGCGAGAACGGTTAAAGTGACCGACTATAAAACCGGCCGGCCGAAAACACGGGGGCAGATTAAGGGAACAACTAAAAATTCCGACGGCGGATATAAACGGCAGTTGGATTTTTATAAACTGCTTGTTGATTCCGACCCGAAGATAAATTTGACGGTTAAGGAAGGTGAGATTGATTTTATTCAAAAAGACAACCGGGGGAGTTTTAGAAAAGAAGTTTTTGAAATCACCAGGCAGGATACGAGTAAATTAAAGCAGATGATTAAAGAGGTTATGGAGAGGATTCGTAATTTTGATTTCGGGCGGACCGAAGATACCACCCACTGCGCCAGATGCGAGTATAAAGACCATTGTTATCCCGACGGCCTCCCTGTACATTAGGGACTAGTAATAAGTAAACAGTAATAAGTAATTAGTAATTAGTAATTAGTAATTAGTAATTGGTAATTGGTAGTTGCTAGTACAAGGTAGTTGAAATTAAAAACCTGAGAGGCCTGCCATGTACCCCAAGTGGTACTGTGGTTGCCGAACGGGATCCTCGGAGGTTGAAAAAAGTAATACAAATATTATGCGCGATCGCGGACTATAGTTGTACAAAACTGTAGCAGCAAGGTTTACCCGCGCTAACGCAACCTAAACATGGTACCGCGAAGGGTACAAGACAAGAATTTGCTAGTGCGAAATGGTTGAATCGGCAGGTGTTATAATTTGTTATGAAAGTAATTGGAATTGACCCGGGTTTGGCTTCGACCGGGTGGGCGGTTTTAAATCAAAAAGAAAAAAACAGTGATAATTTTGAAATGGCCGGTTCCGGCCTGATTAAAACTAAAGCCGGGTTGGAAATCAGCCGACGGCTGGAAATAATCCACGACGACCTTTTTGCAGTAATTAAAAAATATCAACCGGAAGAGATGGCTGTTGAAGACGTTTTTTTTGCCAAGAATGTTAAGACGGCGATTAAAGTCGCCCAAGCGGTTGGGGTGATTAAATACACCGGAATTGAAGCCGGGCTGGATGTTTTCAGTTACACGCCGCTGAATATTAAAACGGCGATTACCGGCTACGGCAGAGCTGAAAAAGACCAGGTTCAGTTTATGGTCAAGAAGATTATTAAATCTGATCAGGAAATTAAACCCGACCACGCAGTTGATGCGGCAGCGGCCGCCTTGACGCATTTGTTTACCTCAAAAGAATTGAAAGTTTGAAATTGAATGCATTTAATTTTACTTACCTTATTACTTGTTACTTTGTTATTATATTTTCATTCCCGATGTCATTCCGAACTCGTTTACCGTATACTGTGCTTTGCTCTAGTATTGCGGTTTCGGAATCGTAATGTTCTGGGGAAGACTTTGCCTACCGATCTTGAAAATCGTAGGGAGGGCAGATCTGCGTTCCTTTTGTGGACAGACACATTGGTCTGTCCCTACGATATTTATATAAAATTTATTTGTAGGGGCGGACCCGTGTGTCCGCCCTAGTTGGACGGTTTGTTATAATGTAACTATGATTGGGAGTTTAAGGGGAGCGGTTATTTACAAAGGCAGAGAAAAAATCGAAGTTGATTTGGAAGGTGTCGGTTATGAGATTTATCTGACTTCACGTGACCACAACCGGGTGAAGGTCGGCGATGACGTGGAAGTGTTTACCTATCACCATTTAACTGAAGATTCCAGTGATTTATTCGGATTTGTCAACCGGAATGATAAACGGGTTTTTGAAATGCTGATTTCAGTTTCCGGAATTGGACCGAAATCGGCGCTGGGTATTATGGCCGTCGGAAACGGGGAAAGAGTTCTTAAAGCAATTGCGGAAGCGGATGTTGAGTTTTTTAAGCAGGTTAAAGGAATCGGCTCTAAAAGCGCCCAGAGGGTGATTGTTGATTTGAAAAGTGAAGTCGGCAGTGTTAAGGACCTTGACTTGGAAGCAGACGGGGGTAAAAATGAAGTGGTTTATCAGGCACTGGAGAGTTTTGGATTCCGACGTGAAGAAATAAGAAAAGCATTGAGTGAAATACCTGATGATGTGGAAAATGAAGATGAGAGGATAAAATATACGTTAAAACAGTTGTCGTAATGTAAACAAAAACCTCCGACAAGGAAAACCTTCAAGGTTGGGAATTCTAAACCTTGAAGGTTAAGGAATTGTCGCAGGTTTCTGAAGCTATTGTCATCCTGAATTTATTTCAGGATCCGATTCTGAAACGAGTTCAGAATGACATAATATTTAAAAAAATTTAAATGGATAATAAATCAAAGTTTGATGAGAACCAGCAGTCGTTAAGGCCGAAAACACTTGATGAGTTTATCGGCCAGGAAGAGTTGAAAAAACGGCTGAAAATTTTTATTGAGGCGGCAAAAAAGAGGAAAGATCCGTTGGAGCATATTATTTTCTACGGACCGCCGGGTTTAGGAAAAACAACTCTGGCTAATTTACTGGCTAATGAAATGGGTGTGAGTATTAAAGTTACTTCCGGACCGGCTTTGGAAAGGTCGGGCGATCTGGCCTCGATTCTGACTTCATTAAATACCGGTGATATTTTGTTTATTGATGAAATACACCGGCTGAGAAAAGTTGTTGAAGAAACACTTTATCCGGCAATGGAGGATTTTTGTCTTGACGTAATTATCGGCAAGGGACCGGCGGCAAAAACTTTGCGTCTTGATTTGGATAGATTTACTGTCGTCGGAGCAACAACCAGAATCGGATTACTTTCGTCGCCGATGCGCGACCGGTTTGGATTTATTCAGCGGATAAATTTCTACACTGAGAAAAGCTTGGAAGAAATTGTCAGGCGCTCAGCTGAAATTCTTGATGTTGAAATTGATGAAGCCGGTTGTCTTGAAGTTGCCTGCCGGTCGCGGGGAACACCGAGAATCGCCAACCGTATTTTAAGGCGGGTGCGTGATTTCGCCCAAGTAAGAAGTGAAGGAAAAATTGATAAAAAAACAGCTGAGGAGGCGTTGAAAATGCTGGCTGTTGATGATTTAGGTTTGACTCAGGCGGACAGACGATTTTTAACGGCAATTGCTGAAAAACACCGGGGCGGACCGGTTGGTTTGGAAACTATGGCAGCGACAATCAGTGAGGACAGAGAAACCATTGAAGCCGTTTATGAGCCCTATTTAATGCAAATCGGCTTTTTAAGACGGACGCCGCGGGGGAGAGTTCTAACCCGGAAAGCTTTTCAGTTTTTGAAAATTGATATTCCACAACAGCTGGAACAAAGGCAGCTGCTGTAAAACTTCGCCAATTCCTCAACCTCCAAGGATGCCATACGGCAACCTTGCAGGTTTTCCTTGGCTCACAGAGGCACTTCATACCTTCAAAAGACAACAGATTCAATAGGGTGCTATATTTTTGTATTAGCGGACTTTAGTCCGCGTTAACAACGCAAGATAAATCTTGCTACTACATTACTGATTACTTATTACTGACACTACAGCATCTTTTAAAATTACATCGCGGCAGATTTATTCAAAAACTTTGTCATTTCGAGCTTTGTCGAGAAATCCCTTTTAATAAAGAGAGATCCTTCGACTTCGCTCAGGATGACAGAAATGGTGTAAAATAAACTATGTTTTCGATAGTAATTCCGCACTATAACGGGCTTCCATTATTGAAAAATTGTTTGAAGTCAATTTCGGAAAGTATAGGGCCTAATGCCAAAGGCCAAATGCTAAAAACAGAAATCATTGTTGTTGATAACGGGAGCACTGACGGGAGTAAAGAATACCTTGAGAAAATGACTAATGGCAAATGGCTAATGGCTAAAAAGAAGAATAAAGAAAATCAAACATCAATCATTAATCATCAATCATTGAAGGTCATTTTTAATGACCGTAACCTTGGTTTTGCGGCGGCGGTCAACCAGGGGATTAAGGCGGCGGAATACGATTGGGTGGTGGTGATGAATAACGACCTAAAAGTTGATAAAAATTGGTTTTTGGAAATTCAAAAAGTAATTAATAATAATTTAGATAATACTTCAATCGCAGCATTATTCGGCAAGGTTTTGAATTGGAAAGGGACAAAAATTGAAAGCACCGGACTTGAATTTTATTTAAAAGGAAAAGCGTTTAACCGGGGAAACGGCCTGCCGGCTGAAACTAATAAATATAACTCGCCGGAATTTATTTTTGGGCCGTCGGCTTCAATAGCCGCCTATTACAAACCGGCGCTTGAACAAGTCGGTTTGTTTGATGAGGATTTTTTTGCTTATGAAGAAGATGTTGATTTGGCTTTAAGACTCTATGCGGCCGGATGGAAAACATACTATATACCCTCTGCGGTCAGTTATCACATCGGTGGAGAAACCAGCGGAAAAATGGGTAATTTTCGTCAGCGAATGGACGCTAAAAATTGGTGGTTTATAATTATTAAAAACTATCCGTTGTCAATTATTTTTAAACACTGGCCGGAAATTTTTATTGAACGGTTAAGAAATTTAAGCGGCTTAATTAAAAAGACAACATGGTATAAAATACCAACAGCTGTTTTATCAACATATGCGGAACTTATATCAAAATTACCAAAAATAATTAAAAAAAGAAAACCGATCGGCGGAGAAAAATTATATGAAATTTCCAAAAATAAAAATTAGACCGAGAATAATTCTTTTTACTTTTTTAGGGCTAATAATAACTATAATTTTTGCCGGTTTTATTGCCGCTTATTATTATTTAGGTATTTTCAGTAAAGCAATTGATAAAAAACCGAAGAATATTTTTAATCAGGCAATCGAAGGCATACGTAATCCTTATTCGGAAAAATATTTAAATTTTCTAATTCTGGGTTTGGATAAACGTCCGGACGACAACAGTCTGCTGACCGACACGATTATGGTCGTTTCTTTTAATCAAGATAGCGGTGATTATCTGATGTTTTCAATACCGAGGGATCTTTGGATAGACGAAATGCAGACTAAAATTAATGCTTTGTATTATTACGGCCAAAAAGAAAATCCGAATGACGGAACAAGTTTGGTTGAATCGGAAGTTGAAAAAATTCTTGATACTGAAATTAATTACAGTTTAGTTTTGGAAATGGAGGATATTAAAAATTTAGTTGATATTCTCGGCGGAGTGGAAGTGGAAGTGGAAAGGAGCTTTACCGACTATTTTTTTCCACTTGATGACGGTTCACATCAAGTGACAACAGTCAGTTTTAAAAAAGGAATACATAATTTCAACGGCGAGCGGGCTTTGCAGTTTATGAGGTCAAGAAAAAGCGACGACGAAATTGAGGGGACCGACCA
>CAYXSV010000012.1:0-10740 GCA_964468355.1 uncultured Gammaproteobacteria bacterium
TCGCGGCTCGGAATATATCATCCGTAAATCATATAGTGTCAATATTCCCTCCAACCTTTGCTTACTGCCGACTAAAAGACGGTTGGTATTTGCTTTCAACATTTGATGGATAGCGGTGGAAACCGTTTCTGTTTTACCTATAAATAAAGGTTTTCTCGGACTAACTACTTGGTCAATCGGCTCTTGGAAAAAATCTAGTTCAGCCGCTTGTAATAAAACATCTTCTGCATAAACCACACCGCGGAGCTTATTGTCAGATAACACGGGCAGTCGATAAATTCTGGCTTCAACCATTAACCGTGAAATTTCTTCAATCGGCGTATCTAAACTTAATCTTGGCGGCTGATATAAACAAGCTTTAACTTTCTGCTCCTGACTCCATTTTTTTCCCAAAAACGAATGATATAAATTTACTGCTCCCAAATACTGACCCTCTGAACAAACAAATACTGCATCGTGGGTGCTTTTTAATTGACTAATTGCAGAGGTAATTTTTTCTTCGGGAGAAACTTTTTTCAAGTCTTCTTTTCGCATCAATTCTTTTGCTCTTATCACGTTCATTGTTTAATTAGTATAACATAAAAATTTTCGTCATCCTGAACTCGTTTCAGGATCGAAAGTGTAACTTTTGGCTTAGAGTTTGTGATTCCGAAACAAGTTCGGAATGACGTTTAGCTTGAATTTATCCTCTGTCTTCTATATTCTAGATTTAAAGCTATGCCAAACGGAAACGGACATCCGGCCAATTTATCTTACCTGCCTCATTGGAATTACTTACCAAAATTAAAAGGCCTGCCGGGAATTTACCTAAACACGGCAATCAGGGATTTTGCCTTCGGTGTTTTAGGTATTCTTATACCGATATATATTTACCAGACAACTCACAGTTTATCGAGTGCTGTTTTATTTTATCTTATTCACCGAACAGCAACATTAATTGCAGCTTATCCAACTGCAAAAATAATATCTAAATTCGGCCCTGATTTTTCCATGTTCGTCTCAAGTCTTGTTGCCGCAATTTATCTTACTTTTTTATCAATGCTTCCCAATTCACCAAAATTAATCTGGGTAACCGCTTTTCTGGGAGGAATACAGCTGACTTTACACTGGCTTCCTTATCACACCGCTTTTTCCAGCGTAACTAAAGAAAAAAACTTAATAAAAGATATAGCCAACGCCTCAACTTTATCGCAATTGGTAAGAACACTCGCCCCTTTAGCCGGAGGCTTTTTTGCCGCCCGTTTTGGTTTTCCCTCCCTACTTCTAGCTAGCGTTTTACTGCTTACTGTTTCTACTTTACCGATTTTCCTTGATGAATATAACCAGAAAAATGACCTTCTCCCTTATAAAAAGCTTTTTTCCGGAATTTTTAAAAACAAAAAAAGAAATTTGAATTGTGTTTTTTTCTTCCACGGATTTAGAATCGCTATTGACGGAGCAGTCTGGCCACTTGTTCTCTACTCGGTAATGACTAGTTTTACACAAATCGGCGGCTTAACCACATTAAGCTTACTTATTGCTTTTATCGGAAGCCGGTGGATCAGCAGAAAACTTAAACATTTTAAATACAAGCCGTTTGCCGCCGGCAACCTGGTTAAATCAACTTTGTGGCTTCTTCGAGCAGCAGCCAGTCAACCATTAATCGTTGCTTTAACTGACCCGATTTATCAACTGGCAACACTTTTTGTTAATATTCCCCGAACAATTTTGGTTTACCAACTCGGTAAACGACAAAAACTTAATTTTTTCACTCAAAGGGAATTTGTAATATCAATGGGACGGGTGGCTGCTCTTTTATTGGTTTTTCTTTTTATAAAGGCCGGGTTGCCCTGGAAATTGATTCCTCTTCTTCCAATTGGTGCTGTTACTATGGATAATTACTTTATGTATCAGTACTCAAAAAAACAAAAAGGACTGCTTGAAAAATTCCGAATAAAGCTAACGCGGCTTTAATCACCTTGTTTTTTTATTCTTCCAACTGTTATAATAAAACCAATAGATGAATAAAAAAAGTTTAGAAAACCAAATTATTATCATTAAGTAAGTCCAGTGCAAGCTGACTGGACAACCATAACCCGGCAATAAGTCGGGTTTTTTTATACCATGTCCGACAAAAAATATTTCCCTGAAAAAGTTTCATCCAAACTAGAAATTTTTAAACAGGAATCAAAAACAATTGAATTTTGGAAAGAAAACAATATCTTTAAAAAATCCATTGAACAACGGCCGAAAGAAAACCCCTATCGGTTTTATGATGGTCCTCCTTTTGTCACCGGTCTCCCCCACTATGGATCACTTCTAGGCAGTATTGCCAAAGACGTCTATCCCCGGTTCCACACAATGAAAGGTAAACGGGTCAGAAGGGTTTGGGGATGGGATTGCCACGGCTTACCGGTTGAAAACAGCGTTGAAAAAAAACTGGGATTAAAAAACCGCGACGATATAGAAAAAATCGGTCTTGAAAAATTTATTGAGGAATGCCGCAATTATGTATCGGAAACTTCAGAAGAATGGGTTTGGTACATTGACCACGTCGGCCGCTGGGTGGATATGGAAAATGCCTATCGGACCATGGATTTGGATTATATGGAATCGGTTATCTGGGCATTTAAACAACTCTATGATCAAGGACTTGTCTATAAAGGTTACCGGGTTTCTCTTTACTGCCCCCGCTGTTCAACACCGGTTTCCAAATTCGAAATAGCAATGGACAACAGCTATGCAGAAGTAACCGACAAGGCGGTTACCGTTAAATTTAAAGTAAAAGGAAAGAAAAGCTTATACCTGCTTGCCTGGACAACTACTCCCTGGACACTACCGGCAAACACAGCTATTGCCGTCGGAAAAGATATTAAATACGCTCAACTGAAAGTTAATAACGAAAACTACATTTTAGCCGATGACCTTAAAGAAAAATATTTTCCGGATGCTGAAATTATTAAGCAATATCGAGGTAAAGAGCTAGTTGACTGGAAATATGAACAATTATTCCCTCACTTAGATGTAGATAAAGAAAAAGGCCTCCGAGTTATTGCAACAGACTTTGTTTCCACTGAAGAAGGCACCGGCTTAGTTCACGAAGCACCCGGTTTTGGCGAAGAAGATTTCCAAGCCGCACAAGAACACGATATTCCAATAGTTGTCAACGTTGATAAAGACGGAAAATATACTCAAGAAATGGGAGAATGGGCGGGAACTTACGTTCAAGACGCCAACAAACTTGTTATTAAAAATTTAAAAAAGAGAAATCTTTTGGTTGATGTTGAGGATTATACTCACTCCTATCCCTACTGCTACCGGTGTGAAACACCGTTAATCTACATGGCTCAAAAAAATTGGTTTGTCGATATTCAAGAAATTAAAAACGATTTACTTAAAAATAATGAAAAGATCCACTGGGTGCCCGAACATTTTAAACACGGACGGTTTAAAAATACAATTAAAACCGCTCCTGACTGGTGTGTTTCCCGCACCAGATATTGGGCTACCGGTATGCCAATTTGGGAATGCACCCAATGTGAAGAAATTGAAGTTTTCGGATCAATTAAGGAAATTGAACAACGCTCAGGAATGGAAGTCACCGACCTCCATCGACCTGAAATAGATAAAATAAAATTTAATTGTAAAAAATGTTCAGGCCAAATGCAGCGCGTTGAAGAAGTGCTTGACTGCTGGATGGAATCCGGCTCAATGCCTTATGCTGAACTTCACTATCCTTTCGAAAATAAAGATCAATTCGAAGAGAGTTTTCCGGCTGATTTTATTTCGGAATACACCGCCCAACTACGCGCCTGGTTTTATTATCTTCATGTTCTGTCAACAGCTTTGTTTGAATCGGAAAGTTTTAAAAATTGTGTTGTTTCCGGTGTACTGTGTGGAACAGACGGCAGAAAAATGAGCAAAAGCTTTGGTAATTACCCGGATCCCGAAAAAGTCCTTAAAAAATACGGCGGAGATGCCTTGCGCTTTGTTCTAATGAAAAGCCCGTTAATGATGGGAGTAACTGCAACCGCTAAAATTATTGAATCCGGATGTGAAGAAATGATTAAAACTATAACTATTCCCCTAACCAACTCTCTTCGTTTCTGGCAAATATATGATGATTTACACCAAACACCTAAAAAATTAGAAAAACAGCCCGACCACATTCTTGACCAATGGATTATTTCCAGAACCAACCGTTTAGTCAAAGAAATGGAAACTGAACTTGAAAATTATCAAACACCAAACGCCGCTAATTTAATCGCTCCTTATATCGAAGATTTGTCAACTTGGTACATCCGCCGTTCCCGAAAAAGATTTGCAAACGGCGATAATCAAGCTCTTTGGACATTAAAACACGTACTAGTTTTGTTTGCTAAAGCATGTGCGCCAATCATTCCGTTTATAACTGAACTTGTTTACCAAACCCTGAACTCTAATGACCAACCGAAGTCTGTCCACCTTTGCTTTTGGCCGGAGGTTGATCAAAAAGCAATTGACAAAGACCTGGAAGAAAAAATGAAAATAGTTAGGGAGATAGTCGGTCAGGGACATGCGATTAGGAAGGAAAAAGGGATAAGAGTTAGACAGCCGTTAAAAATGCTCGAATGTTCAAATGTTCAAATCCTCAAAAGTAAAGATAAAGAATTAGTTAATTTAATTAAAGAGGAGCTGAATGTTAAAAAGGTTGAGATAGAAAAAGGAACTGGTGAACTTGAGGTTGAATTAGATACAGAAATAACTCCCGAGCTGGAAGCTGAAGGCAAAGCCAGAGATTTAATTCGCGATATTCAGCGGGCGCGACGAAAAGCCGGTTTAAATTTAAATGACCAAGTTATTGTCTATGCCCCCAACTGGCCGAAAGATTTTGAAGAAAAAATTCTTTCCGCCACTAATGCCAAGGAAATTAAACAAGCCGATGAATTAAAAGTAGAAAAAGTCTAGTTTATCTTCTGCTTTCGAAGCGGTCTTCACATTGACGAAGCAGTTTTCTTTTTCCGCAAAAATGTGTGTCTTTACTTGTACAGTGCATTGCTGCATTAAAAATCCGCCCTTTCATTTCATCTTCAACTCCATCCCGAGCCAAGTTGATAACCTCCGGAGTTAACCTTCCCCCTTGGTCACATACTTTTCTTAAAAAATCAGCTCCCGGCAATCTAGCTCTTCTTAAATGGTCAACCAAATCCCCTATTGTCTCTATTTTCAAGCTCATAACAACAATTATATCATCAAATTTAAATGTGCGACCCGTTTCGCCGAACCGAGGTGAATCGCATAGATAAATTTGAATATTGCGGCGGACTAAATTTTCAGTTATCATAAATTAATTAAATGGCCAAAATGCAGTTGATTGCCGGACGGGCCCATCCCAATCTGGCAAAAAAAATAAGTAAATTCCTCGGCCTGCCACTCACTCTTACTAAAATAAAAACTTTTGCTGATGGCGAAATTTACGTTAAGATAGAAGAAAAAGTAAGAGGAGATGACATCTTTATTATTCAGCCAACTCCTCCACCGGTAAATGAAAATTTGATGGAGCTTTTAATTACTATTGATGCTTTAAAACGAGCTTCTACAGACAGAATTAATGTAATTTCACCCTACCTAGGTTATTCCCGCCAGGAAAGAAAAGTCACTTCACGAGAACCAATATCAGCTAAACTAATTGCTAATATGATTTCTACTGCCGGCGCTAATCGTCTAATGAGCATTGACCTTCACGCTGATGCAATACAAGGTTTTTATGATATCCCGGTTAACCACTTTGTCGGTTATCCGCAATTCGCCAAATATTTTCAGAAAAAAGGATATAAGGATTTAGTTATTGTTTCACCAGATGTCGGTAGTGCTCCCACTTCAAGAAAAATGGCCGGCTTGCTTGATATTCCCTTTGCGGTCATTGATAAAAGAAGAGTTGAACATAATAAAGCTGAAACAACCACGCTTATCGGAAATGTAAAAAATAAAAACTGCATTATAAACGATGATATGATTGACACCGGCGGAACAGTAACCAGTGCTTGTAAAATGCTCAAAAAACACGGAGCAAAAAATATTTATATTTGCGCTACCCACGGACTGCTTTCCGGCCCGGCAGTTCAACGGTTGAAAAAATGTCCAGCTGATGAAGTTCTTCTTCTAGACACTGTACCTCTGCCTAAGGAAAAGCGAATTGATAAAATTAAAATCATCTCGATTTCTTCTTTATTAGCCAAAGTTATCAAAAGAATACATGAAGGTGAATCACTTGGGAAGCTGTTTACTTGGGAAAAGAAAATAGTTAACCTATGATTACAATTCCAATTCCGCTATCGTTTCAGCCACTTTACGACAGTAAAGCTCTCCTCCCGGGCCGGACGGATGAAGATTATCCTTAGAATTAATATAAACCGGTTTACCTTCTCCGTAAGCGTCTAAAGAAGGCGTATAAGCATCAGCTAACAGATATCCCTGCGAACCGGCATAATTGATTATATTCTCCAAATAATCTTTCACCGCCTCTGTCCTAACCAGCCGCTCTGCCTGATTCCAGTTGATTCCATCTATACCTTTTCCGTAAATTGTAGAATTAGGCGCTATTGTTGCCGATAAAACAATCTTTGTGTCCGGAGAAATTTTTTCAATCTGAGTAATTATGTCACTAATTAACAACCACTGCTTATCCAATCCTTCTTGGCCGTAGCCGAAATTATTATAAGCGAAAGATTCTAAAACTAAGATATCCGGTTCAACAGACAAAACAGACGGGTACTTGCTTCCCAAATACTCATACTCGTTTGTCAACCGCTCAACCGCATATTCCAAATCAGAAGCGCCGACACCAAAATTAAACAACTCAAATTTAGTTTCCGGAAAATAACTCTCTAAGGCGGAACGCAATTGAGGTAGTTCCGGCTGTAAAACGTCAATCATTGAATCTCCTAAAACTGCTATCGTTAAAACCTGTTTTGATTTATTGGCCATACTCCCCAAAGCTTGACCATTCATTTTAGGTTCAGGTGTCGGAGTCGGAACCTCATTTTCCAACAAACGACGGAACTGATTAACTTGAGCGTTTTTATCGACAAGTAAATCACTAAACCTTATCTGTGCTCTCACTGCAAGCGGCAAACCGACAACAAAGCCGGCCATAAAAACAACTGGGTATATATACTTTTTCACAAGTTCAGTGTAGAGAGATTTATTGACATTGTCAATAAAAAAATAGCCATTCACAAAAACTTCTGTTGTTCAACCAAAAACTTTTGTACCGAAGACCACTTCTTTCTGACAATCGACGGAAAACTTTTATCATTCTGATAACACTTCTTTAAAAACTGCTGGGTTTTTAAATCAGACATATAACCGGAACCAAAATCACCGTATTTCTTTTTTAAATTTTCGATTATTTCATCCCGCCGGACTTTGGCTAAAATCGACGCCGCAGAAACAACCGGATATTTTTCATCGGCTTTATTTTCGCCAAACAATTCGGTTTTACTTTTTATAAGCAGCTGAACCGAGTTAATAAAATTAGTTATTCCGTTGGGGTGCGTCGGAACATCAAAAAATGCCCTATTCGGTTTAAACTTATTAATCAAATCGGCAATTGACTGTAAATCGAGTTGATTTAAATTGCCGGCATCAATTTCTTCCGGCTGGTGAAGTATTATCTGAAAACCCAAAACTTTCTGCTCTATCTCTTTTGCTAATTTTTCTCTCTTCTTTGAAGTTAATTTTTTGGAATCTTTAATGCCTAATTTCCTAATATATTTTAAACTTTTATTCCTGATCAACACCGCCGATACGGCCATCGGTCCGATAACACACCCTCTTCTCGCCTCATCTATTCCTAAAATTTTCATTTTATCCAGGTTTAATTCCGGCCGCTGTATTGTCGACGGCACCGGTTATTAACACATTTTATTTCCAATCCTTGACCCTGAAAGCAAAAATCAAAACAATCGCTTGACTGCTGAATATGCTTTTTGTTACCAATAAAACACTCACCCGTTTCTATATGCTTACCGCAGCTACAATCGGCCTGACGAGAACAATAATCATCTTCTTTAGGAGAAACATCTGTTGCCTGTTTAAAAAAAGCACCCGCCGCAATTATTATAAAAACTAAAGCGGCAGAATAGAGTATTACAAGTTTAGGCCTCATTATTTTAATTCTATAATTTTTGACATTAAATTCAACTGTGAAAAGCTGTCTAACACGCCGTCAGCGCATTGTTTTTCAGAAAAAGCAGTTGTTTTGTCAGCGCCGGCGCCCCAAATAAGAACCGGACAAGGTTGATCACAGTGACGTTTAAGCAAAGAGCAAGTTGAATGGTCGCAGGTAATAACCACCAGTGTGTCATCTGGATGATTAATAACCTGCATTTCACGGTCAACCCGTTCAATAAAGTCTCTTTTTTCAATAAATTTGCCGTCTTCAGCCAAGCTGTCCGTTGCTTTAATATGCAAAAAAACAAAATCCTTGGTTTGCAATGCTGCCAATGCGGCGTCAAATTTACCGCTTAAATTAGTTTTTGAAGTCCCGTCTGCTCCTGTCACATCAACTAATTCCATACCGATTAATTCCGCTACCTGCTGATAAAGAAACTTACCGGCGATTGCCGCTGATTTTAGACCGTATTTTTCTTGAAATGATTGCAGGTTGTCCAACGACGACGCGCCCCGGGTAATGACGTAATTTGCCGGCGGTAAACCGTCGGTAACTCGTTGATTATTTTTCGGATGGCCTTCTAAAACGCGGTGAGCTTTATTTAAAAATTGATTTAATATCTCCGCAGTTTTTTCAGCTTCCGGAGAATCAACCAAAGGTCTAATCCGGCGGACACGGTTGTCCAAATGCGAATACCAGCAGTCGGAATCGGAAATCTGCGGGCTAAGTCCTTGACCGCGAATAACAATCCCCAATCGGTGTTCCTTAGCGCTTTTAACTTCAATTTCGGCATCGTCAATTTTTATTACGTTCAAAGCTTTAATTAAATCTTTTGTCTTTTTAATCCGTCCTGCCCGGCGGTCAACCGCTTTGCCGTCTTTAACATAAGCAAAATTACCCCGAAGGCAAACATCTCCCGGTTTTACTTCCAATCCTGCTCCCCGGGCAGTAAACAACCCCCGCCGGATAGCTAATTTTTCCGGGTCGTAACCGAACAGACACAAATGACCTTCCTCCGAAGTCGGCAAAGCACCCTGAAATTTTGTCTGTGCCAAACCAAGAACTCCCTGCCGGGCTAACTCGTCCATAAACGGTGTTTCGGCTGATTCCAAAGGCGTTTTTTCGCCTAATTCCAGTATCGGTTCGTCTCCCAGCCCGTCAAGAACGATAAAAAGAATCTTTTTCATTAGGTAAATAATAGCATATTCCAATTCATTCCAAACGAACGAAAACGGGTTTATGCAATAAACCCCTACCAACCGTCCACTTACGGCTACGATCGTAGCACTAAGTAGACGGTGTTAATCTTTGCACTCAACCAAAAATTTGCTATTATTTTAGGTATGCCCAAAAAAATCTTAAGTATCTTCAGCGGTTTGCTAATTATCAGCGGCTTGTTTTTATTTTTCTCGGTTAACACCCACCACACACCCGGTTTGCTTTCCCCTCTAGTTAAAAGTAATTTTCCGACACCAAGCCCAAGACTGATGGAAAAATACTACTTCGATAATCTGGCTAAAAGAGAATATAAACCGACCGAAATTAAACTGGAAAAAGAATATCTTCCGCCGTCAACGCATTTTGAACCAATTGACGGAGTAAAAACATGGTTATTCAGCTATCAGTCTGACGATAAGCGCGTTTCAGGCATGGCTAATCTTCCCGGCCAGTGTACCGAAAAAAGTCCCTGCCCGATTATTGTAATGCTGAGGGGCTACGTTGACAACGAGATTTATTTCAGCGGCATCGGCACCCACAAATCAGCCGGAGTTTTTGCTAAAAACGATTTTATTACACTTGCCCCTGATTTTCTCGGCTTCGGAGAATCAGATTACCCAGACAAAGATGTTTTAAAAACAAGATTCACCCGGCCGATTACTGTATTAAACCTCCTCGCTTCAATCAAACAATGGCCGTTGGTTGATGAAAATAAAATTTTTCTCTGGGGCCACTCCAACGGCGGCCAAATTGCCTTATCGGTTTTAGAAATCACCGGTGAAAAATATCCGACTACTCTCTGGGCTCCGGTTACTATCGGCTTCCCGGACGCGGTAACCTACTACATGGATGAATATGATAAGGCCGACGAAAACGGAAAAAAAATCTACAATTTAATTTCAGAATATTCCAAAAAATACTCAACAAAAAACGTTTCTATTGATTATTACTGGGATAAAATTAATGCCCCAATTCAAATCCACCAAGGCGGTGCTGACGTTTGGGTACCGGCTAAATGGTCTGAGGAATTTGTTAATCAAATACGCTTGCGCGGCAAAACCGTTCATTATCACTACTACCCAAAGGCTGATCATAATCTCAAGCAAAATTGGGATGAAGTCGTTGAAAAAGACTTAAACTTCTACAAAAAATATATGCTAAAATAGGCAGTAATTATGGACAAGCAGTGGGATCATAAAGAATTTGAGAGTAAAATCTATCAGCAATGGGAAAAAAAGGGCTACTTTACTCCGGAGATCGACCCTAAAAAAGAACCTTTTACAATTCTTCTTCCGCCGCCTAACGCCAATGATCCCTTACACGCCGGACATGCAATGTATGTTATAGAAGACATTCTCTGCCGTTGGCACCGGATGATTGGCGACCCG
>CAYXSV010000013.1:0-27644 GCA_964468355.1 uncultured Gammaproteobacteria bacterium
TACCTAAGTAATGCCACTACCGCGTACTAGATTCGTCAGAAGACGAAACAGTACACGGCCATGTACCGTTCAGCCGGTAGGCTGATCTGGTACGTTGACTCGCCATGTACCGTGCTTGATCTGGTACGTGGGACGATGGCGGCAATTAACTTCAATATTATAGCATTCATTAAAAAAAAATGTAAACAAAAATCCAAAGAAAAAGTTAAACCTATAACCTATCAGTTATTATCCTACGATCGTAAACAAAACTTTACAAAACAGGTGTAAAATATTAATTTAAGCTATTGGCTAAAAGTACAAAATAAAACTCTAAAAATCTTATAATTGAAAATAAGAAGAACTAAAAAATAAATGAAAAATTAACTTTTTCGCTTTTTTTTCTTCTTTTTGCCTTTTTCTTGACGAAGGTAGGTAAGTTTTGCTCGGCGAATTTTTCTTTTTGGTTTTTTAACCACTTGAAGATTTTTTATCCAAGGAGAGTTTAAAGGAAAAATTCTTTCCACACCAATATTATCAACTGCTTTTTTACGAACAGTAAAAGTTTTGCTTTGCCCTGCCCCTCGGATGTTAATTACTACTCCTTCATAAGGTTGGGTACGCTCTTTTTTTCCTTCCTCAACTATTTTATAGTCAATTCGGATAGTATCACCAACGTAAAATTCTACTTTGTCGCTCCAGGTTGCTTTTATTGCCATGAGGTTAATTCTATCAAATGTTGAAAAGTTTCTCAATCTTTTCTTTTAACTTATCCGTCCAACTAACTCCAAAAGATAGTTTCACATCCCGCCCGTTAGGAAACTCTAAAACACCGTTATCCTCCCCTTGGTTTTTTCTTAAAATAGTATTTAGTTTTACCAAAGTATTCTGGTTAGTACCTTTAGGAATTTTTAGATGAAAATCAAATTTATCCTCTTGTTTACTGTCTTTATTTTTATTAAAAAACCTTTTAGCATCAACAATTTTTTCGGCAATCAACGATTGTTCATTCTCGCGCATGTCCACTTTAGCAGTGACTAAAACCAACCTGTCTCCTTTTAATAAGTTTTTGGATTTTTCAAAAATAGACGGAAAAACAACCAGTTCCGCCTTACCGGTTTCATCTTCCAGGTTAACAAAAGCCATTTCTTTACCGGATTTACGAGTGGTGACAATTCTTTTATTAGAAATAATACCGGCTAATTTCACTTTACCGCTAGTCTTTTCCTTAACCTGATAAGTTTTATGAGTAATTACATCAGCCAGTTGGTCAATTTTATTTTTTAAAGGATGTTCAGTTAAATAAAAACCCAATAATTCTTTTTCTAGCTGAAGAATTTCATCTTTTGAAAACTCTTCCATGTCAATTAACTTATCTTCAATAACTTGTTTTTCATCTCCACCGCTAAACAAACCGGCTTGTCCATTACGCAGATTCCTTTGCTTTTTATCAGCGCGTTTTTTAATATTATCGATTGAAGCAAGCATTGAGCTTCTTTTTCCAAACTCGTCCATTGCGCCGGCCTTAATCAAACTCTCAATAACTTTTTTATTTACTTTCCGCGAATCGATTCGAAGACAAAGATCAGTTAAAGAACTGAATCGGCCATCTTTATCCCGAATAGAAATAATTTCCTCAATTGCCGCTTCTCCAACGTTTTTAATTGCTGACAGGCCGAATCGAATTGCATAATTTTTCTCGGTTTGATTGTTTTTTTCCAAAGTAAAATCAGTACAGGAAGTATTAATATCAGGCTGTAAAATTCTGATACCCATTTTCCGACACTCATCAATAGCTAAAGCAATTTTGTCTTCATTGTTTGATTCCGCGGACATAAGAGCGGCCATAAACTCAACCGGGTAATTTGCCTTCATCCAGGCAGTTTGGTAGGCAATCAACGCATAACATGACGCGTGACTTTTATTAAATCCGTAAGCCCCAAACGGCTCAATTAAAGTATAAAGTTTTTCCGCTTTTTTTCTTTTAAGGCCGTTTTTGATACATCCCTTAACAAATTTCTCTTTAATTTTTTCCATATCCGGCCGATGTTTTTTAGAGCTCATTGCATGGCGCAATTCATCTGCTTCTATCCATGAATAACCGGCTACTTCAACAGCGGTCAGTAAAACGTCGTCTTGATAAGTAATTAATCCATATGATTTATTCAATATTGATTCTAGTTTTGGATGTATATACTTCACCTGATCGGGGTTATGTTTACGATTAATAAACTCGTCAATAACTTGTATTGGACCTGGCCGGTATAAAGCAAGCATTGCCATGACGTCAAATATAGAATTTGGTTTAAGTTTTTTAACATACCGCTGCATTCCGGAAGATTCCATTTGAAAAATTCCAATTGTCTGTCCTTTAGATAAAAGTTTATAAGCATTTTGATCGTCCAACGGCAGTTCGGAAAAATCAATAACTTTATCGCGGGTTGTCTTAACAAATTCTTTTGCTTTTTCCAAAATTGTCAAATTCCTTAAGCCCAAAAAGTCAATTTTTAACAAACCAATAGCTTTTTTATTGGCATCAATATCTACCGAATACATATCATATTGAGTAACCCGCTTTTCTTTAGTTTTCGGTTCCAACTGCAAAGGAACGTAATTAGTTAAATTTTTATTACCGATAACAACTCCGGCGGCATGAATTGAAGCGTGTCTGGCTTGGCCTTCAAACTTTTTAGCTAAATCAATTAATTTTTTAAATTTTGGTTCCTGATAGACACTTTTTAATTCCGGATTATTATCTAAAGCTTCATTAATAGATGTTCCCTGGGGAATAAGCTTGGCCACTTTATCCGGTTCAGAATAAGGCATGCCTAAAACACGTCCTGTATCTCTGATTGCTGAACGTGATTCCATTCTTCCGAAACTGATAATATGGGCAACTTTATTGTATCCGTATTTTTCCATTACATAATGAATAACTTCGTCACGCCGGTTATCAGCAAAATCAATATCAATATCCGGAGTTGACGGCCGATCGGGGTGCATAAAACGTTCAAACGGCAGTTCAAAAAACATCGGGTCAACACTGGTAATTCTTAAAGCGTAAGAAACGATTGACCCGGCAACCGATCCTCTGCCCGGTCCAACCCGGATACCTTTTGCTTTAGCCCAGTTGACAATGTCCTGAACAATTAAGAAATAAGTTTCATATCCTTTATTTATAATAGTACTTTTTTCATAATCTACACGTTGGCGGATTTTTTCGGTAATTTTTTCATAACGCCTTTTTAAACCCTTTTCAATTAAATAATCAAAATAATCAGCCGCCGAATCATATTCATCGGGAATTGGAAACGGTGGAACCCGCCATTTGCCCCGGGGAATTTTTACATTACATTTATCGGCAATTTCACGGGTGTTTTTAATTGCATCCGGGTAGTCGGTAAAAGCATCAATCATTTCTTCAGCCGGACGAATATAAAAACTCGGCGCATCCAGCATAGACAGCCGGTCTGGGTCATCAATAGTTTTTTGCATTTGTATTGCCATTAAAGCGTCTTGTGCTTCAGCATCTTCCTTATCAATATAATGGTTATCGTTAGTTGCTACTAATGGAATACCCAATTCACGCGAAAGTTTAACAATACCTTTATTGGCTTTCTGCTGGGCCTTTATTTTTGGGTGGTGTTGAACTTCCAAATAAAAATCATCCCCAAAAATATCCAAAAACTCTTCGGCCCGCTTCTTGGCGCCTTGATAATTATTATTAACAATTAAAGAAGGTATTTCACCTTCAAGACAAGCGGTAGTGGCAATTAAACCCTGATGAAACTCTTTGAGCAAATCAATGTCCGCTCGCGGTTTATAATAAAAACCTTCCAAATGGGCCTTAGAAACAATCTTCATCAAGTTTTGATAACCCTGGTAATTTTTAGCTAATAAAATTAAATGATATTGGTCAGCATCAATTTTCGGTTGCTTATCAAAACGGGAGCGCCGGGCCATATAAATTTCACAGCCGATAATGGGTTTAACGCCAAATTTTAAACAGGTGTTATAAAAATCAATCACCCCGTACATTACGCCGTGGTCGGTAATGGCTATTGAATCCATTCCCAAATCCTTAACTTTAGTAAGCATTGGTTTAATCTGGCTTAACCCGTCTAAAAGTGAATACTCGGTATGGTTATGCAGATGAACAAAATCAGATTTTTTTGACATTTTTTCTATTAAGCCACGCGGGGCAAACGTGCAATAATTAATTCTTAATAAAGTATAACAGATAAATTACCTCCGCCTATTTTATAGTTTAGAAGTTTTTCACCTTAGAGGTGATTTGCTACCTCCACCTTTGGAAATTATTTCTGTACAATACAATTTTTAACCAATCTTTTCACTTTTACATTTTTTCCCAATTCGATATAATATAAATTATTATGAAGATTTTAGAGCATCATGTTTTAAGCATTAGAACTCAATTTCCTGAATCTGATCCTGGTGTCGGGGTGATTAAAAGGCGGGTTAAGCAGCAGGCAACACGCTTATCAAGACAATTCACTTTAGATGGACGACCGGTTTATCCTGGTTTGAGAGTAAAAGGCGCTAAGAGGGTATTCATTCATAAAAGGATAGAAATGGTTCAAGCTGTAAAATCTGGACAATTAGAAATAGTTCCAGACATAAATGAAGATAAGTCACATAATTTTGACGGTGAATGTGAGTTTTGTGGGAATAAAGTTAATGATAGGTGTGTAAAACCAAACCCTCCTTACATTCAATCAAGAGTTTAGGGAATTATTTTAGGTGGTCAAAGTAATTAATCTTGTTAACTTCATATCCGGAGGGGGTGATGTGGATTTCGTTTATACAGCAGTTGGTTTGATTGATTTTATAATAATCTTTAACTGATAAATTTTGGATCGCTCCTAAAAGAACCTTGTTTGTTCCGGAGTGAGCAACAATGACTATATTCTCTCCTTGATGTTTATCAACTATTTCCTTGAATTTTCGCATTGCTCGTTTTCGGTGATCAAAAGTATTTTCTCCTCCCGGAGCGCGAATCTCGTTTTCGTCAATCCCCTTCTCCTGCAATTCTTTTGTCAACTGAATAGATTTTTCCCTCAACTCTTCAAAACTTAATCCCTGCCAATCACCCAAGCTTAATTCGCGAAAATCCGGAGTTGTACTCACTTTTAAGTTAAGTTTTTCAGCAATAATTTCGGCTGTTTTTGCCGCCCGGCCAAGATCGCTGGAATAAACAGTATCAATATTTTTATCTTTCAAAAAATCACCGGTTTTTTCTGCCTGTTCTCTGCCTCTTTTTGTCAACGGTGAATCATTTTGACCCAAAGGAATACCGGCCAGATTATCTTTAGTTTCACCATGCCTGATTAAAAATATTTTGTTTTTCTTCATTACTCAATTCTATCAAACAACTTTCATTCCTGGATCGGTTATACTGCTTATATCCGGATAGTAGTAAATTAGTATCGTCGATCGTTACACATATTTTATGTATAAAATATGTGTAACGTTCGTAAAAGATATTTATTTAATTTTTAACAAATGATTCCATTATCCGGTCATGTTGGTGAATCTCTATAAGCGGTTGTCCTTGATATTTTCCCTCCCCTTCAACAATTTTAATTTTTTCTCCCGTTAACTTCTCAATTCTGCTAATTGCTGGGAGACAAGCGATTGCACAATTTGCCGCTACTTCCATCGGGGTAAATGAACATCTTAGATCATCTCTAATCTCTTGACCAAGTATAGAAGGATGTTGTTTGCATTTTCCCTCAGCAGTTTTATGTTTACAGCTGTCAGGGCAGCATGTTCCACCTGCGTTACACTTTATATCATTATGCTCTCTGATTAAAAATTCCCGAAAGGTTTCTTTCATAAAATTATTATATCATATTATAGGGTGTTGTTTTGGATATATGAATTAAGATCTCGAATCTAACTTTTCTATGAGAAATTTACGGGTGGTGTTTGGGTCGGCGCGGCCGGAAGTCAGCTTCATTACTTGACCGATGAGAAATCCGACCGCCGCTTTTTTACCGGCTTGGTAATCCTCAACCGCCTGCGGGTTATCGGCAACTGCTTTTTCAACCGCTTTTTTGATTTCTTTCTCAGTCAAATCAAATTTGTTTCGGGAAGATTTAATTTTTTTGGCTAATTTCTCTGAAGTTATATCTTCGGGTAAAGGGTTATTAACAATATAATTGGCAACGTCTTTAGCGTCTAAATCAGCTTTAACAGTCTGCCAAAACAAATCAATAATTTTTTTATCCCTGGCAATAATTTCGGCCCATTTCCATCGGACACCGGCATCAATAATTTTCTTCTCCTCCCCCCAGGGAAGGGTATCAATTTTACATTTAACATTTTCCATTTGTTCATTTGATAATGAAAACGGTGGGATGTCGGGTTCGGGAAAATAACGGTAATCCTTAGCCACTTCTTTACCTCTTTGTACAAATGTTTTTTCCTGATCAGAATCAAATCCCCTGGTTTCCTGCCGCGGTTGTTTACCCGACTCAAGCAATTTAATTTGACGCTCAACTTCATAGTCAATTGCTTTTTCCACAAACCGAAAAGAATTCAAGTTTTTAACTTCCACCCTATAGTCAGGTATTTTTTCAGCATTTGAGTTTTTGAACATTTGAGCATTTCTTACAGATATATTTGCCTCTAATCGCATTGAACCCTTTTCCATATCACAATCGGATACACTGAGCCAGCGTAAAGTTTGCTGCAACCGTTTTAAATAAATTTTTGTCTGCTCAGCCGAATGCAGGTCGGGGGCGGAAACAATCTCTACTAAAGGTACTCCACTGCGGTTAAAATCAATCAGGGTTTGGTCATCTTGGTGAATTAACTTGCCGGTATCTTCTTCCAAATGCACGTCGTTGATCCCGATATTTAAAAATTTCCCCCCGACTAAAATCGGCACTTCTCCGTTGACCCCGATTGGTGAAAAATGTTGAGAAATTTGGTAACCCTTAGGTAAATCAGGATAAAAATAATTTTTCCGGTCAAACCAAAAGGAATGATTAATTTCACAATTTAAAGCCAAAGCGATTAAAATAGTTTTATTAATTGCTTTCTGGTTGGGAACAGGCAGTGCTCCAGGCATACCTAAACAAACCGGACAAACCTGTGTGTTCGGTTCCACCTGAAAATGGTCATTAACACACCGGCAGAACATTTTTGATTTAGTATTCAGTTCAGCGTGAACTTCAACTCCGATTATTGGTTGATAAGATGATTTCATTTCCTTTATTAATAATTATAATACCCAACACAAAACTAGAAAAAGCGAGAAGAATCATTAATAGTTTTATACCTAAAAGCTCAGCTAATGAAGTTGCCAACAATGAAGAAGGAACAATTGCCAGGTGAACAACAAACATTAAATTACTAAACGTATGTCCGCGGACAGCATTCGGTGTATATTCGTGTAAAAAAGTTAAAGCCGGAGCAAAAATAACCGAAGCCGAGATGCCGAGAAAAACTAAATAAGCCAGATCCAGCAAAAGCTGAATAATAAAATTACCCTGCCGTCCAAAAACAATTGCCGCTACCATCATTCCCATCAAGCTGAATCCGGTTCCAATCCACTTATTTTTCCGGTCCTCGTCATCTTGTTTACTTAAAACAATTGTTCCGATAAGCAAACCGACAGCAACCGGCGGAATAATTAAATATCCGGCATCGTAAACCGAAATATTGAAAATATTAGTTGCAATATTAGGCAAAAGAAGAATAGACAAAGAAGTTATAACCCGGAAAATGACCAGCAAGCCGAATGAATACAAAATAAGCGTATTTGTGGTAAGAAACTTATACCCGGCTTTAATTCGGCTGACCAAATGTTCAATTTCTTCACCAATCGCCAACGGCTTTCTTTTTCCGTTTTCGCTAGGTAATGTTGAAATTACCAAAGCGGCGGTTAAAGGCATTAAGCTTATTAGACCAAAAGTCAAAGGCAGTGACAAAAAAGAAACCAAAGCTCCGCTTAAAGCTGAAGCAAAAATTAAAGAAACTTGGTCGGTAAAGAAAAAGATATTATTAGCCGCCAACAAACCCTTTTTTTCTTTAACTACATTCGGCAGTTGAGCCAACTCGGCCGGGTCATTAATTGTTGTTATTATCGAATACAAAAAGACTAAAAAATAAATCAAATCATTCTTATTTGTCAGATAAATCAAACCGGCACATAAAATAACTAAGAAATGGTTAAAATAAGTAAAAATAAGAGTTTTCTTTTTTGGCCAGGCATCAACAAATGAACCGGCAAAAGGTGAAACAAAAATCATCGGCAGTGAAGAAGAAATGAAAACCGTACCGGTTACCACGCTGGAAGAAGTTAATTCAAAAGTTTTTGAAAGAACCAAGAAAATCAGGCCATAACTTGATAATTGAGACAAAACATGTGAAATCCATAATTTTAAAAAATTTCGGTTTTTAAATAAGGTTGTTTTTTTAAACATTTTTTTCAACCAAATCAGCTATTTGTAAAATTAATTTTTCTTTAAACTGGGGACCAAAAATTTGGATTCCAACCGGTAAATCGTTAGAAAAACCTGCGTTTAAACTAACTCCCGGCAACCCGGCTAAACTACTGGCTTCAACAAGTACATCCTGCATTTCGCCAAACATTGGGCTTTTATCGCTCTCACCGATTTTAAGCGCCGGTGTCGGTGAAGTCGGTGCAATAATTGCGTCAACCGTTTCAAACGCCGTATCCAAATCTTCTTTAATCAAAGTCCTCACCTTTTGTCCTTTGGAATAATACTCGTCGTAATAACCGGAAGACAAAACATGAGTTCCCAGCATAACTCGTCTTTTTGCCTCTTCACCAAAAAAATTCCGATTATTTCCGTAGCGGATGCCGTCGTATCTGGCCAAGTTAGACGATACCTCTGCCCTTTGGACAATCGTATAAACCGCAATTGAATACTTGGGATCAAGAAGTGAAATTTCATTTATTTTAAAACCAATTTTTTTAAGTTTATCGATTTTATTAAGAATAATTTTTTTGACCGTGTTGTCCATTTCATCCAGAAAATACTCTTTGGGAATTCCCAAGGTAATTTTTTCAGGAGATATATTAAGTTCAGTGTAATTTTTAACTTTTTCATTTGAACTGGTAGCATCTTTTTTGTCTTTGCCGGCTAATACTTGAAGAAGAATCGCCGCGTCTTCCACCGTTTTGGTAATCGGTCCCGGTGAATCGGTAGACGAAGCCATGGCAATTAATCCCCACCGGCTCACTCGGCCGTAAGTCGGCTTAAAACCAACCACACCGCACCATGAAGCCGGTTGCCGAATTGATCCGGCAGTTTCCGAACCAATTGCCGCAATAACCTGGTCAGCGGCTACGGCGGCCGCACTTCCTCCTGAAGACCCGCCCGGTGAATGTTGAGTATTATGCGGATTTTTAACCGTTCCGTAATCTGAAGTTTCGGTTGAAGAACCGTGTGCCCAAGCGTCCATGTTCGTTTTACCGATAATAATCGCTCCGGCCTTTTTTAATTTAGAAACAACTGTTGCGTCATAAGGAGGAAAAAAATTATCTAAAACTTTAGAACCGGCTGTTGTCCGCACTCCCTTGGTGCAAAAATTATCTTTAACTGCAATAGGAATACCGTATAATGGCTGATTGCTAATTGCTGATGGTTGATTAGTTAATATTTTATCTAGTTCTTTGGCTTGGGCGAGGGATTCCTCTTTACAGACGGTTAAAAAACTATTCAACTCATCATTAGTTTCTTCAATCGTATCAAGACAATTCTTAACCAAATCCGTCACTGAAATTTTTTTTTCTTTTAATCCCCTTCTTGCTTCAGTTATTGTCAATTGATTTAGTTTTTTCATATTTACCCCCACTTTACTTTTTCAACGACAAAATAACCGTTATCTTTTTTAGGAGCGTTTTTCAAGGTCTCTTCCTGATTCAAACACTTCTCCGGTTTATCCTTGCGAGAAACATTAGATTGGCCGGTAACCTGAAAACTTGGTTCAACTTTATCTGTATTTAGTTCATCAAGAACATCAATATAATCAACGGTTTTTTCCAACTGGTCAGCCAGTTTTTCTTTTTCTTTATCACTCACCGACAGTTTAGCCAGTTCAGCTAAATGGTCAACATCAATTTTATTTGTCATTTAAATTCCTCTTAATTATAATACATCATCCTGAAATCTTCTTTGGATTTCACTCAACTTGCGTTACAATAGGTTATGATTTTGTACATAATCTTAGGGGCACTGGCCGGCATTGTAATTGCTTTTCTTTTGTTTAGTTTCAGAAACAAAAGGCAGGCGGATACTTTGACTTCCAGTTTAGAAAAAAAAGTCAACGAAATTTTTCCGAAAATAAACGAACAGCTGATTATGCTTGCCGACCAAAAACTCGGTGCTGAAAAAAAAGAAATCAGAACTGACCTGGAAAATAAAAAAATTGCTATCAAAGAATTAGTTGAAAATCTAAAAAAAGAACTTGAAAAAAGCAATCTGAAACTGGAAAACGCTGAAAAAGACAGAATCGGGACCTTCCGGGAACTTAAAAGCAAAGTTGAAGAACAGACAAAATTAACTAAAGAATTAAGCACTACGACCGAAAACTTAAAACGCGTTCTTTCTGATAACAGTTTAAGGGGCCAGTTTGGCGAACAAGTAGCCGAAAATTTACTAAAAATGACCGGTTTTGTTAAAGGGGTAGACTATGAATTCAACAAAGAGCAAAAAGAATCCAAAACCAGGCCTGACTTTTGTGTATTTCTTCCCGACGGTATGCGGGTTAATGTTGACTCCAAATTTCCTTACTCAAATTTACAGAGAGCGGTTGAAACAGATGACAAAGATGCTAAAAAAAGATATTTTAAAAAATTTGAAAGTGATGTTAAAGCGAAAATCAAACAAATCACGGGCCGCGACTATATCAATCCCGAGAGCAATACCGTCGACTTTGTCATTCTTTTTGTTCCTAATGAAATGATTTTTTCTTACATCTATGACAAAATGAATGAAATTTGGACGGAAGCGATGAAGAAAAAAGTTATTCTTGCCGGACCGTTTTCATTTACCGCTATTTTAAGAATGATTCGTCAGGCCTATGACAATTTTAGATACCAAGAAAACATTTACCAAATCATTACCCAGATTAAGGAATTTGAAAAACAATTTAATAAATATAATGAGGCCTTTGAAAAAATCGGTACTCGAATTGAATCACTTACCCGCCAGTACCGCAAAGTTGACTCAACCAGAACCAACCAACTTGTCCGCGCGATTGACAAAATTCAACTCGACCAACCAAAACAACTTACCGACAACCTTTAAATTTCTGTTAATAATAAATAAAATAAGAATAACTGGTCGTACTTGCTGAATGTTCACCAAGTATTTGGCTGGAGTTGGTATGTTCAACTAATTTAACCTTGCGATTATTCATCTTCATTACTTCTGAAATTAAATAAATACTTGCCGGCGAATCCAGGTATGTTTCATCTAATTCAAGCAGCTGCCGGGAATCAAAATTTTCTATTAAACTAAGAGTTAGTTCATCTTTTTGGGAAGCTTTTTCCGGAGATAAATAATGAGAAAAATCAACGGAAGCAATAACTACCGTTTGATTGTTTAACCTCTGTAAGATAAACTTCCTTAATTTTTCTAAATGTTGAAATTCAATACTGCGTTTAATTACAAATGGAGTAATTTTAATTTCCGGTCGTAAATTAGAAAGATATTTAGAAACGCTAACTACGCCGTGTTCATTATCTAAGATTTGAGGATTGTTTCCAACCCAATTTTCACCAAAACTAGTTTCAGTAGTGATTACTTCATTGGTTCCTTTGTTTTCGTGATTAGGCGCTAGAAGAATGACTTCTTTTGTCTGCCGAGGCAAATTTTGGACTAGATGTGCTATTTGGTAAAAAGCAATATCGTGATGAGGAACTATTGCCCCAACAATCTTTTCGTTAGTTACGGGTAATTTTGAAGTTGGCAAATTAATTTTATTTTTCAAATTAAGTGTGGTTGCTACAGCTAAAAAAAACAGAAAAAAACTAAATTTGCTGATCATTTTCATGATTAGAAGCGGACTTGGGGGCAGGTTTAACGCGTTTATAAATTAAATAAACTACCGGTGTTAAAAAAAGCAAACCAAAAATTACTAACAAACCAATTGAAACTTGATTTTTTTGATCGGTTAATTTTGGTTTATTCTCTTTGGGAGCGTATAGTTGATTGGAATCTTCCGTCACTTTAACGGTTGAATAATCAGAGCGTCCGTAAACCGAAGGAGAATACATTAATTCTCCGCTGATAGGCGGTGTTTCATAATTTCCCGAAAGAATAGCCCGGGCTAGATATGTATAAGTTGTTGTTTGGTTGTCAATTCTGTATAAAGAAATCGTTGCTCCATTATTGTTTGTATGAAGTGCGCTTCCCCAATGATAATCCAATTCTTCTTGACTATATTGAGCATTTTTTAAAGTAGTGTTTATAGGAATTAGCCCGGCCGGTAGTTGGTCATGGATAACGGCGTAATTTTGGTCATTATTTTGCCAGTTAACAGTTATATTTACCCTGACCTTGTCACCAACTGCCAGTGAATAATTTTCTCCTTTTTCACTGATATACTCTTTTGAAATTTCCAAACCGTTGCTGACTTTGGATGCAGTTTTGTCAGTTCGGAATTGATCAATGATTAAACTTGAATAAATATTACCCTCACCGGTTTTAGTGATTTCTATCACTGACTTTCTTTCCGGATTAATTTTGGAGATATTAATTTCAATATTTTGGTCTACCTTATCCATTAATCCTTGTTTAATAACTTCATTATTAAGCTCCACTTGATAGTTATAGTTAGGAGTGATTTGTCCAAATTTATCAGAATATTCAACAGCCGCTTTAATTACTTCAGAAGTACCGAAAGTATTTCCCCAAAATCTATTTTTACGTCTATTAAGTAAATAGTGCATTCCTTTAGTACTTAGATCATTTTCACCGCTTTTAATTAAAACCCTGACCGCTAAAGCTGTTGAGGCCTCGATTGAGCCGAAGTTTTGTTTACTTCCGGCTTGCCAGAAAGCTTCTTCCGCCTGAAATTCAGCCATAGACTTTAGTTTGTCTAGGCCTTGCTGGCCGGAGTAGCCGTTATTTAAATTAGTTATTATTGCTAAGGCAACAATATCAGTGCTGAAATTTTCAAAATCTATTATCTCAGGGTTGTGCTGTCCCGGAAAAATTAAAGATAATCCGTATTGACTAGCAATTTTTTGTTCGTTTGTTGCCGGGATATATTGGTTGGTCTCTTGGTTATAAGATTTTGGGTTTTCCAAAAAAGATTTGGCTTGAGTAAAAACCTTTTCATCGACATCGTAACCTAGTTCTCGGGCAAGAACCAACTGTTCTATAACGTAAGAAGTAACAAAAGGCGATGAATATTTTGAACTCCACCAACTCCATCCGCCGTTATCTTGCTGCGTCTCCGTTAATTTTTTAATTCCTTTTTCAATTATCTGATCAATATCCCTACTTTCTAATAATTGACCAAAGGCCTTTGAATATTTTTTAGCTGTTAAACCGGCTGCCATTTGGCTGGAAATTTGTTCAGCACATCCATAAGGATAACGAACCAGATAACGCATAGCTGAAGGCAAGGTTCCCATTAAATTGGGTGCAAGGTTAAGGATTACCGACGACTTTTCAAGATCCGCACTTTCGTCTAAATCAATCTCGAAAGTTGTCGGTTTATTAGCAAATTTAGCAGATTTATCCCAGAAACCAGCCAATTCAATTGGTATTTCTTTAACGATTGTATCCTGCCATGAGGGATTTTTACCTCCGGTGGTTGCTTCAAATGTAAATTTTGCTGTTTCGGCTGGTTGATGAGCATTTATTTTCCAAAAAACCTGTTTCTGTTCACCGGGCTTAATATTTACATTCCGGTGAGTTCTGCCGGTTATAAATTCTACGTTATCGTTGTCCAAGGATACATCTAATATTTGATTTTCATTAGTGTAGTTATGAATCAAAGCGGAAATATTTACCTCATCCCCCACTCTTATTAAATTAGGCATCACCGGTCGGACAATTAAATCTTTGGTTACGGTAATTTCTATTAATTCCTGCCCGACTTTAGTATCCAGAGTTGCACCTGCCGACTGAATAATCCAAGTTGTTAAATTATCCGGCAGGTCAAAGGTTAAACTAGCTGATCCTTGGTTATTAGTGTAAACTTCCGGGTTCCAGTAGGCAGTATCTTCAAAAGTGTCGCGGTAATTACCGCCTTCCTCGCCTCCTCCACCGCCTTCAGCTCCGTGGTCAAAAATACCTCTCAAGGAATGGGAATCTGCAGTGTAGTTATATCGTTCCTTCCAAAACTGTTCAAAAATATCTTTAGGACTACTAGCCAATTCATAAATCGCCTTATCAACAGCCCAAACAGCCAAATTTGCCGGCACCGGTTGACCGCTGTTATCAGTAGTTAAAATATCTAAATCAACTTTATCACCGGGCCGATATACTTCTTTATCCGGGATTAAATTAACTCTCATTCTTTGCTCTTCCGCGAAAACTGATAAATTTTCCGAGGCGTGGATATAGTTTTCTTTAGTAAATCCGTTAACAGCGGCAAAAATATTCGGCATATCCGTTGTTAATATCGGAATTTGCACATTTGCTGTGCTTCCTTTCAGGTGAATAACCTTAAACCGGTTCAAGTATTCCCTTTCCAAAGAAAGAAATAGGTCCCTATCTTTTAATTCGGAAATAATTGTCAAATTGGCTGTATCTCCCGGAACATATTTCTCTTTATCAGCAAAAATTTTAATTTCATTTTGTTGATTGTAATAATTTAATGAGCTTTGGTCTGAAACCCAAAAATTAAATTCTTTTTTAATCAAATTTCCCCGGCCGTCTTTTGCTTTTACGGAAACAATATATCGACCGGATTCTTGCGGGGTAAAACTAAAACTTGCTTGATTATCTTGATTAGTTTTTGTTTCCCAACTGGGTAGTTTTTGTTCTTTTTTCTCATAAGTTGGGTATTTAGTTTTCGGATTTGTTTCTTTTACCCAGTACTCTCTGGTTACTTCCGCTTTTAAATCAGTTCCTGCTTTTAATTGACTGTTGAGGTTGGGGATTAAAACTAGTGGCAATTCAATTTCCTCACCTTTGGGATAATGATAACGGTAATCGTCGGATCTGTAGATATTAAACTCTCCGGCGTAAACAAGAATATTTTTTCGATCAAAAACCGGATCCCCTGTTTCATCTTGGTATTCGGTTTCAATTGAATAAACATTATTCGACCCGGAATATTTTTCCGGGATTTTTGATTGGACCCGGACTTTTGTTTGACCCTCTTTATCAAGGGCGACTTTTTCTTCTTTAATTTCAACACCATGCCCGTGCCATCCATAACGGTATTCGTCAGAAAGCTCACGCTGATAAGTAGGCACAAATGACGGCTGATAAATATCGTTGGCAGTTATTTTATAAGAAACTTCTTTTCCGGAAAGCGGCTGGCCGAAAAAATAATTTCCTTTGATATTAAAATTAATTTGTCGGCCGGCAATATATTCATTTTCTTCAGTTTCAAGATTAATTGTGTACTCAGGTTTACGGTAATGCTCAACCTTAAAACTGGTTGTATTACTATTTCCCTGCCACCAACCACTGCTTGATTCACCCGGAAGTTCTATTTTCAAAGACACCTGGCCGGACTTAATGGTTTCTTTAAGTGTATGTTTGCCGTTGACCGTGCCTGAAGAACTAATCGATAAATCTTCCTCATAAAAAATAGTTTTGTTATCCCCCCAGCCGCGATATATAGTTGCTTTAACTTGTCCTTCAGGTATAGTGTAACGGACATCATTGTCGTTGCGTAAAACGGCTTTAAAATAAACGGTGTCACCCGGTTTGTATATTGGCCGGTCGGTAAAAACAAAATACCGTGTGTGTTCTTCTTGTTCAAATTTTTGATAAGAATATGAAATATTTAAATAATTTAGATTAATTGGGACAATGCTTAAATCTCCCTCATGTTCAACTAAACCGATGTCGGCTTCCTCAAGAAACGGTGTTTTGGCAATTCCGTTTTCATTAAAACTACTGCTTGCCAACTCTTTGGCTTGACCCAAAAAACTATAAAGTGTAATAGTACCGGAGCTTATCCGCTGACCGGATTGGAATTCTTGTCCCCAAAAAACAAATTCATTGTCGGTTTCTTTTACAATAACTCCGGTATTTGATCTGACAATTACTGCTTCTATGCTTGTTTCATTCTTTTTTACTTGAACAATATAAATTGCGCTTTTTTCTAAAGGAAGCGAAATAGTATTTCCGCTTTTGCTGATTTTCTCTTCATTGGAGCTGACCAACTCCAATGTGTCATAATCAAAATCTGGACCTATTTGTTTGTTTTCATTATCGTGAGCTAAAAACTCAAACAGCTCTTTTTGAGAAGCTCGAAAAAGATTAACTTGGACATTTCCGTTATAACTTGCACTTTTAATTTCAATAAGAGAATTGTCCTCAGAACTGATTGGGATTATGCCGCCGTGGCTGTATCCGCTGTTGGGCTTTCTGATATAAAAACTGTAGTTGTTTTGACCGTAAACCGACTGCTTTGGTTTTTGACTGATTTTGACGAATAAACTCGATAAGCCAATAAAGATTGCCAAAATAAAATAAAAAAATATCCTTTTGTTAAGAAGTTTAAAATCGTTCATTACTAAAAGATTACCATATTAAAAACTTGCTAACAAATTATATTTATGCTATCAATAAGATAATGAAAGGTATTAAAATAATATTATTCATCGTTACAATCTACTTTTTGGCCTTATCACCTGTTTTTGCTTCCGGATTCAATTTAAAATCAATCGACGGTGTTGACACTGACGGCAAACTCTACTCACAGTGGTACCACACCAGTTTACAGCCGACTTTTTCAGGCGAAGCTCCGGGCGATTCAACGGTAGACATAAAAATTGATGACACCGACTATTCAACAACAGCCGATGAATCCGGCAACTGGACATGGACGCCGCCGGAAGCGCTTGCCGCCGGCGATCACTCGGTAACTTTAACCAACAACGACAGTTTAATTGCTTTTACTTTAACCTTAGGTGAAGAAAACATAAATTGGGATGAAGTCGGTTCGGGCGGAGACGGCGACACTCTGCCGACAGTCGGTATTGCCGCACCGACAATAATTCTTTTAACCGCCGGCACTGCCATTTCCGGACACTTTTTCAAAAAATTTCTCCTACATTAATTCCGCTTCTTTAAAACTAAAATAATTTGTTGATGAAACAATAACGTGGTCAAGAATTGGTATATCAACCAACTGCCCAACGCGGATTAGTTTTTCGGTTAATTTTAAATCACTTCTGCTCGGCTGAACATCACCTGACGGATGGTTGTGACAAAGAATAATGGCTGCCGATCGGTGGTCAATAGCCGATTTAAAAATTTCACGCGGGTGGGATAAACTGGAATTCAGTGTTCCAATTGAAATAACTTCTTGGCTGGTGGCGCAATTCCGGCTGTCTAAGCAAATCAGTAAAAAAAACTCTTTTTCTTTCTCCCCTATTTTGTCTTTTACCAGTTTAAAAATATCTTCAGCCGATTGGATTTTCTTTTTGGTGATTGGTTTTGAATTATTAATTTGACCGAGGCGGAAAGCGGCTTTCAGTTTGCAGGCCTTAGCCGGCCCAATTCCCTTGACAGAAATTAGCTGTTCAAGAGTTGCCTTACTTAAATTTTCAACCGAGCTGAACTTTGAAATCAGTCGTTGAGCTAACTGCAAAGCATTTTCACCGCGGCATCCTTTTTCAATAATAATCGCCACCAGTTCCTGTTGTGAAAGGTTGCTTATTCCTACCCGCTGAAGCTGTTCTCTTGGTTTCTCTTCATCCGGCAGGTCGTGAATGGTATAAGCTTTTCTCCCCACAAATTCATAATAACACATTAAGGTTCAAACCTAATTAACCTTGAAGGTTGTTTAGGTTTGAACCTTGGGAATTTATTGGCGGTGGAAGCGTTTGTTAAGGTTGGCTAGTGAAATTTTAATATATGTCGGCCGGCCGTGGGGACAGGTCATTCCCTTCACGCCCAGCTTGGCAACTTTGTCAATAACTTGCCGGCGTTTAGGCGGTGCCAACTTATCGCCTTGTTTAACCGCTGACCGGCAGGCCAAATAAGCCAAACTGGTAAGCGTATTTCTGTCAATACCGGCTTCAGTTGGTTTTATTTGAACCTCTTCTTCCGGCTCTTTTAATTCATCAATATAATCCCTAATTACCCGGTCAATATTTTTATCTTTCAAAACAACCGGGACGCCGGTAAAAACAGCCGTATTCTCTTTGACGTTAAAATCAAACCCGACAGCAGTCAGCGTATTTTTTTGTTTTTTCAAAACTTCAATATCTTCCTGATTAAGTTCAATTTCTTCGTCAAACATTAACTCCTGACGATCACCGCGTTTAGCCAAAAAATCCTTTTTAAATCTTTCAAACAAAATTCTCTCTTCCGCCGCGTGCTGGTCATAGATAATTAATCCCTCTTTTATTTGGCTGACCAAATATAAATTGCCGATTTGCCAGATATCTCCCTCGGAAACTTCACTGTAATTATCGCTCTTATCTTTAAACATTGACTGCATAAACTCTTGATGCTGAGAAAAACTCGGCCGGTGTCTCTCCTCGGGCGGCTGGTAATAACTTTTCGACTTTTTTGTATTAGCCGACTGTTGGTCAGTCCGGCCTGGTGGGGACCGATAAACAGTGTTTTGTGTTTCTGCCGCTTGGTTAAGTTTAGAATAAACAGCGCTTTGCAAAGCGTTAAAAATTACTCCCGGTGAAACAAACTTAACCTCTTCTTTCCTCGGGTGGACATTAACATCAATTAAATCTTGCCGAATGTTAAGTTTTAAAATAAAAGCCGGCTTAGTTCCCGAAGGCAGCAAATCCTGGTATGCTTTATAAATTGCTCCGACAACGGTTTTATTAGTTAAAAAGCGCTGGTTAATAAATAAATATTGTATTGATTGTTTTTTACGGGCAATTTCCGGAAGGCCGACAAAACCGCGTAGTTGAAAATAATCACCCTCAAGTTCAACCGGAATAAATTTTTCAAGATCAACATTTAATAAATTTGTCAGCCGTTCACTCAGGTTTTGATTCTCCTGAAGATGGAAAACTTCCCGCTCATTGTGTATTAAACGAAAGCCGATTTGGGGATGGCAAATTGCCTGTCCGGTAACAAATTCCCGGATGAGTTTAAATTCAGTCTGGGGAGTTTTCATAAACTTTTTTCTCGCCGGAACATTAAAAAACAAATCGTTGACCGTAACCGTAGTTCCCTGGGGATGCCCGCAAACGCTGACCGTCGGTTGTTTCCCCCCTTCCATAAGAACCTGAGTTCCTTCAACCGAGTCAGCGGTTTTAGTTGCTAATTTAAACTTAGAAACTGAACCAATACTTGCCAGTGCTTCACCGCGGAATCCAAAAGTTTTTATTTGGTTTAAATCATCGACCGAGTCGATCTTTGAAGTTGAATAACGTTTCACTGCCAGCACAGCATCTTCTTTGGACATTCCCTGACCGTTATCTCTAACCTCTATCTTTTCAATTCCACCTTTTTCAATATTAATTTCCAAAAAGGTCGCTCCCGCATCCAAAGCATTTTCAACCAACTCTTTAACCACCGACGCCGGCCGCTCAACCACTTCTCCGGCCGCGATTTGGTTAACTAACTCTTCCGGTAGGATTTTTATTTTTGCCATTGGTCTAATTTATTTTACCAAAAACCCAAATAATAATTAGCGGTTACAAGAAAGTTACCATTATTATCTTTTTAGGCTACCGTGCGGTTTCTAACGTGGCCTAAATGCCGCTAATACAAAAGAGACGCCTCACAAGTATTAGCAGGCTTTAGCCTGCGTTTTTAAAAGTAATACGAAACATGAAATATTTTATTTTTTCTACTAACTACTAACTACTAAAACAATTCTACTTGTTTATCTTCATCGTTTTTCTTCCGGCCGCGGTACAAATCACTCTGCCCTTGTTTTGTTTTTTGTAAAATCTTCTTTGCCCGGCGGATAACCGAATTCGGCAGTCCTGCCAATCGGCCGACTTCAATTCCGTAGCTGTGCCAAGCACCGCCTTCAACTATCTGGTGCAGAAAAATTATCTTATCCCCTTCCCTTTTAACCGCCGCTTGAAAATTTTCGACTTGGTCATACTTATCCGCCAACCTGGTCAATTCATGATAATGAGTGGCAAAAAGAGTTAACGCCCGTCTTTTTTTATTTTCAATTAAATACTCGACCACCGCCCAGGCCAAACTCATTCCGTCATAAGTACTTGTACCCCGCCCAATCTCATCGAAAATAATCAAGCTTTTCGGCGTACAATTATTTAAAATATTAGCCGTTTCAATCATTTCCACTAAAAACGTACTTTGACCTAAACTTATCCGGTCAGACGCCCCGACCCGGGTAAAAATTTGGTCCCGGACAGGAATTTGGCAGGAATCAGCCGGAACAAAACTCCCGGTTTGAGCCATCAAACAAATTAATGCCACTTGCCTCAAATAAGTAGATTTACCGGACATATTTGGACCGGTAATAATTAAAACCTGTTTATCTCGGTTGTTCATTACCGTGCTGTTTGGGACAAATGCTTCCTCCTGCAGATTTTCAACAACCGGATGCCGGCCTTTTTCAACTTTAAGCTCACCCTCAGGTATAATTTTAGGCCTTATATACCGATTTTTGTGAGCGGATTCGGCTAAGCTGGCATACATGTCCAACTTAGCACTCGCGAATGACGACTGCTGAATTGGTGCAGTATAAGAAAGAATATCGTTCAATAAATTTTCAAAAATTTCTCTTTCCAATAACTTGCTTTTTTCTTCTGCTTCAAGTACAGATTCTTCCCTCTCTTTCAACTCAGGCAGTATATACCGCTCAGAGTTGACCAACGTTTGTTTACGGATATAATTATCGGGTACTTTACTAACATTAGCTTTACTTACTTGAATGTAAAATCCATAAACTTTATTCTTTCCAATTTTTAAATTATCTATTCCGGTTGCTTTTCTTTGTTCCTTCTCAAACTTTTTAAGCCAACTTTTACTGCCGGAAATAATTTCACGGTAATTATCAAGCTTAGAATTCACCCCGTCGGCGATATATCCCCCGTCATTTAAACTAGCCGGCGGTTCATCTTTTATGTATTTATCCAATAGTTCAATAACCGGTTTAACTTTTTTAATTAAACTGGTTTCTAAAAGATAACTTAAATTCGGAAGTTGGTTGTCAAGAAAAGTTTTGATTTCAAGACAGGTTTGTAGTGAAACTTTTAGCCCAACCAAATCACGGGGGTTAGCCGTGCCGACTGAAATCCGGGAAACCAGCCGTTCCATATCCATTACCTTAGCTAAAAGTTCTTGAACCTTTTCCCTTTTTGTCAAACTATTTTTTAAAATCTCAACTGCGTCTAAACGCTGGTTAATCTTATTTATATCAGTCAGCGGATGTAAAAGCGATGAACGCAGTTTTCTGCCCCCGGCAGCGGTTTTAGTATAGTCAAGAACGGAAACTAAAGTTGCCTCACTCTTTTCACCTCTAATTGTTGAAAACAACTCCAGATTAGTAATTGTTGTTGAATCAAGGTTTAAAAACTCATTGGGTTTATAGGGGTTTAGTTTAGTAATATGTTTCAAACTGCTCTTTTGGGTGTTTTTCAAATACCCCAAAATTCCGGCGGCCGCTTTTAAAGCGGTTGAATTTTTAGAATTGACTCCGAAACCTTCCAATGATTTAACTTTAAAATGGTCTTTTAAAAAGTCAAGATAATTTTTCGTATCTTTAATCCAATTATCGTCAGGATAAATATTAATTTCAGGTAAAACCCTTAAAGAACGGAGGACCTCCGGTCGGTTGTAATTCTGGTGGGAGGAAATAACCTCAGCCGGCTTAATCCGGATAATTTCACCGCTTAAGGTTTTTTCCAGGTTTTTAAAATTCACTTGACGGATATACAATTCGCCGGTGCTCAAATCAGCATATGCCAAACCGAGATTATCTTTATCAACTTCAATTCCAAGTGTAAAATTATTTTCTTTTTGAACTAAATTTTGGTCGTCCAGAACCGTTCCCGGCGTAACCACCCGGACAACATCGCGTTCAACCATGCCGTCGGCCTCGTCAGCTGTTTCCATCTGTTCACAAATAGCTACTTTATACCCGGCTTTTATCAACTTGCCCAAATACGAATCCAAAGCGTGGTAAGGCACTCCGCACATCGGAACTTTGCCGTCACTGCCGCGCGACCGGGTAGTCAGAGCAATACCCAAAACTTCCGACCCGATCTTCGCATCGTCTAAAAATAGTTCGTAAAAATCACCCAAACGGAACAAAACCAAGCAATCAGCGTACTCTTTTTTAATCTCCAGATACTGCTGCATCATCGGTGTTGAAAACTCAAGCTTTTCTAGTTTTGCTAACTCTTCTTGTTTATCCAATTTCGCCATGAATAGATTATAACAATAATTAATGTATAATATCCCACCATGAAAGAAATTGATTGTGTTAGTAGAGCAATAATTGAGTTTGAAGAAGCTGGTGGTAATGTTCAGTTGCTTCAAAGTTCAGCTTGCTTGCTTGAAATGTGGGTTGAGGCTGTTAAGGAAGGTAAACTAGAGGCAACAGAGGATAAAGTTAGAGAAGCTTTGATAACTGCTTGTGACAAAAGAAACGCTTCTCGCCTAACACGGCCGGTAAAATCACTTTTAAATTAAAAACTTATCCTAGATCTCACTCCGCAAGTTATTCCTTATGATAGTTATATTTATTTTATTTTTGATTGTTCTGTTATAATTACTATTATGATAGAAGGGAAGGAAAATAGTCAAATCGATTTGGGCAGGCGGAGATATGCGGTTTCTCGGGCGTTGGGGACAGAGTTTGCGGAATTTTTAGAAGGAAAAGAGCCTTCGCCAGAAGGTTTAGAAGATTTGGTAAAAGAAGTGCAGTTAAAATTATCTGAAGAACCAGAGAGACAGATATTAGGTATATTTTTGAAACCAGATATTGATGAGTCCGACGTTGTTCAAAGTTTAAATGAACAAGTAGGGTTATTTAAAGAGGCAAGTTGGAGAGATATCGGAGATAGGGTTTATGATAGAAAAGATGATTTTTTGGTTGTTATGGTTAGTTCAAAGGATTGCCCTAAAAGAGAAAAGAAAAAACTTAAAAGAAGAGTAAAAAAGAAGTTGGGTCTTGAAGTAGTTTCTAATTAAAATTATGAGTATAGAAGTATTCGACCAATTAAGACCTATTGATCAGATAGACTGGAAAGGCCCTGATAAAGAAGGGATGATTACAGTTTTTGTTGAGCGTGGTGATAAATTTACACGTGTAGAAGAAGAAATAGATCATGTTAATGGCTTAAATTCTGTGGGTGTTTTGGAACACGTAAATTGGCTTGAGGGACTTTTGCGGGGCGGTCCATTAATTATAGGCGTAGAATCAAACTCTCCAGAATAAAGCATTTTACTAATTATTACGTTCCGGGTAGCTCGTCGTTATGTTCGTTGATATTTCGTCTTACATGTTACGTGTTACAATAAACCCATGAACGTATTTTTATTTGCGTTTTTAGTTATTCTCGGTCTTCAAGTTTTATTCTTTATAATTGCCGCCTCATTTAGAACCGATAAAGTTACCGACCTGGCTTACGGCATCAGTTTTTTTATTACTCTTTGGCTGATTTTTCTTTCTGCACCCTATTCATTGACAAAACTACTGATTGTTATTGCGGTGACCTTATGGGGTCTGCGCTTGGCCTCGTATTTATTCATCCGGATATTAAAAATTGGACGGGATAAAAGGTTTGATGATAGACGAGATAATTTTTGGGAGTTTGCCAAGTTTTGGGTTCTGCAGGCAATCAGCATTTGGATTATTCTCCTGCCCTACATTTGGTTAATCAACCAACCGGCAATGGAGATAAAACCGTTGTTTTATGTTGGGTTGATTATTTGGGCGGTTGGGTTGGCGATTGAAGCTGTTGCCGATCAGCAGAAATTCCGGTTTAAAAACAATCCCGAAAATAAAGGTAGATGGACAAACATTGGTTTATGGAAATATTCCCGCCACCCGAACTATTTTGGTGAGATTCTCTGCTGGTTGGGCTTATTTATAGCTGTTTTCCCCTATCTTTCTGGATTAAAATACTTATTTATCATCAGCCCGATTTATATCACTTCTCTATTATTATTTGTCAGTGGAATTCCGCCTTTAGAAAAACGCTACGACGAAAAATACGGAGACAACCGTAAATACCAGCAGTACAAATCCTCAACTTCTCTGCTTATCCCCTGGTTTAAAAAAACCTAACTGTTTTTGGAATTAACTGCCGATAATAATCAGTTCTTCTTCAGCGCGGGTGACGGCGGTGTAAAGCCACCGCTTCCAATCGTCATCAGACATTTGTTTAAATCTTTCCTCAAAAAGAAGAACTTTCGGAGCTTGGCTTCCCTGCGCTTTGTGAACTGTCAAAACATAGCCGAAATCAAACAAATCTCCTCTTTCTTCATAATCCAAACCGTCCGGATTATTAATAGTTCCTTTAGCATTAAACTGCTCCTGCAAAACCTTGCCGGAATAATTAGTTCCGTCATCCATTTTTGCCTTCATTTCGTACCACAGGTTACGTCCTTGATCATCCTCCTTGTCCCGGATACTGACAATTCTTCCCCGCATGCCGTTATAGATGCCCTTTTGATAATTATTTTTAAGACATATGATTCTGTCTCCGGTTTGCGGTTCCTCAGATATCATGCCGTTCATTTGCCGGATTTCATTATTCAACTGCACTCGTGAACGATTGTAGCCGACCAAAATCAACCAATCATCGTCGTAATTACTGATAATATCTTCAACAACTGCTTTTGTTTCCCAATCCGTCTGGTCATATTTTTTAACTTGCCCAAAATCCCCCACCGGTATTTCTTTACCCTGCCGAACTCGTTCCGACAGTTCAATAATCGGGTTGCCTTTAGCTTGCCGGTGAATACTTTCCAATTTAATGTCCGGATTTTCCATTAAATTAAACTCGCCTCTAATCGGCGGCAGTTGGCCGTGGTCGCCGACAGCAAGTATCGGTTTATTAAAAGACAATAAATCCGACCAGATATATTTATCAACCATTGACGCCTCGTCAACAATAATTAAATCCGTTTCCAGTTTATCTTTTTTTTTCCACCGGACAATTTGTCCTTTAGAGTTAACAACCGGTTCGTATATTAATGAATGTATAGTACCGGACATATCTTTCGGATACTTTGCTCCAAAATCCGATAATGTTTCTTCCAAAACCCGAGTTGCTTTACCGGTATAAGAACAAAAAGCAACTTTCTTTTTCGGTTTACGTTTATGCAGTCCTTGACGAAAAACCGCCATCATTGTTGTCTTGCCAGTTCCGGCATAACCGCCAAAAGTTAAGAATGGCTTGTTTTTAAATTTAGTTTGGTAGTCATCTTTAAAAAACCACTTCCATATTTCTCTTAAAACTAGTTTTTGGTCGTTGCTCAACTTCACCGTTTAATAATTGTAACAAAAATTAATTTGTATGTTATAATAATTAATATATTTAGAAAAGCAAGTTAAATAATAATAAAAAATTATGTTTAAACGATTTATTTTTATCGGTTATAGTTTACTCCTCGCCGTCAGTAGTTTAGTGATGGCAACAAATAATGGTCCAATTAAAATTGATCCGTGGACATCTGGCGATGCTGAATCTGAGTGTAATCAAGTAGAGTGTTGTCAAAATACAAAAAGTCATTATAAGATTGAATGCAAGGATGATGACTCGGTTGGTTATGGCTTTTGTGATGGATATACAGGAGATGAATATTTATATGAAGATAATAAAATAAATATTACTGTAACGGATTCAAACGATGATGATCAAGCAACACACTTTGATTGGGAATCAACTGTTTCAATTTCTTGCGTTATTGTTGTGGGTGGAAATTCGGCTAACGTTTATTGTTATGATCCTGAGGTAAAATCAGGAAATAGTTTAACTACACCAATTAATTCAAGTTCGGGAAAAAACTTTGCTATTAGCCACGTAACTTTTTGCTGGGGTGAACCAGAGGTTAGTCCAACGCCGACTAGCACGCCGACAAATACACCGACACAAACGCCGACTAGCACACCAACACAAACACCAACCAACACGCTAACACAAACACCGACTAGCACACCAACTCAAACGCCGACGGAAACACCGACATCGACAAATACACCGACTAGCACGCCAACACAAACACCTGAACCGACGAATACGCCGGAGCCGGATGCAACAAGCACACCTGAACCAACAGCAACTTCTGAACCGGCAGATACACCGCCTCCGGCAACAGTTATCCCAACTGATACACAAACGCCGACTGATACACCACAACCGGCAAGAGGCGGCCAAATATTAGAAGGCATTTCAACCGAAGAAGAAGTGTTAGGAGTAGCCGACAACCGTAATCCTTTACTCGGTGGAATAAAAGCCGCTTATCAAAAAATTCTCGGGGAAAAAACCGATTTGCCGAAAACAGGCAGTAATCAGGAAATAAAGGAAAAACTCCCTTCTGACAATCAAGCGACAAATGAGAAGCTGATTATTCCAAGCCAAGATTTCAACCGGGAAGTTTACCAGGGTGAAAAATTAGGAAGTCAATGGTTGATCGGCCACCAAGAAGTGCTTAAAACTGATTTTGGCGGAAACACGGTTTATTACGGCCATAATTCAACCGAAATTTTCGGAAATTTAGGTCAGCTGGCTGTCGGCGACCAAATTGTGGTTGCTGAAGAAAATCAAATGCAGTTTTATCAAGTTAATGAAATTGCCCGCGTTGCTTCTACTTACATCGAAACGCTGGAAAATTCTCAGCTGAACACAATTACCTTGTTAACCTGTGATAATTGGGATGAAAATCTAAGGTTAGTAGTTAAAGCAGTTAAAAAATGAATAAACAGAAAATAAAATACGCAATAATTATTATAATAATTGGTCTTGCCGGGTTTGGTGTTTATCGATACACTGACTTTTTTGACCAAGTCAATTTACCGGAAATCGGCCGGCCGAAATTAGAAGAAACTGAAGAAGAAAATGGAATTAAGTTTCCGGAAGGATGGGAAGAAGAATCCTCAGAAGAGGATGTTGTCGTTAAGTTATCTAAAGAAACCGACACCGAAATCGCCGCTAATATAGTAATTACAAAAGAAGAAAACATAGAATATGAAACTCCTGAAAAATACGCCGACCGTTTAATTGCCGGAGCAAAAAGCACTTTACCGAGCTTAGTTTATACCGATGATCAACTAGAAGACAATGACCAATACTTAGTCAGATATTTAAACGGATATTATTGGCAGGGCGGACAACAGGTCGGTCTCAGTCAAAAAATATATGTCGGTGAAGACACTGTTTACGTCATTACTGCCTCTTATGACTATCAGCTTAAAACTGAGTTGGAAGAAGAAATAAATCAAAACTTCGATCTTCTGGCAGAAAAACATTTATAATACCAGTCATCCTGAACTTGTTTCAGCTAGTCATCCTGAACTTGTTTCAGCTAGTCATCCTGAACTTGTTTCAGCTAGTCATC
>CAYXSV010000014.1:0-7579 GCA_964468355.1 uncultured Gammaproteobacteria bacterium
GCACATGAACGTCTTTACCCTTAACCTCAGCTTTCGGTTCGCAGCCGTTAAAAATGACGAAATAAGCGTTTTCGCTATCATACTCCGTAGAGGACCAACTTTCGTTTTCGCCATCACAGCCAAAGCAGGTACCAGAACATGAACCGGAATTGCAAAGATTTTCCAAAATGGTTTTATCTGGAAGATACCAGTCGGTTTTGCCTCCGTGATCTAAAGTGTCGCAGTAGTGGCAAGCCTCAAAATCACTGCCTTGGCCTACGCAGGAAGAAGCGTTTAGTTCATCTAATGACCATGGGTACTGGCTTGCTGAGGTCGGCGACCAGCATTTATCAGCGTTGCAGTCTACATAGACGGTGTCGCCGTTAGCACAGTTAAGTGTTTCGTAACCTGTGCCGTCACAAGTGCAATCCATTGGATCACAGGGGTCAGGTTCAACATACTTCGTCTTTGCCATCAGCACCACTTCTCCGTCGGTGTCAATATAATTTTCAGGGCTGGTGTCTATAGTCCCGGTTAAGTCTGCATCAGCGGCAGAAGTAAAATCACTGCTGGCCAGCTGTTCCCAAGCGGAGGAGTTGTAGTCCCAAATATAAAAGTAGGTGGAGTAGCCGGATTCCGTTTCACCGTAGCCGTTCCATTTTAAGTCCAGCTGGGTGACGTCGGATTCGGATTCGTCGATAAAGAATTTGTAAAGTTGGGCGTCATAGTCGCCGTCACTTGAAGCGTTAGCCGATTCCCACCGCGCCCCGTCATCGGAAGCAATGTTGCTGTAGTCGGTATCTGTAGCTTCACTAGTACCGGTATCATCCGGCCCAGAAAAGATACTTGCCCCGTAATCCTCGTAGGCGTAAAAATCGTTAGTTGATTGGGTAACGTTAACAAAATTGTAAGTGGAAGTACCCGGGTCGTTGTAGGCGTAGACGGTTTGACCTCCGAATTCAAAACGCAGAGTGTGTTTGCCTGCTTTTAAGGTCTTATGGGTGACGGTTGCGGTTTTGTCATTGCACTCCCAGTTGGGTACGTGGATTACATCATCTTCTAATATTTGCGGGGTTACTTCTTTGTCTCCGCAAGTTAAAGATACAAATTCGTCATCTTCAATAGTTGCTTGGTCGTCAGGAATAATTTTTAAATCCGCTTTTCCTTCTGTTTCAAAGTCAACCACCCAGTCGTCGCCTTGTTGCGGGTGGGAATGGACAGTAAGAACGGTCAGCTGAAGTGTCGGGTCGATTTTTATTGGGTATTTTCTTTCCGGCGACATCAGCCAGTTTTTGTCAACTGTGATTGTCAACAACTTTCCCTCCTCGCCCAATTCCCCAACCTGCGAGGTTAAATCCTTAGGAACCTCGGAGGTTTTTCCTTGGGCGAGGTTTTCCTTGACGGAATTACGTTGAATATCTATTTCAACATTTTCACTTTTCACGCCGGAGGCGTCTTCCATATACGGTTTGGGAATGTAAAAGAGTTCTTTGCCGTCGTCGTTAAAGAAGTGCCATAAACCGTCTTTGCCTTTTTTGGGAGTTAAACCCTCCAAACTAATTGTAAATTGAAACTGATTTTGTATGTTTTGTTCTCCCTCCGCCTTTTTTTCAACCTCCAAGGATCCTTCGGAACCTTGCAGGTTTTTATTAGCCAAAGCTCCCGGGTTTTTTAAAATAATCTCTTCTTTTAATCCACTTGCCCGGCCGGCGTTATCTTTAATTAAAGAATATGAATAAGCCCGGCCATTGCCAACATCAGCAATCAGCTTATCACCATCTTTTTTCCATTCAATGTTCTCGTAAGGCAGGTTAAAAATAAGTACTGCCCCGTCTTTTTTAAAAATTACCTTTGTCGGGTCTTTTTTGCCGGCAAAACTAGCCGTAAAAGAAGTGTTTTTGGTCTGATAATTACCGTCTTTGGCCTTGACTATTGACGACTGTTTTGAACCACCAGAAATAATTAAACCAACAAGAAAACCAACCGAAATTATTCCTCCGGCAATTAAATGTTTTTTATTTACTACCATATTTTTTATCAGTTTTGTTAATTTTTTTTCTATCTAATTTCATACCAAATTGTAGCACATTTACCTAGTGGTCAAGGGCTCTCTATACACTTCTACCACTAAACACCAAGCATTTAGCATTAAGCCCTTTTATGCTATTATGTAATTAACAATGTCAAAAATTGCTTTTTTTGAAGTCCATGAGCGGGAAAAAGATTTGATTCTTAAAGCGGCTGACAAGTTAGGAGCCGACATATATCAGGAGGAAGTAGAAAAGGCAGTTTCGGAAGCCAAAAAATATGAAATTATTTCTCCATTTGTATATTCTAATTTAACCAAAAAAGTACTCAAGCAGCTGCCGAATTTAAAAATGATTGCCACCCGGTCAACCGGCATGGACCATATTGACAAAGATTACTGCCGGGAAAAAGACATAAAAGTGGCTAATGTCCCCCACTACGGCAAAAACACCGTTGCTGAGCACACTTTTGCCTTGATTCTCGCTCTTTCCCGCCGGATTCCGGAAAGTTTAAGAAGGGTGAGGGAAGGCAGTTTTTCGTCAATCGGGCTGACCGGCTTTGATTTAAAAGACAAAACTATCGGTGTTGTCGGCGTGGGAACAATCGGCCAGTATGTTGTCCAAATTGCCAACGGGTTTGGAATGAAAGTCCTCGGTGTTGCCCGCACCCCTGATAAAAAATTAGCCAAAAAACTCGGTTTTGAATACCTGGCTTTTGAAGAAGTGCTTAAAAAATCCGATATTATTAGTTTTCATCTTCCTTTGACCAAACAGACTTTCCATATGCTGGACAGGAAAAATATTAAATTAATGAAAAAAGGAAGTTTGTTAATCAACACCAGCCGGGGGCCGGTGGTGGAGACCGAAGCAATTCTTCAAGCAGTTGAAGAAGGTAGATTAGCAGGAGCGGGGTTGGATGTGCTAGAGGAAGAAGAATATCTTGATAATTCCAGAAAACTATTTGAACCGTATCAGTCAAAAGACGATCTTAAAGAATTAATTGCTGCCCATCTTTTACGGGAAAAACAAAACGTAATTATCACCCCGCACAACGCTTTTAACACTAAAGAGGCAATTGAGAGAATTGTTTCTACGACAGTTGAGAATATAGAGGAATTCACTTCGTCATCCTGAATTTATTTCAGGATCGACAGGATCAAAATTACTTTGAAGTTTAAGATTCCGAAACCGCAGTACTAGAGCAAAACACAGTACACGGTAAACAAGTTCGGAATGACACAAAGTTTACTTCCGCAAAAATCCGCGAATTTATGCTTCCGGGTCGATCCCTAAAAAGCGAAGAACTACTTCTCTACGGTAGCGGCGGTCGCCGCGTTCATTAATTCTTATTGCCGGAAGCTTACCTTTTTTGCCCCAACGCTTAAGAGTAATTACAGAAACGCGTAGTATTTTAGCAACTTCTTTCGGCGTTAAAAGCGCAGGTAAATTTTCCAAATCCATTTGTTCTATTGGTTTTTTATTTTCTTTTTTATCACTCATTTCTATATATAATATATCAAAAATTATCAAAATTTCCAAATTATAAATTATGAATTAAGAATTTTTACCCTAATTACTAGTTACTACTTTGTACTCTCTATCCGTTTCCAATTTCCCGAATAAGGCTTTTTTAAGATTTTACGCTCAATAAAAACCGCCAGCCAGACATAAAGACGACATACTATTAATAATAGTATCCAAAAGTATTCTTTAATATTCTTGGGATAAGTCAAAGCCAGCCATAACCCCTTAGTTTCTTGACTAAAACTGCGCATTTGCCTCACGGGCACAACTTGTTTCACCCCTACAGTTGCCAATTGAATATATCCGGAAATAGTTCTCTTTTTCTGGGTTATCCAATCGGAAGTATTGGTTGGAAACTTAACTCTTACTTCAGCGCCGGGAGCATAACCAATTTTATAACCCTGTTTCCAAATCTGACGGGACAACCAAGCGTCATCGACAAGAATATTTTCCGGCATGGGAGAAACCAAATCTTTTTTAACCGCCAGCAAATACCCGCTGGCATCAAAATATTCTTTCAGGGTTGCCCGGAAAGTTCGCTGGCGGTGAGCGGCATAAGTTAAAAAATGCGCCCAAAAACCAAACAAATAATTACGGGGATTTACCGGTACCGGCCTGCCGGTGGCAAGACCAATGTTATCAGTAGGGACAAGTCGCGACTTGTCCCTACAACAAAATTCTTTAACCAATTCCCCCAACGCCGCCTTACCCAGCTCCACATCGCCGTCGGTTAAAATCAATATATCGCCTTTTGCCTTGTTAAAGGCCAAATTCAACGCCGCCGGTTTACCTTTTCCTTTATCTTTAATCCATTTGACTACTTGAAGCTTGTCGCAACTTATAGCCGATTCTTTGGTCTTTTCATCCGGACAAACGAGTAAGATTTCGAATTTTTTACTGAATTTTGACAACTGGCATTCAATTTGTCCAACAAGTCGACCAACTGTTTTCGGCTCATTTTTGGCGGTTATAATTACACTGTAATTCATTTCCATCACTTCCGATAGTATTCTGCCAAATATTGTAATTTTTTGTTTTTGTCCATTTTATTTGATAAAAAAATAAGTTATCAAAAGAATAATTTGTCGCCAGCAACTCAAAATTTTTTATGACAACCACCCCACTTTTGCTTTCATTTAATCTTTTGTCGTTTTTTTTGCAATTAAAAATTTTATTTTAAAAACAAACTTTTAAAATTACCCTATAGTTTTATAATCTTTACTAGGTTAGCATAAAATTATTCGGACAAGTGATTAATTTTAATAATTTTCAATTTCCAATTTTCAATTTTATTTTATAAGATATGCTCAAACCTTTACACTAAGTGCTAAATTGTCTTTCTGATACAATTTTTTTAACATTTTTTTTAGTATGTTTAAGGTTTAATCTAATCAATAACTACATCTTCGCCTTAATAATATTAATTAATATTATAACATTACCGATTTATAAATATTTATAACTTAATTAAATGCCTCTTTTGTCTTATAAAGACAACCTACAGGATTTAACTACTTTTTAAGGTTTGCTTATATAGGTCTAAATTTTCTAGCGCTGATGCTGTTCCTTTAACTACGGAAAGCATTGGTTCTTCTACCCGGTGAACTGCAACATTAAGCTGATTTGACAGGTATTCATCCAATCCATGAAGCAGTGACGTTCCGCCAGAGAGAACTATTCCTTTGTCAACAATATCTGATACAAGCTCCGGAGGCGTGTGCTCCAAAACGCCTCGGAGAGTTGTTAATATTTGGTCAAGCGGCTGTTTTATCGCCTCTCTTATCTCCTCATTAGTAACTGATTGGCTTTTCGGCAATCCGTAAACAGTATCTCGACCTTTTACAACTTTTGTCTTGATTTTTTTTAATTCTACCGCCGAACCCAATTCAATTTTTATCGCCTCTGCAGTTTGGTCACCAATCAATAAGTTATATTTCTTTTTTAAATAATCGGTAATTGCATCGTCAATTTTATTTCCGGCAATCCGGACACTTTTGTGAGTTACCACTCCACCCAATGAAATTACCGCCGCTTCGGTTGACCCGCCGCCCATATCAACTATCATATTGCCGGACGGCTCGGCAACCGGTATTTTTGCTCCAATTGCCGCCGCTAACGGCTCGTCAATTAAATGAACCACTCGTGCTCCTGCTGATTTAGTCGCTTCAATTACCGCTCGTTGTTCAACCTGGGTAACACCGGCGGGAACACAAATCATAATCTCCGGTTTAATAAAAAACATTTTACCGCAGGTTTCTTGTATAAAATAACGAAGTAATGACTGCGTAATTTCGTAATCAGCAATTACTCCATCCTGCATCGGCTGGCAGGCAGTTATAAATTCCGGCGTTCTGCCAAGCATTTTTTTTGCCTGATGGCCGACAGCCAACACTTTCTGGTCTTCAACTGAAACGGCAACCACTGTCGGTTCGTTTAAAACAATGCCTTTGCCAATTTCCCAAACCAGTGAGTTAGCGGTTCCTAAATCAATTCCTAATTTTTTATATATTGCCATAGTTTAAAAATGAGTTTATTAGTAATGCTTTGTACTATTTTTTACACATTATGATAGGCCTTTAAAAAATTATACCACAGATAACAATTTACAATTTTACATTTAAGCATTTAACATTTTTGCTAATAACTGCTCACTATTTAGTGTTTACTAATAACTCTATTCCTGATATTATAAATAACAATGGACAATAAAGGGACATGGAAAGCTGTTTTGCTAATTTCAACTATATTAATAGTAGTCGGGGCTTTAACTTATGTTGTAAGCTTATTTATTCGGGGTTACCGTCCGGATTTACAAAAACCGGGATTGGGTTTTATGCCTACCGGGTTGCTAGTTGCTAATTCCGACCCAAAAGGCGCTTCGGTATATATCGATGAAAAGTTAGCAACAGCAACTGACGATACACTTAACTTACCACCGGAAACTTATCACATAAGAATCAAAAAAGACGGTTACCTTCCTTGGGAAAAAACCTTGTTAATTAAAAAAGAAGTTGTTACTCAAGCTAATGCTACCCTATTTAAGTCGACACCTGATTTATCACCGCTTACCAACACCGGAGCAATAAACCCAACTGTTTCCCCTGATGGAACTAAAATAGTTTACGGGGTTGACCAGGCATCAAAACCGAAAAATAACGGCATTTGGCTTTTAGACCTATCAACTAGCATGCCTTTAACCAGATCAAATACAAGACAGTTGACCGATTTTTACCAAAACATTAATTGGGAAAATTCAGAATTTCAATGGGGACCGGATAACAAAAGTGTCCTTTTAATAGAACGCACCGGAATCGGGACCGACACAGAAACTGAATTAGAAGAAGAAAAAAATATCAATCAGGCGTTTTTAATTGATGCTACCCGGTTTACAGCTAGTGGTGACTTAAATGACGCCGGTTTTAGAATTGACCTTATTTTTGAAGAATGGGAACAAGAAGTTCAAACTGACCTAGAAATGAATTTAATTAAACTACCTGAAGAACTTAAAAACATTGCCACCGCTTCAGCTCAAAATATTAGTTTTTCGCCTGACGATGAAAAAATATTTTATTTAGCAACCGATTCGGCAAAAATTCCGGAAAATCTGCTTCCCCATCCTCCGGCTAGATCTTCTCAACCAGAAGAAAGGGAAATTAAGCCCGGAAATATCTATGTTTATGATTTAAAAGAAGACACTAATTTTAAAATTGGCAGTGAAGAAGAGCTGTCTAAACTTGGCTGGTTGACTTCTAGTCATCTTATTTACATTGATGAGGAAAATTTAGAAGTAAAAGTTGTTGAATATGACGCCACAAACCGCCAAACTATTTATTCCGGTCCATTTGTAAACAGTTATGTTTTTCCTTCTCCATCCGGGAAAAGCTTAATTAGTTTAACTTCACTACGTCCGAACTCCCCGGGCAACTTATATGAAATAAAAGTAAGGTAATGGTAAAATACCTTTATTGTCCTCGTAGCTCAGTTGGATAGAGCGCCTGCCTTCTAAGCAGGAGGTCGAGGGTTCGAATCCTTCCGGGGACACGCATGTA
>CAYXSV010000015.1:0-6045 GCA_964468355.1 uncultured Gammaproteobacteria bacterium
CGACCCGACTCTCTTTCTACCCGGATTTGATCACGCCGGAATTGAAACCCAGTTTGTTTTTGAAAAAAAACTTCAGGAAAAAGGCAAATCAAGGTTTGATTATGACCGGGACACCCTGTATCAAATGATCAGTGACTATGTCCAAAAAAATAAAGGAATCGCTAAAAAACAGCTAAAACAACTCGGATTTTCGCTGGACTGGACAAGAGAAAAATTTACTTTAGACAAAAAACTTTTAAAAACCGTAGTCAATACTTTTAAAAAACTCCACGATGACGGCCTCCTCTACCGTGACAGTAGAATTGTCAATTATTGTACTGAGTGTGGAACGGCTTTTTCCGACTTGGAAGTTAATTATGTTGAAAGAGACGACTTCCTTTATTACCTAAACTACGGCCCAATTGAAATTGCCACTACCCGACCGGAAACAATTTTCGCTGATTCCGCCGTTGCCGTAAACCCAAACGATAAACGCTATAAAAAACTGATTGGCAATAAGGCAATTATTCCGCTAATAGATAAAGAGATACCGATTATTTCCGACGAACTTGTCGAAACAGACTTTGGAACCGGAGCTTTAAAAATTACTCCGGCACATGACCAAACCGACTATATCATCGGTGAGAAACATAATCTGGAAAGAATCAGTTCAATAAATAGAGAAGGAAAAACAATTAATGTCCCTGATAAATATAGCGGAATGAACGTAGCTGAGGCTAGAAAAAAAGTAGTTGCCGATCTTGAAAAATCAAGTAAATTAATTAAAAAAGAAAAACTAACTCACTCCATCGGTACCTGTTACCGTTGCGGGACAACCATTGAACCAATGCTTATGCCCCAATGGTATGTAAAGATCAAGCCGTTGGCTGAAAAAGCAATTAAGGCAGTCAAAAATAAAAAAGTAAAAATTGTACCCAAAAGATTTGAAAAACAATATTTTAGATGGATGGAAAATATCCGTGACTGGAATATTTCACGACAAATTGTTTGGGGGCCGAGAATACCGGCTTGGTACTGCCTTGACTGCAGTCCGGAGATTATTATTGAATTCATTGATAAAGACGGACAACAGATTCAAGATAAGTATAAAAATTTAAAAGACAAATATGATTTTATGGAAATTAAAAACGGATTGCAAAACCTAACCGCACCTGTTGATGCCGCTTACCTGGTTGATCAGTACGAGGTTTGTCCAAATTGCCAAAGTCAACATATACTTCAGGAAACAGATACTTTTGACACCTGGTTTTCATCCGGACAATGGCCGCTGACTACACTAGGTTATCCTGACTCTAAGGATTTTAATTATTTCTACCCCACTTCTGTTTTGGATACGATGTGGGATATTTTATTTTTTTGGGTGGCAAGAATGATCATGCTCGGTCTTTACCTGGCTGACGAAGTTCCGTTTAAAATTGCCCATATGCATTCCCGGGTAATGGACGCTGAGGGTAGAAAAATGAGTAAATCAAAAGGGAATGTAATTGACCCGATTAAAATTGCCGAAGAATACGGCGCTGATTCTTTACGAATGGCTTTAATTTACGGTACTGCTCCGGCTTCGGATATTGCCTTATCCGAAGATAAAATCCGTGCAATGAGGAATTTCGGTAACAAATTCTGGAACGCAGCTCGGTTCGTTAAAATGAACCTGAAAGCCGAAGGAAAAACCGCCAAGGAAAACCTAACCCAAGGAAAAACCTCCGAGGTTTCTAATGATTTAACCTCGCAGGTTGGGGAATTGGGTAAGGTTGAGGAATTGGCGGAAGAAGACCAGGCAATAATGAAAAAACTAAACAACACAGTCAAATCTGTCAACCAGCAAATGGAAAAATTCCGTTTTGGACAAGCATTGGAAGACATTTATCAATTTTTCTGGCACGAATACTGCGATATTTATTTGGAAGAATGCAAAGATCGGCGTGAAGAAGCTCTACCGACCCTAATTCATGTTCTCATTACCAGCTTAAAATTACTACATCCCTACGCTCCTTTTGTCACCGAAACAATTTACCAAGAATTTAAACAAGAACTTCCCGACCACCCCTTGCTCAAACCTGACATGTTAATTATCGCGCCCTGGCCCGTTTATACATTGGAAGAAAACCAAAAATGACCGAAATTAGATTTGAAAACTACAAATGTGCTTCTACTAACACACTTTTTGTTGCCGCACCAGCTACCGTCAGAACTAAAGCTCTATGCAACAGTTCACCAAAAACCCGTGAATTAACATCAAAAATTTTTACTACCTTTAGCGATACGGCTTTCTTAAATGCTTCCAATATTCGCCTCGGCGGCAAAGAATTTCTTCTGCCTGAGAGGGATCAGCCATTAAAGCTTTAACAACTATTTCCAAAAAAATTGTATTTTGAGAACCCTTTACCAAAACTAATTCTCCTCCCTCTAAATTATTTTCCAAATATTCCGCCGCCTCCCCAGCAGTGTTATAAGCCGTCAACTTAAGTTCTCCACTCGCCTCGCGTCGAAGCGGGTCGAGAACGCAACTCGACGCTTTGGGTAGAAAATATTTTTTCATTTCCGGACCGACAGTAACAATTTTGTCAACTGTTTCAATTGCTTTTTCGGCCAATTTTTCGTGTTCTTCTTTCGACCGCGTACCCAACTCACGCATATCCCCCAAAACAGCAACTTTCTTTCGGCCGGTTTTCTTACCTAGTTTATCAAGGAGATCAAGCATAGTTTCCATTGCCGCCGGTGAAGCATTATAAGAGGAATCAATAATATAAGTGTCTTTAATACCTTTAATCAAACTCGATCTTCCGGGCGGTAAGACAAAATCCTCTTCAATCCCCTCAACTGCGTCTTCTAATTCAACACCTAATGCTTGAGCGACACCTAAAGATAATCCAAGATTTATTCCATAAGCCGGCGGAACAACAAAATTATCTAATATAACCGCCGTACGGTAATTATTTTCACCAGTTATCTGATACTTAAACTGCGTCTTCCTTAAATTAACCTGATAATTAATAAGCTTAATCTTGCTGTCATCGTCTTTTCCCACTCCAATTACTTCCGCCAAAGTTAATTTTTTACGTTCTTTAATTAAGTGGTCATCAAAATTCAATACCGCTGTTCCTTCTTTCGGTAAGGCGGAAATAAGCTTTGCTTTTTCGTCAGCAATTGCATCTAATATCACCTCTAAGGTGAATTCTCCAGACACCTTAGAGGTGATATTTTTTTCAAACTGCATTGCATGAACCGGGGTAACACAAGTAAACACACCGATCTCCGGCCGGATAATTTTTAGCAAATATTCCATATTTTTCGGCGGTTTTGGCTCATCAACACCCATTTCAACGACGTAAATGTCATAATTTTGCCAATTAGTAATAAGTTTAACTACGCCCAAAAAAGCCGCCCGAAACCAATCTTGTAGGCGGAAATTTTTCATCTGCAAACCAAGGATGTTTAAAGGAATACCGGATTCAGAATTCGCTTTTCGAGAATATTTAACTCGATACGTTCTTTTTAGAGCGGAAGCAATTGAAAGCATTGTCGAGGTTTTTCCGGCGGAACCGGTTATACCGACAATTTTAATTTTATCTTTACCCAATATCTTCCTAAATAAATTCAACTTGACCAGTTGTAATTTAGCTAGAATACGAATATAGTGCAAAAAAACTAATCCTAATTTCTGCTTCATCAACAAGACTCATTATAGCAACAAAAGATCTACTGTAGGGACAAGTCGCGACTTGTCCCTACAAAATAACGTATAATAAACATATGCAATTTTTCAACTTTAAAGGATTTTGGAGATTCACTAAAAAACTAATTTTTAAACCCAAACATCCAAAGCGGTCGTTAAAAAGGATTTCTTGGCTGGTTAATTTTTACCTTGTTTACCCGATCTGGGAACTAATCGTCTGGTCGGGACTAATTTTTGACCGAATATTTTACCCAAAATTTAAAAACGTTGATATAAAAGAACCGATTTTTATTCTCGGCAATCCACGCAGCGGTACAACCTATTTGCACCGGTTACTCGCTAAAGATAAAAAAAACTTTATTACCATGAAAACATGGGAAATATTTGCTGCACCGTCAATAATGGGCCGAAAAATCATCCGCAAACTAGCGGAACTTGACCGCCAGATAGGAAAGCCCGGTCGAAAAAAACTGGAAGAAGTTGAATACAATCTTCACAAAGATAATCCGATGCACAAAACCGGCTTTTGGCAGGCCGAAGAAGACGACTGGCTTTTTCTTCACATCTGGTCAAGCATTAAAGCATGGACTTTAAGCGGAAAACTCAAAGAAGCAAAAACTTATGTTTACTTCGACAAACTGATGCCCCAAGAAGACAAAGATAGAATACTTAAATTTTATAAAAAATGCCTTCAGCGTCATCTATTTTTCCACCAAACCAAAGGCAAACATTATCTATCTAAAAACCCAAACTTCACACCGATGATTGACGGTCTCAGAAACCAATTTCCCGATTGTAAAATAATTTATCTTGTCCGCAGCCCCCTTCAGGTTATCCCTTCCTACGTCAGCATGCTGCAGGGCCAGGCCGAGGTTCTCGATGATCAAATCACAATTAGTGATATCGGCAGTTATGTGCTTAAAATGGCTAAACACTGGTACGCCTATCCCCTTCAAATGCTTGATCAAATGCCAAAATCCAAATACGAAATAATCCGGCTTGAAGATTTATCTCAAGATGTTAGAGAAACGGTTGAAAAGATGTATAAAAAATTCAATTTACCGCTGAGCAGGAAATTTACCAGAAAACTTTCTCAGGCAACCCAAAAATCCCGGCGTCATAAAAGCAACCACAAATATACGCTTCAAAATACCGGTCTAACTAAAAAAGAAATCATTTCCGAATTTAAAGAGATCTTCACCAAATTCAACTTCTAACACTTCAATGAAACGAATCATTATAGTATTTTATGCTTTTGGCGCTTTGGAAAAAATTTTGTCTTCAATATAATCAGCAAATTTTTCCGGTTTCATCTCGTATTGTTTGCCGGTGTCACGGTTGCGGACATTAACCGTACCGGCTTCTTGTTCCCTGCCGCCGACAACCAAAATATAAGGGACTTTTTGAAGTTCCCACTCCCGAATCCGCTTGGACAAAGTCTTGTTAGAGTCATCAATTTCATATCTAATTTTTGCCTCGTCCAGTTGGACTGAAACTTGCCGGGCGTAGTCGGTTTCTTTCTCCGTAATCGGTAAAACAACAGCTTGGACCGGTGCCAGCCAAACCGGAAAACTACCGGCGTAATGTTCTATAATAATCCCCAAAAATCTTTCCACTGACCCGTATAAAACCCGGTGGATCATTACCGGCCGTTCACGGTTTCCCTGGTCGGTAATATATTCCAAATCAAAATTCTCCGGCTGGGCAAAATCAAGCTGAATAGTTGCACACTGCCAAGTTCGTCCAATAGCGTCTTTCAAGTGAAAATCAAACTTCGGTCCGTAAAAAGCACCGTCGCCTTCATTAATCTGGTGAGGGACATCTTTTTCCGCCAAAACTTCCCTCATGATTTTCTCGGCTCTCTCCCAAACCTCATCTGAACCAATTGAATTTTTTGGACGAGTTGATAATTCCAAGTGATCAAGCTCAAGTCCAAAGGTTTCATAAACCTCAAAGCACAAATCCATTATCCTTTTTAATTCTTCTTTAACCTGGTCAGGCGTGCAGTAAATGTGGGCATCGTCTTGAGTAAATTCCCGAGGCCGAAGAATACCAAGCGTTTCACCTGAAGATTCATATCGATGAACCACACCCAATTCAGCCATACGCAAAGGGAAATCCTTATATGACCGCTGGCGAGATTTATAGATTAATATCCCTCCGTCACAGTTCATCGGTTTAACTGACATCGTTGGTTCGTCTTCACCCGGAACTAAAACTTGATACATTTTGTCTGAAAAATTTTCTAAATGGCCGCTCTGTTCCCAAAGATTATTGGTTAAAATTTCAGGTGTTCTAACTTCGCGGTAACCCTCCCGGCGGTGAATTTCACGCCAATAGTCAACCATTTTTTTAAAAATTGTATATCC
>CAYXSV010000016.1:0-6281 GCA_964468355.1 uncultured Gammaproteobacteria bacterium
ACAGAATTTCGGGTGTGTTAAGCAGAACACCGATTAAAAAAGAATTCGGCGACAAAAAAGTGGAGAAGTTTTATAAGCCGTCAGTAGTCACTATTGATATAAAGAGTTCTTTAGCCAAGGCGGTTAATTTAATGCTTGAAAAAGAAATTGGCAGTTTGGTGGTCACTGAAAACGGTACTAAAAATATTCACGGATTGGTCAGCTGGCGCGACTTTTTAAAAGTAATTTCTAAAATGGATGAGGAAGGAATTGAGGTTTCATTTTCCCAGCTTTTTACCAGAAAAAGTTTGCGGTTGGCTAAACAGGCAACAATAGATAAACTGCAGTGGCTGGTTGACAATGATTCAGTGTTTGCCAAAAAAGTTAAACGCGTGGATCTTAAACTGGAGGAAGTAGCCAAATCAAAAGACAATGTCCGACTGCCGTTGATGGAAGTTACGGCAATGGTTCGATTGAAAAAGGGTAATGAATTACTTCGGTCCGAGACTAAAGGCCGAACTGTCAAATATATGGTTGATGAAGTTTTTGATAATATAAAGAGATTGTTAAGAAAAAATAATGATTAATCTTTGCTTTCTGTCATCTCGAGCGTAACTTTGTGAAGTCGAGAGATCTTTTTTTGAAAAAGGGATTCTTCGACAAGCTCAGAATGACGAAGAGAAATAGCCTATGATTGACACTCACGCTCATCTAAATCTTCCGGAATATTTAAGCAGAATTGACGAGGTTATTGATAACTGTCGTCACGCAGGTTTGACTGGTGTAGTTATTGCCAGTGCTGATCTTGAGGAGTCCCGAATTGCAGTGGAATTAGCAAAAAAGTATCCTGATTTTCTTTACGCCATGGTTGGGATACATCCTCATCAAGTAAATTCGAAGCACGAAATTCGAAATTCGAAAACACTTGAAATGCTGGAAGATTTAATTAAAGAAAACAAAGAATTTGTTGTTGCGGTGGGGGAGACGGGTTTAGATGATTCTGAACCTCCTCCTGGAGAAAATGCTAGAAGCTTAGAGGAGCAAAAAGAATTGTTTCGCTGTCAATTGGAGTTGGCAGTTAAGTGTAATTTGCCGGTTGTTATTCACGCCCGCGGTTTAGTGGATGAAGTGATAGAAATCATTTCTGAATTTGAAAATTGTAAATTGAAAATTGAAAATTCCCCGCGTTTGCGGGGCGGCATATTTCATTGCTACGCCGGCGGAAAAAAACGGATTCCTAAAATTTTAGATTTGCCCGGAGAGTGGTATTTCGGTATTGACGGTAATGTAACTTATGATCAGGGTTTTCAAAACGTTGTTGCAGACATTCCTCACGACCGTTTGGTGCTGGAAACCGATTCTCCTTGGTTAACTCCCGAGCCCCACCGTGGAGAAACAAATACCCCGGCCTATTTGCCGCTTATTGCTACCCAAATCGCTGAAATTTGGGAAGTTGGAGCAGATAAGGTTAGTCAAATTACTACCACTAATACCAAGAAGTTATTAGACTTGTCGACTTAATGCTACGATCGTAGCACTAAGTAGACGGTTATTTGTTCCAAATTAGATCAACAGCGGAGATAAGATCGGGGTAGGGGATATAGTCGTAGAGTTTGTCCTGCCAATCTTCTTTGGTAATGTCAATATGGGGGTTAACACCGTTGCCTTCAATTGGTTGGCCGTCGGAGCGGAGAGTTAAACGGTGGACCAAAAACATTGAGTATTTTTCATTTTTTGATATCTGGTTTTCCAGCGAAAATACACGCTCAATCGTTCCCCATCCTTTAGTGGTTGTGCCGACTAAAATCCCGACATTGTATTTTTTAAGAACCGAAGCAAAAACTTCAGCAGAAGATTGTGTATTTTCGTTAATTAAAATAACCACTTTTTTATACCTGACTAAACTCGGCAGCCAGCCGAGTTGGGTTTTGTGGTCTTCTTTTTCTCCCTGATGAAAGTATTGATAGGCGTATTGGTCATTACCGATGAATGGTCCGAGAAAATAAGGAAGTCCGTCAACCGCTCCGCCGACATTATTCCTTAAATCAATTATTAAAGTGTCAAGTTTGTTACCTTGGTCAAATTTTTGGGTGATCCGCTGGAGGTCTTCAAGAGTGGTTGGCGAAAATTTTGTTAGATGTAAATGAAGAATTTCCGGCTGAATGAGTTTATACTCAATAGTGGGGGCAATGCCTTGGGTATCGTAATTTTCTTTAGCTTTTTCATCACCTAAAACCTGCTGAGCTTTTTTGACTTCTTCAATTTCTTTCTGGACCTCTGGGGATTCTGTTGACTTTGGTGCCAGCTGGGCAATTTTTTCCTCAGCTGTTTGATTTATTTCTTCCGGGGAAGAATCTTGTTTAACCCCGAGGGCTTGATAGTAATCTTCGTCTGTTTGATTTTTAACTCTTTTCTGCAAGGCCAGTTCGTCTTTTTCAACATAGAGGCGGCTGCGCCCGAAAGGTTTAAGGTTGGCTAAAACAATGTCGGCCAACTGTTGTGTAAATTCTTTTTTCTTTTCTTCACTGCTGATTTTATTTATTATTTCTTCTAATTTATCGGCTAAGCAAGATTTATCGCCACACTCCCAATTTTGGGGTTGTTCGGTAAGTTTTTCTATACCTTTAGCGTAGAGAGTAATTAAATTGTTTTCTTCCGGCTTCTGCCAATAGTTCTCGTTAATTTTGTCATAAACTTCGAGAAGAAAGACCAGGTGTTTGTCTTTTGGTTCGCTGTGTATAACGTTGGACACACGATCAGACCGAAAATAAAAATAACCGCTGATAATTACTCCAAGAAGTAAAAAAGTCGAGCCGATGAAAATAATTATCTTTTTTTGTTTCACAATTATTAATTTAGTATACATAAAAATTTGCATTATCTTAAAATTTTTGATAGTAATTAAAAGGGTCACAATTAAAATTTCTCCTCTCCTTTAGAAAGGAGATTAAATGTTACCTGAAAATAAAGTTGCGAACATAGGGGATTGGGAAGTTGAGCTTGATGTAGCGCCCGAAACAGACAGTTTTCGCGGTAGGTTAGGAAGGATTACAATCGGACCTTCAGAAGTACGTTCACTTCAAATATCACGTTCAAAAGGGATGAAAATTCATGAAGTTGAACAAATAAGTTCAAGAAGATGGCAAGTGACTATTTCCGGTGGAAAGTGATTGCTTTAAAGTTTAAAATAGATTAATGGGTTTTAAGAAAAAAAAAGAAAATTTTATTTGTGAGTATTGTGGGATAAAAGTTAAAGGGACCGGCTATACTGACCATTGCCCGAATTGTTTATGGTCAAAGCATGTTGACGTTGATCCCGGCGACCGCCGTGAAACCTGTCAAGGAATGATGGAGCCGATTGCCGCCGAACAAAAAGGGGATACCTGGCGTATTTATTATAGATGTCAAAAATGCGGCTACCGGCAGGTTAACCGCGCCGCTTCCGATGACAACATTGATAAAATAATCGACTTGTCCGCAAATCCAATAAAAACAGGTTACTCTGAAAAGACGTCGGCGGTGTAGGTGAGGAGTTCAACGTTTGGGTCTTTGTAGCAGTCAATCGGCAGTCCGGCTTTGTTGGCGCATAAATGGGCAAGAAACTCCTCAGCGTTTTCCCAATCTTCTTCAATTCCAACTTGAGGCAGGTAGGTTCCGCCTTGACTGCCTTTTTGGACAATCACCCCGTGAGTACCTAATTCAATTTTTTGCCAATCATCAATTGGTTCCGGTTTGGAGAGGACCGAGATTTCAATAGTGACATCTTCTATTTCGTTTGGTTCAACCGGATTAAAACGCGGGTCTTTTTCAGCGGCCGCAATTGTACGGTCAATTACTGTCTTCCATAGCGGCGTATTTGGTTCAAATTTACCCATGCATCCACGAAGCTGTCCGTTTTTACGAAGAGTGACAAAAACTCCTAATTTTTCCTCTAACTCCGGGTCCGTTATTTCAAAAATTGGTTTTCTACCGGTGGTGACATAACTTTCCAGTGTTTCCCTGGCAATTTCTAATAATTTGTTTTTATCTTTTTTTTTAATTCATTTTGAATATTTGAAGATTGAACATTTGAAGTTTTTTGACTGAAAGTCAAAGCTGCGTAGCCGACAACTCGGCCTTTTTCTCCGACAATATCTCCGGAGTTGGCGTATTTTATTAATTTCCAACCACCAATACCAGAGCGCGAACTGAAGTTCTCTACTTCGTTTGGGGTAGTCGGGTTCGCTACTTCGTTTGGGGTAGTCGGGTTTGCTACTTCGTTTGGGGTAGTCGGGTTTGCTACTTCGTTTGGGGTAGTCGGGTTCGCTATTTCGCTTGTATTAGCGGACTTTAGTCCGCGTTCTGCTAATTTCTGAGCGACTATCATTCCGGTTTTTACCGCCTTTTCAGCGCAAACACAGGTATCTAAGTTAGGATAACCTTCGGACATTTGTTCGGCAACTTTTTGTTCAAATTTTTCAGGATTGCCGTTGAGAATTGAGTTAATAGTTCTTTCGTCAACCGAGTTGGCAATGTCATAGCTCGGATAATGGGATAAGTCAGTGCTGATTAAGATAAGCGTGTTGGGTGTTAATAATTGGTTGATAGTGGAGGCAAGTTTGTTGACGTCTTCGTCGGTAGCTTGTCCAAATAAAATCGGCACGATTTTGAAATCATCAAGAACAGTTTGTAAAAAGGGCAGTTGAACTTCCAAAGAATGTTCTTGAGCATGAGCCGATGAATTGAAGTTAAAGTTATCGTCAGCATCAACAATTTCCTGAGCGGCGGCGACATCAATATTAACTTTGCCTAACGGGGTTTGCCAAACAGTGTTTTCGTCAACTACGGCCCCTTGAAAGAATGATTGATGAGAAGAACCGATAAGAATAACTTTATCGTATTGTTTATTTTCAATCTGCTTAAATCCGTCGGCGGCAACCGAGCCGGAATATTCGTATCCGGCGTGAGGGACAATTAACAATTTAACCATTTGGTCATCGTCCATTTGGTCATTTGAAGAAGATAAAAAACCGTTTATTTTATTTTCCAGTGTTGTCGGATCGGCGGGGTAAAAGGTTCCGCTTACAGATGGTTGGCGTACGTTTTCTTCTCTTTGTTCAGTCATTGTTTCATCTAATTTTACATCTTTTTTAGATAATTTAAAATTTACAAAAATAATCGCGGTGATAATTAACAAACTGGCAAGGGCAATAACAAGAATTTTTTTCATCATCTATAATTATCTTACATGATTTTTTATTTTTTTTCATTGGGCTTTTTCTCTTTGTTGAACCAAATAGTTTTACTTCGTGAGGTTTCCACTTGGCTGGGCGGCAATGAATTGTTTTATGCTTTGGGACTCGGTTTTTGGCTTTTATTTGCTGGTTTAGGGAGTTTATTATTCAGACACCTCGAAGGTGTTTTCAAAAAATTTTTTGGACAGTGTTTGTTAATTATTTATCCCTTTTTAAGCCCGATTATATTAGTTGCTTTTCGATATATACTCAGCCGGGTTTTGCCGACTGGTCAAGTTCCCGGGATTGGATCGTCTATTTTAATAATTATTTTAACTTTGTTTTTGCCGGCTTTTTTATCTGGGAGCTTGTTTTATTTGGGCGTAAAAAGATGGGGTCAATCAACCCGGGGTTATTTATGGGAAACAGCCGGCTTTTTTATTGCCGGATTAGCTTTTACTTTTCTGCTTAGTAGAACCAATTTCCCTTTACCCAAAAAAGTAAATTATCAAACTTTAGGGTGGCGGTATTCGGGACTGGAAAAAATTGTTTATTCAAAAGGAAGTCAGCTGATTGTTACCAACCGGAACAACCAAAAAACAATCTTTTCTGCCGGCCGGCCGATTTTTAACAGCCAACCGGTTGATTTTGATCACCAAGCTGGACAATTAATGTCAAGTTTTGTTTACGACTCGCCTCGATTCGGCGAAGCGGGCTCGCCTCGCGTCGAAGCGGGTCACGAACAAAATTTAACAGGTTTAGTTTCGGGTAATTTACATTTAGCAAATTTTATCGCTGATGAAAATGTTTTTTCCGGTATTTTATATTTATTTTCTGATTCAAAAATGTACAATCTTCAAGAGGAGTATCTTAATCAAAATCTAAATTTGGAATTTGGCGATAACCGGCTTTTTTTTGAAAAAAATAAAAACCGTTTTGATTTAATTCTTCTAGACCCGGGCCAGCCGAGTAATTTATTTAACAATCGTTATTACACAATTGATTTTTTTAAGGATGGGAAAGCGGGATTAACTGAAAAGGGGATTTTCGGCTTAGTTTTTGATTTGCCGATTGATTACCAGAGTGAAG
>CAYXSV010000017.1:0-52171 GCA_964468355.1 uncultured Gammaproteobacteria bacterium
TAGGGCACGTGGGGACAAGCTGGGGAACTGAAACATCTTAGTACCCAGAGGAAAAGAAAATAATTATGATTCCCTAAGTAGCGGTGAGCGAAATGGGAAGAACCTAAATCCCGACTTTATGTTGGGAGGTTGTAGGGTCCAGCGTAAAAATAATTCTAACTAGCAGAAAATCTCGGAATAGATTTCCATAGAGGGTGAAAGGCCCGTACGCAAAAGTAAGAATTATTTGGTTGGATACCTAAGTAACTCGATTAATTTTGAGTGAATCTGGGGGAACCATTCCTCCAAGGTTAAATACTCTTGTTGACCGATAGTGAACTAGTACCGCGAGGGAAAGGTGAAAAGTACCCCGGGAGGGGAGTGAAATAGCAACTTGAAACTATTTGCTAACAAACAGAGAAAGCCGAGTCTAACTCGGTGATCTCGTGCTTTTTGGAGAACGAGCCGGCGAGTTTTCGTTGACTGCAAGTTTAACCGAGTTTAACTCGGGTAAGCAGAGGGAAACCAAGTTTGAATAGAGCAATAAGCAGTTAGCGTAAGACCCGAAACCGAGTGAACTAACCATGGGCAGGGTGATCTCTGACGAAAGTCAGGGGGAAGCCCGAACCAGTAGGGGCTGCAAACCCTTTGGATGACCTGTGGTTTGGAGCAATATGCTAATCGTACTCGGAGATAGCTGGCTCTCCCCGAAATATATTTAGGTATAGCGTTCTATGGTCTTTTTCAGGGGTAAAGCCACTGGATGGGCGCAGGGCAGAAATGCCTTGTGCTCAACCAAACTCTGAATACTGGAAAAGTTTAATAGAACAAGTCGGTCTGATCGGGCTAAGCTGGTCAGGCGAAAGGGAAAGAACCCAGACTCCCGTTTAAGGTCCCTAAGTGTTTGCTAAGTGGCAAAGGAAGTGATTCGCCACAGACAGCCAGGAGGTTGGCCTAGAAGCAGCCATCCTTTAAAGAAAGCGTAATAGCTCACTGGTCGATGGCGGTTCGCGCCTAAAATTTAACGGGGCTAAAGCAAGCCACCGAAGACGGAGGTCCGATGTTTCATCGGACGGTAGGGGAGCGTTCCCAGGGCAGTGAAGTTAAACTGTAAGGTTTAGTGGAGCGCTGGGAAGTGAGAATGCCGGCATAAGTAACTAGAATTCTGGTGAGAATCCGGAACGCCGAAAGCCTAAGGTTTCCAACGCAATGTTCGTCAGCGTTGGGTTAGGCGGGGCCTAACCTAAGCCAAGTTTAACTTGGGTAGGGGATGGACAGTCAGTTAATATTCTGACCCCATGATTATTTCGTTTTACTTAGGGAGTGACGCATTAGGATAAGTTAGGTGGAGTAGTGAAATTGCTCCATTGGTCAACCAAGTTAGTTTCAATAGGCAAATCCGTTGAAACGTTTTAAGGCGAGGTTGGCAAGAACTCCGACCTTCGGGTCGAGGGAACCTGACTGGTTTCTGATGCCGAGAAAAGCTTCGTAAGGAGAAATAATTGTGCCCGTACCGCACAACCGACACAGGTAGGCAGGTCGAGTAGACCAAGGCGAGCGGGAAAAGGGAGGTTAAGGAACTCGGCAAAAAAGCTAGGCGTAACTTTGGGAGATGCCTTGCCTGCTTTGCGCTATGCGTGAGGTGGGTCACAGCTAACGAGTGTTCGGCGACTGTTTACCAAAAACACAGGTCTCTGCAAACCCGTAAGGGAATGTATAGGGGCTGAAGCCTGTCCAGTGCCGGAAGGTTAAAGGGAGTTGTTCTCTGATGTTTCATTAGAGGGCGGCGAACTGAAGCCCCGGTGAACGACGGCGGTAACTCTAACCGTCCGAAGGTAGCGAAGTCCATTGTCGGGTAAGTTCCGACCAGTATGAACGGCTTAACGACCGAACAACTGTCTACGACCTCTCACCCGGTGAAATTGAAATACCGGTAAAGATGCCGGTTAGTGACGGCAGGACAGAAAGACCCCGTGGAGCTTAACTGAGGCTTGACGTTGGGAAAAATATTTTAATTGTTGAGAATAGGTGGGAGGGGCGTACCATTTCGGTACACCCCATCAGTGAAATACCACTCTTTAAGATATTGGACTCTAACCAATGTTCACTGCAAGCGTGAACTGGAACAGCGTCTGGTTGTCAGTTTGACTGGGGCAGTCGTCTGCTAAAAAGTAACGCGGACGTACAAAGGTTGGCTTGGTCCGGCTAGAAATCGGACTGTAAGTATAAAGGCAAAAGCCAGCTTAACTGCGAGACTGGCGAGTCAAGCTTGCAAAGCCACAAATATTTTTGTTTGTGGGGATGCAACCGTGTACCTTTATGGTACATGGAGGTGCGAAAGCAGGTCTTAATGATCTTCCGTCCCTTGTGGATAGGGGCGGGACTTAACGGATAAAAGCTACCCCGGGGATAACAGCGTGGTCGGGCCCGATAGTCCATATTGACGGCTCGGTTCGCGACCTCGATGTCGACTTGGCGCATCCTGGCCCTGAAGAGGGGGCCAAGGGTTGGTCTGTTCGCCCATTAAAGCGCTGCGTTAGTTGGGTTCAAAACGTCGTAAGACAGTTTGGTCCATATCCGCCGTCACCGTACGATTCTTGAGAGGAGCTCACTACAGTACGAGAGGACCTAGTGGGAGGAACCTCTGGTGTGCCTGTTGTTCTGTCAAGAGCATTGCAGGGTAGCCATGTTCCTACGGGATAACCGCTGAAAGCATCTCAAGCGGGAAGCCCACCTCAAGATTAGGAATCGATGATCGATTTATCGATCTGAAGGCCTCCAGGAGACTACTGGGTATAGGTAGGAGGTGGAAGACCAGTAATGGTTTAAGCTGACCTATTCTTATCGGCCGATCTAGAATTTATTTTACATCCGGTGCCACGTACCTTTCGGTACATGGTTAGCGTGATGCACTGTATACTATGTCATCAATACTTGTCAGAAAGAAACGAAACATGAAACATGTAATAAGTAACATGTTAAGAAAAATATTTCGTGTCCCGTGTTACCTGTTACGTGTTACGATAATCGAGTGAAAGGAGATTAATTTAATCAATGCCAAAAAAGAAAAAAAATGAATCTAAAACGCAACCTCAAACAATGGAGGAGCTTTTGGCCCAGACGGATGAGGAAATAAGCGGGTTAAAGCGAAAAGAATATATTATCGGCACATTGGCCGATAAGCGAAAAAACACAATTTATTTTGATATCGGTGCAAAAACAGAAGGTATTGTTACCGGAAAAGAGCTTACGCGTGTTCAAGATTTCGCTGATCAATTGGAAATTGGAGATGACGTTGAAGTTCAAGTCCGTGTTCCTGAAAATGACCGCGGTCAAACACTTCTATCTCTTCGTAAAGCGGCTCTCGACCAGGCCTGGGAATTTTTTCGTGAGAAAAAAGAAACGGGTGAGCCAATAAAGGTTTACGGTAAAGAAGAAAGCCACGGCGGATTGGTTGTTAAGGCGCCTCACGGGCGTCTTGGTTTTATTCCCGGTTCTCAAATTGGCGAAAAATACGATCAAGATCCTCGAAATATGGTTGGTAAAGATATTAAGGTTAAAGTTTTAGAAGTAAAACGGGATCAAAACCGGTTGGTTTTTTCGGAGCGTTTAGTTAGTGAGCCGGATATTGTCAAAGAAGAAAAAGAATTAATCGAGAGTCTTGGCGAGGGTGATAAGTTTAAAGCCGAGATTGTTCGAGTCGAGCCGTTTGGTTTATTTGTTGAAATTCAAAAAGACAGTACTACTCTGGAAGGGCTGGTTCATATTTCTGAAATTTCCTGGGAAAAGGTAAATAATCTTCAAGAAAAATATGAGGAAGGCGATAAGGTGGAAGTAGTTTTACTTAATAAAAAAGGTGACCGTCTTCAATTCTCTATTAAGCGCTTAAAACCAGATCCTTGGGAAGAAATAGAGGAAAAATACCCAGAAGAAGAACAGTTTAAAGGCGAAATTGTCCGCAAAGCTAGTTTTGGCGCCCTTGTTCAGCTTGAACCGGGAATTGAAGGTTTGATCCACATCAGCAAAATTCCGCCGGATGTTGACTTGGAAATTGGCCAGGAAGTACAGTGTTATGTTGAATCGTTAGACAAAGAATCCCGACGCCTTTCTCTCGGCCTCGTCCTCACCGGTGAAAAAATCCCGATTTATAAATAAATATATATTATCTTTTAATCATTAGCCATTAGTCATTAATCATTTCTTATTATGACCAAAGCAGGAAATTTACCAAAAGGAAAATTTGTTCTCTGGCGTGGAGAACCAAGAGAAATTATCAAAAGAACTAAAGCTCATCACGGTCGGGGTTCAGCACAGGCCCGCTTGTGGATGAAAGGTTTAGTTTCCGGTAATACGATACAAGAAGGTTTTAATGTAGACGAAGAATTAGAAGAAATTGATATTAGTTTCCGATCCGGCCAATACTTGTATCGGCAAGGAGATTCATATGTTTTTATGGACCAAAAAGACTATCAACAATATGAGGTTGATAAAAAAATAGTTGGTCAAGCCAAAGATTATTTAGTAGAAGGAGAAACTTATCAAATTGGTCTATACGACGGGGAGGTAATCTCTGTCCGTTTGCCGCAAAAGGTGACTTTGGAAGTTAAACAAACTTCTGCCGGAGTTAAAGGAAACACTGTTTCCGGGGCGACCAAACCGGCGGTTCTTGAAACCGGCTTAACCGTAAAAGTCCCGCTATTTATAAAGCAAGGCGAAAAAATCATCGTCAACACCGACTCCGGCGAATACGTCTCCCGTGCATAAATGTCAATTTTTGTTCACGACCATGTCCGCCAATCGCTGGAGCTCAAGGCGACTGCAGGCGGGTCGTGGGAAAATAACTACCAAATTATAGGTTGTAATATTCCAGTTTTGCTTAATTTCATGAATTTGTTCAAAGACGTCCTCTTTTAATAAGTAACAAAAGTTTTATTTTATTTTTTTACTTATCTCATCCTTTTTATTAATGTTAGAATAAACTATGAATGTACACCATACTGATGACTTTTACTGCGATATGGTTTTCAGCGGTAAAGTTAAAGTAAAAAAAGTTAAGGAAACAGGAAATATTCTTGCCTTTCAACACACCCGGCCGAGTTGGGAAACTCATATTGTAATTGTTCCAAAGGAGCATATCCCCAAATTAACCGACTTAAAGGATATGGACTTAATTAAAGAAATATTCCAAATTGCCAGGGAAATTATAATTGAAAATAATTGGGACGAAAAAAACTATAGAATAATTACCAATGGCGGAGAATTCCAAGATTCAAAACATCTCCATTTCCACTTAATCAGCGGAGAAAAATTAAAATAGTATCTGATCCGAACTCCTAAAAATTTATCTATACAATCGTACACTTAAATTTAGCTTGGCGGTTATGTTAAGATGAATTTAAGATGAAAAAAAAGAACTTGCCTGATGTGCCCAAGCTCGGAAAAATTTTTGGGCCGTCATTTATTTTGCTTGGCTTGGCCTTGGGCAGCGGCGAGCTAATTTTATGGCCTTTTTTGGCCGCCAGCCATGGTCTGGGGATTATTTGGGGAGCATTATTAGGGATAACATTACAATTTTTTTTAAACACTGAAATCATTCGCTATTCGCTTGCCTGGGGAGAAAGTGTGTTCGTCGGCTTTAAAAGATTATGGCGCTGGTGGCCGGTTTGGTTTATTTTCTCAACTTTTATACCTTGGGGACTGCCCGGATTTTCATTAGCTTCCGCTGAAATTTTTTCCAGAATCTTTGGGTTTGAACATACCCGGTGGCTGGGAATTGCTCTTTTAATTTTAACAGGAGTAATTTTAACTGCCGGAAAAGTTTTATATCAGACAATGGAATATTTACAGCGTTCAATGATTTTAATTGGTATGCCGCTGATTTTAATTTTGGTTGTTTTGCTTACTAATCCTATTGATTGGTCGGGCTTAGCCCGGGGCATGGTCGGTAAAGGTAGCGGCTATTGGTTTCTTCCGGCCGGAATTAGTTTAGGTTCATTTTTAGGTGCCTTAGCTTATTCCGGGGCCGGCGGCAACTTAAACCTGTCCCAGTCATACAATGTTAAGGAAAAAGGTCTGGGTATGGGAAAATATGCAGATAAAATTGTTTCGCCTTGGCGTAAAGAAGTGACCAAGACGCGGTTGGAAGGAAAAACATTTGATTTAACACCTTTGAATTTAAATAAATTTAAAAAGTGGTGGCACTTGGTTATAAAAGAACATTTAATAATTTTTTGGGGTTTAGGTCTTATTGGAATAATTTTATTGTCGGTGTTGGCCAAAAGTTTGGTTTTTGGCCAAGCAGACAGTCACGGTATCAATTTTTTGTATCAAGAAGCAGGTGTTATCAGTCAACAATTGTTACCTTTAGCCGGAACACTATTCTTAATTGTTTCCGGTCTGATGTTGTACGCCACTCAGCTTGGCGTTTTAGAGTCGTCGTCGCGGATTATTTCAGAAAATTTTATTCTTGTTGGCTGGGAGGAAGGAAAAAAGGCAGCGCCTTCAAAATGGTTTTACTTTGCACTTTGGGGCCAGATTGGCTTGGGAATTATTACGCTTTTGGCCGGAATAGACGAACCGCGTTATATTTTAACTTTGTCAGCGATTTTAAATGCTTTGGCAATGACAATACTTTTTCCTCTTATTTGGTTTTTAAACCGCCGGCGTTTAGATAAAAAGCTCCAACCGGGCTTACTCCGTCAAATAATAATTTGGGTTGGGTTTCTCTTTTTCGCTGTCTTTTCAATAATTACTCTCAGTAGCTTTGTTTAAACGATTTTGGCGGAAAAAATTTTTGTTATAATGGTTAATGCCAAGATACATTTTTATCTCCGGTGGAGTAATTTCCGGTTTAGGAAAAGGAATTACTACCGCTTCTTTAGCTCTTCTTTTAAAATCTGCCGGTTTTAAAGTAACCGTAGCCAAATTGGATATGTACCTCAATCAAGATGCCGGGACAATGAATCCGCTAGAACACGGAGAAGTATTTGTAACTAAAGACGGTAAGGAAACAGACCAAGACCTTGGGCATTATGAGCGGTTTTTAGGCACGGAATTAAGTAGAAAAAACTATTTAACTGCCGGGGAAGTGTTTCAAGAGTTGCTGGACAGGGAAAGGAAGCTTGATTATGACGGCAAATGTGTTCAGCCGTATCATCACGTTCCTCCAATAGTAATTAATCGTTGGAAAGAATTAGGCGAAAATAAAGATTTCGTCCTTATAGAGTTGGGTGGTACAGTGGGTGAATATGAGGGAATGTTGTTTTTTGAGGCGGCCAGGCGGTTAATGTTGGAAATTCCTGACCATGTTTATTTTATTCATGTTGTTTATCTTTTAACACCGCAATTTTTAGGCGAAATGAAAACTAAACCGGCTCAGCAGTCAATAGTTGAATTAAATAAGCTGGGTATTCGGCCGCATTTTATTATTTGCAGGAGCGAAAAGAAGCCGGACAAGGTTCGTTTAAATAAAATTTCACTCGCCGCCGCTCTGGATGAAAAATACATTTTTTCAGCGCCTAATGTAGATTTTATTTATCGTGTTCCCTTAGTTTTAAAAGAGCAGAAGTTAGTTTCCCGGTTACTAACGCGGGTGGGCTTATCTCCCCGGAATTTGTATTTAAACCGGTGGCAAAATAAAGTTAAAGAAATCAAAGAATTTAAAGACCAAGTAACTATTGGAATTGCGGGTAAATATTATTCTAGTGGAAATTTTTCATTGGAAGATGCTTATGTTTCAGTGGTTGAGTCAATAAAAATTGCTGCTTGGAATCAAGGATTAGACCCTAAAATAATTTGGATAGATACCGAGGACATTGAAAAGAACGGATTTAGTGAAAGATTTAATGATTTGGACGGGGTGGTTGTTCCGGGGGGATTTGGTTCTCGTGGAATTGAGGGAAAGATAAAGGTTATTAAGAGGGCGCGTGAAAAAAAAGTTCCTTTTTTAGGGTTATGTTATGGAATGCAGTTGGCGGTTGTTGAGTTTGCCCGTAATGTGGCCGGTTTAAAAAATGCCCACACTACAGAAGTTGCCCCGGATACGCCTTATCCGGTAATTCATATTATGCCTGATCAACAAAAAAAGATGCTTGATCAAGATTACGGTGGAACAATGCGTCTGGGAAATTGGGACTGTCGGCTTAAAAAAAATACTCTCGCTTATCAGGCCTACGATAAACAATTAATTAGAGAGCGTCACAGGCACCGTTTTGAAGTTAACAACAAATACAGAAAAAAGCTTGAAAAAGCCGGGATGGTTTTTTCCGGGGTTTCACCGGATAATCATTTAGTTGAGATTATGGAATTAAATAAAAAAGATCATCCATTCTTTATTGGTACCCAGTTCCATCCTGAGTTTTCATCAAATTTTCTAAAACCCAACCCACTTTTCTCCGCCTTTATTTCTGCCTCCAAGCATTAATTTTATAGCCATATTTTCGGTTCTGTTAGAATAAGCTATGGCTAAAAAGAAAACTACTATTTATATGTGCCAGAACTGCGGTGCCCAGTCCCCTCAAGAATTAGGCCGTTGTCCGGAATGCGGTAAGTGGGGAACAATGGTTGAGGAGGTAATGGAGCGAACGGAAGAAGAAGGACAGGGAAAAACACGGAAAAAGCAATCCAAGTTTTTGAAAGTGAGGGATATTGAGGCACAAAAAATTAAACGAATTACGACTGGAGTAAGTGAGCTGGATAGGGTTTTGGGATCTGGAATAGTTCCCGGGTCGGTTGTCCTTTTTGCCGGTGAACCGGGCATCGGTAAGTCAACCCTTCTTACCCAATTAGCCTTAAAACTTTCTTCTTCAAATGTTAAATATAAAATGAAAAATGATCAAATGAAAGTTGTTTACGTCTGCGGTGAAGAGTCCCCCGAACAGGTTAAGCTGCGATTAAACCGGGTTAGCAAAAAGAAAGCCAAAGAGCTAGATGATTTATTACTTTATCCCGAAACCGACGTTGACAATATTTTGTCTAAAATGACAAATGAAAAAATGTTAAATGATAAATCAACGAAGCTGTTAATAGTTGACTCTATACAGACCCTTTCAACTAACAACCTTAGCGGAGTAGCAGGTTCTATAAGCCAAATTAGGGAGTGCACACACCGGTTGGTGAATTTTGCCAAAACTAACCAAATTCCAGTATTTTTAGTTGGCCATGTGACTAAAAAAGGCAATATTGCCGGCCCAAAAACAATTGAACACGCAATTGATACGGTTTTATATTTTGAAGGGGAAAGAACGGGAAATTATCGCTTGTTAAGATCACAAAAAAACCGCTTTGGACCGACCGATGAGGTCGGGGTTTTTCAAATGACTGATCAAGGGTTAATTGAAGTAACCGACCCGTCATTCATTAATAATGAGGAAAAATTACAAGACAAAATTGGGTCATCCTATACAATAATATTTGAGGGAACACGTCCGATTATTATAGAAATTCAGGCCTTAGTGAGTAAATCATATGCTCCGATGCCGAAAAGGGTTATAAATGGGCTTGACCGCCGCCGTTCAGAAATGCTTTTAGCGGTTTTACAAAAGCATTTGGGCTTGCCGCTTTGGGATTACGATGTTTTTTTAAACGTTACCGGCGGTATTCGTGTCCGCGAGCCGGCGGCTGATTTAGCCGTTTGCAGTGCTATTTATTCCTCTTATAAAACCAAGGCTTTGCCGGCGGGATCAGTTTTTATTGGTGAAGTGTCATTACTAGGTGGAGTCAGTAAGGTAAGTCGTTTAGACAAGCGTAAAAAACAAGCTAACGCGGTTGGGTTTGAGAAAATATATTCTTATCCGAAGGTGAAGAATATTAGTCAAATAAAGAGTATTTTTAAAAAATAACTTTAGCTTCTTTTTCGTCCACAAAAGTTTTCCACATAGATCTACTAACAATCCAATAAGGATCATTTTATACCTAGCTTTCACTGTAACTTTAAATATAAGATATTTGTTTTTAGGCGACTGTGAAACTATAGGACTTGACAACGGTTTTGGATAGTGATACATTTAGAATATAAATGAAGAAGGCGGTCAAACTGATTAGAGCCATTCTAAGCGCTTTATTTAAAAAAGAAGATAAACATAATTGGGCCAGAGATCAGATTTTAAAAATGGGAGAATTAAAAGCAAAATTAATTCTCTGAAGAAAAGAGAAGAGTAAGAATTTTGGTTAAATATCAAAAAATAAATTGCAGTTTTAAAAATAAAAGAAAGAGGCAAACAAAAAAGAGCATCGTTACCGTCATTCCGGGCAAGTAAATATTGTGGAACGCGAATAACAATGCCCTTTAAACTATAATAGCAAATGACTAAAAATTGTCAACAAGATTTTTATCAAGAAGATTCGGTTAAAAGTAATATGTTTATACTTAAAACGGATGTGTTATAATAAGTCCACCAAGTTAAATTTGGTGACAAAGTGGAGGGTAGTTCGAGGGGCAGGAGAACTACTCTCCATTTTATTTTATTGTTTAAAAATAATTTAAAATGATTTCACCTGAAGAAATTACAAACGATCAAGGTTCACAGATAGACCTTTTTTCTGAACAGGGCGATCTTGAGCGCGCTTTTTTACGGCCTCATCAAACAGAAAGCCAAGATATAATTGACGATCCGAATTTGAGAGATTCACTTGAACGAGGTCCGTCAGATTTAATCGATGAGGGTTTAATAAAAGAAATAGCGAGTGCTGATATTAAAGAAGTACCGCTTGCCTCTTTGTTGGTCAATCCTCGAGCTACTGCCCGTTATTTTGGGTCTTTAGTTCAAAGAGCGAACCTTACAGCTGAGAAACAGGAAAAAATAAGTGAATTGGCTGGATGGTTAGTTGAAATAGCCGGAGATGACGCCTGCCGAGATGTTTTGTTAAACTACGTTCAAAATTTAGAAGAAGATTTAAGCGGTATGATTGAGCCCTACTGTCGGGAAAATAGTTTGAAAGTTCCTCAAAGAAATACTCTTTCCCGAATGACGCTTTTGTTAAGAATTAACTCTGAAATAAGCGCGTTACAGACATATAGTAGCGAGGTTACCCGAAGAGGCAAGGATTTAGTTCGTAAAATAATAGCGATTCAAGCAGAAACTGCCCAAAATTCAATGTGTTTACAAGAATTGCCTCAAAATATAGAAGCGGCAAAACAAGCAAATTCCTATAAAGAGCAACGCTCGGCTGAAAAAACAAGGCACTTAACTGCCTCTATTGTGGGTAGCGCCGGCGGTTTATTGGTTGGAGCAACAGAGGGTTTATTTGCCGGTGTGGCAGACGGGGTGGAGAGCTTAGTAAAAAGACATCCTAAATCAGCTGCAGCTATGGCATCAGGTGTTGGAATGATGTCTTATCAAATTATTTCGGCGTCTAATGAAATATCATCTTCGGACCTGAAAACTTTTGCTGTTAAAAGCGGCACCGTAGCTGGAGGTACCCTTTTAGCAACAGCAATTGCTTCCGGATTGATTAAAAGACGTTCTGAAGAAGGTCAAAGTTAAATTTTTACAAAATTATTAATTTAACAAGCAATAGAATTAAAAAAAATGGAATTTAGAAATTCAAATATTCGGGTTTCACAGCGTTTGGTTTTAATGGAAGAACAAGCCGATAGGGATCAAAGAAGGGAAGTAAAAAAATGGCAAGAGGAATCGGTGAAAAATGCGGGGTGGCTTGCTATCGGCAGTGATTTACCGCCAAGTCGAAGATCACCTAGACGTAGACAAAGGAAAGATTAAACGCTCAGACAGGGTATCTTGACTTGTTGGTGTTCTACTAAGTTGGATAGCAAGGCATATGCTTGCTCTATTTTAAGATAAGTTCAGGATGTTATGAAATAAGCTGCATTATTAGATTACTCTTTTGGTTCGACCCAGAGGAATTCTTTTTGGAGTAACAATAGGTTGGCCCACCGACCGGCAATTTTAGCAAATTCTTTTGCAGAAATTATAAACTTCGTAATTGGTTTGACTTCCTTGGCTTTATCGCCAAAGTTTTCTTTTTCTTCTGACCAGAACATTTCTACGCCAAACAAATAGTTTTCCAGTTGAAATAGCTGAACCGCTAAGCCGGTACCGCGGGGCATTACGGGCACATCTCTTTTTGGTAAATTATCGTCTAAGTGTTGCGTAATTTGGGTTAAGCTATTTTCCATGTTGGCAAAACCTTGTAATTTTACTTTTCCGGCTAGTTCTTGGGTTTCTTTAGAAAGTAAAATTACAAAATCTTCCAAGCTTATTTGAAGTTCGGCGATAATTCTAATCAACTGTTCAATATCTTTTAAAGTTTTTTCTTTTTCAGTAGAAGTGGAATCTTCTTGGTTTTTAATTTGTGAATAAATAATATTAGCCGTATTAATAATTTCACCTATTTTAATTTGGCTGGATTTTAGATAGTAAATTAACATTTCTCGTATTGTCATTAGTTTATAATTCTAAATCATTAACCCTATTCCAGTCAATTTCGTTTAGAACTACCAGTTTTTGGTCGCCGAGAATATATAGATAGTCATCTAAGTATAACGCTCGTTTGGGGCTGATATCTGATACGGCCTTGGCTAATTTTAGTTGGTTTTCCTTGTACGAGAAAATATAGCCGCCTTTGTTTCCGGGCAAGAAGAAGATTTCGTGTTTTTTATCAAGTAAAAATGCATGGTGGGTATCAAGAATATCCGACCAGTATTCATCGAGTAAATATTTATTTTCTTCAACCGGATTTTCCGGGTTCAATACATTAAATACCGAGATTTTAACCTGATTATCCTCTTTGCCGATTCCTAAGATTCTATTTTGATCCAAGGGATGTAAATATGAAGAATATCCGGGTATTTTTAGTTCACCTTTAATTTGGGGCAGACCGGGGTTTGATAAATCAAGAACATAAAAAGGGTCTATTTGTTTGAAAGTAACTACATAGCCCTTGTCGCCAATAAAGCGGACCGAATAAATACGCTCATCCAAACCCATATTTTTTACCGAGCCGAGTTGTTCTAAATTTTTGTCTAAAATATAAACGTCGTTTGCGCTTTCACTGGTTGTGCCGAATAACCTTGACTGTCCAACGGTTGTCGCTATCCGTAGATTTCCCTGATACTCGTCCAGCGAAAATTGATTTAAAGGTGTTCCGGGAACAGCGCCGGCTGCCCGAATTTGGAAATTATTTAGTCCGATTTTAGCAATTCCCGTTGTTTCTAGTTCCCGTTTATGTTCCTGGAAGTAATTATCCATCCGATTGGAAATTTCATTTTCCATTTGTAAGCGCTCATCTTCAGATAAAGAATTTTTCCATTGTTCAAGAATAACTTGCATTTCAATTAGTTTTGACGAATTGCTGATATTGTAATTGCTTAATTTTTCTAGGCGTTCGAGTGTATCCCGGTTGACTAAATCTTTAGCTTCCTGGTTAAGAAATTTATAGAAAAAATTAACCGGATTTTCATAATAAGAAAAAGTTGAATAAAGACCATTTTCAGACATGTAAAGAACACTTCTACCGGATGAGCCGACAAATGAAACCTTGTTGATAATTCCTCCGCTTTGGGGGTTGACTTGGAAAGCGGTAAAAGTTACATCGACAGGTACGGCCGTCTCCGGCCGGTATATGTCAGTGCAGTTTATAGTAACTTCATTTTCACCGATTGTCATTGGCCTTATTGGACACGGGCGGGATTGATTTATTCTTTGTTGAGTAATTAGATATATTTGATTGTTAAATAACCTGGCCTCAACTATCCGAGTGTTGTTGTTTAAATCGATATCCCATAATTGACGTGGACTTTCGGTATCGGAAATATCATAGGCGTAAATAGAGTTATTTTCAAAAACTATCAAATTGTTTTTAATCAATAATAAGTCTCCCTGTTTGTCGATAGCTTCGTCGATTTTTAAATCTCCTGGAGGAAAGGCATTAATTATGTTTGTTTTAGCCCTTTCACGCGGCGGTAAAACGCTTTCTTCCGTAGTTGGCCGTGAGGTTTCCAAAATTCCATACTTTGGAGATAAAGAATAATAGATTTTGTTTCCGTCGGTTTTAACAATATCAGGTTCGTCAACGCCTTTTACTTGAACATTAGTTTCTGAAACTCGGCTGGGTCCCCCGCCGCTAGTCGGCAGCAATAAATCAGTACTCCGATCTTCTATTGCTTCTGATTCCAAAAGAGATCTTGGTTCAGGAGCGCCAAAGTCGGCAAAAGATGAACTCTCAATATAGGTTTTAAATTCTTCTTCCGATTCAAATTTTTTAAAGTTTGATTTTTGTGGCATTTCTGTCGGAGGTGTCGGCGGATTATTAGTTATTAGGGGGGGTTGATTGCTGAATTGTTGGTAGACAAAATAAAAAGAAATACCTAGTATAGATAGTCCGCTAATAATAAGCAGGATTAAATTGACGGTACTGTAGCCTTTGTTTTTCATTATTTTAAGGATACCTAAAACTAGCTTTAAAATCAATTGTTTTTGCTTTTTTAAAAGTATGAGCTTTAAATAGATGATACTATTAAATTAATATGAAAAGGATTACTCAAATATCCATTCTTTTTTTTCTATTATCCATATTAGTTTTTGTTTGTTGTGGTCGATTAATTTCCGCTCAAGCAGAAAATTTAAAATGCATTGAACGGTTTCAGATGTATTCATCTCCAGTCGGAAACGCGTTTGGGCCTTCAATTATTCACCATTCCGGCTGGGACAGGTATCTTATGTATTTTTCTATAAACAGTACAGTTAAAAATGACTATCCTTCCTTGTCTAAGCCCGGCGATTCAGGCACTTATAACGATAAATGCAATACCTGGCATGCTGATCGGATATGGTTTACTTGGCATTTTGGAGATGGGGTAGAATCCTCGGGTTGAGATAAGAACGATGGCCATGGTAATAATCCGCCAATTTTGGCTTTAGATATAGGTGGAGAAGGAGAGTCCGCTCTTATTGGAGATCCAGCGGTAATTTTATGGAAAGATGTATGGCATATGTATTATGAAGGTACTGACCGGTGCGACGGGCTAGACAACCGTATTTTTCATGCTACTGCCGACAGTATTTTTGGACCTTGGGTTAAGCAAGGAAAGGTTGAAGGCATTTCAGGTAATTTAAAAGGTTCCGGTTTAAGCTGGCCCTCTGTTTTTGTTGAAAATGATAACCTCTATCTTTATTACACGGACGGATCTGTTCGCCTTTATGCAGCAAGAGCAATTAATAATTCAGGGCATAAATTTGAAATGGAAAATAACGGGTTGCCGGTAATTTCGGAATTAGTCAATGAGGGGAGTGTTTCCGGATACAAAAATGGCTACCGTTTAATTTACGACCTTTTCCAAGGGAAAGCGATTAAAGTAACGGAATCGGATAATAAGTTTCATTTTTCTCCTGGAGAAGAAGTGATACTGCCTTCAACTAGTGGGTGGGATGGTGCTAGAGTTGGTTTGCCGTATTATCTTCCTAAGGAAAAATCTGACGGAGTTCATGATCGGATTTATTATGTTGGCTGGAATGATTCGCCTAAAATAGGACTCTGTATTTTAAGTCAGGTTATGGATATTTCTGATGTTAAAGTTTACCTTTCTCATTACGGATCATCAGATACAGAGAAAGACTTAAACGGAGACGGGTTAGTTAACGGATTGGACTTTGGAGAGATGGTATTATTAATTAATTAATAAGATGGTGAAAATAAAATTTTATAATTTAGAAATTATTGTTCTTTTTTTGATAATTGGGGGAAGTTTATTTGCCGCTTCTATGCTTGTTAAAGAAGATCAAAATATTACTAAAAAGGCATCCGGCGGGCAGGGTAGTTTAAGTTTGCCGGCCCAGCGTAATGTTGAAGTAGGTAATGAATTTAGTTTGCCGGTGATGTTGGATACCGACGGCGAGTCAATTACTGCCGTTGATGTAGTGATTAATTTTAATCGATCCGATTTAGAGTTAACCGATATTAGTCCACGGGTTAAAATTGGTAGTTTGGAAACCTTTATGCCTTTGGACAGTGGCGGCTCTTTTCGGCGCCAAGAGGTTATAAATAAAGCTAACTCTGAAGGCAAAATAGCTTTTGGCGCGGCTGCTTTTAGGTGGAATGAAGAAAAAGTGTTGGGAGGTTTTAATGGTTTAATGGGGCAGTCTAATCCTTTGGCAATATTAAAATTTAAACCAAAAAGGGCTAGCCAAGGAACAGAAATTAATTTTAATTTTACCCCGGGGTCAACAACCGATTCTAACTTGGTATCCGGTACAGCGGATATTTTATCTCAAGTTACTAATTGCAGATTTTCTACTGGAGGAAATTGCAAACCTTGTCCAGACGGATCTTTTGAACCCAAAAACACAACCAGTTTTAATTGTAAAACCAATGGCAGCGAAAATATTGATTACGGCATGTGGGCTCAACAGTTTTATGATATAGCGGTGTCGGGAGAAAATGTTCCACCGAATGAACTATATGGAGATTATAATTGTGACGGAGAAGTCAATGTTTTAGACCATCAAATATGGTACGTTAGATGGTGTCCGACCGAACATTCCAACTGTCAATAAGTTTTCGGCCGGCTTGACATTAAGTCGGGCTTTTGGTATAAACTAGTCAGCCTCATTGAAAAGAATATAGTGTGATTTTAAACCAAGCTTTTACGCTCTTAACTAAAATCTTTGCAAGCAAAATCTATTCTTGACAGAATGTGAATATTAATTATTAAATAACAAAATAAATTATGCCTCAAAAAAATGATTCTCAAATTGTGACTGCTGATGATGTGGATAAAGGGCTGAATGCTGAAGGCCAAAAGCCCAATGCTGAAAATAAGAAAGAAAAAACAGAAAATGATAAAGAAAACTTATTGGAAGTAGACGGACGGATAATTCCTGATGCCGGTGTTCCAACCGAATATAGAGAAGGAATATTAGATACTCAGCCGAAGGGTCACGGCTTTTTAAGGCCGGATTATATCCCTTCACGGGAAGATATTTATATATCCAATTCTCAAATTCGTCGATTTAAACTTCGTGAGGGCGACTTGGTTGGCGGCCAAGTTCGCGAGCCAAAAGAAAACGAGCGTTACCATGGTTTATTAAAGGTTGAAAAAGTAAATGAAAAACCTTTAAATGAAATTGGAGACAGACCTTGGTTTGATAAGCTAACTCCAATTTATCCTCAACCGCGGGTGAAATTAGAAACCGACCAGGATAAGTTAACTAATAGAATGATTGATTTGATTTCTCCGATAGGTTTTGGACAACGTGGAATGATAGTTTCTCCGCCAAAAGCCGGAAAAACATGGTTGTTAAAAGATGTTGCTGAGGGCTTAGCTGAAAATCATCCGGATGTGCATTTGATGGCCGTTCTTATAGCGGAACGTCCGGAAGAAGTTACCGATATTCGACGTTCTGTTAAAGGTGAGGTAATTGCCAGTAATTTCGACGAATCTCCGGTTAAACAGACAAGGGCAGCCGAAATGGCTTTAGCAAGAGCGAAAAGATTGGTTGAAATGGGTAAAGATGTTTTCATTTTACTTGATTCGATTACCAGATTAGCTCGGGCTTATAATTTAGTTACTCCGACGTCAGGCCGGACTTTATCCGGTGGATTTGATCCGGCAGCATTAGCTCCGGCCAAGCAATTTTTAGGTGCTGCTCGGAAGATTGAAGATGGCGGTTCTCTAACAATAATTGGTACGGCATTGGTCCAAACGGACAGTCGCATGGACGATTTAATATATGAAGAGTTTAAAGGTACCGGCAATATGGAATTGCATTTAGATAGAAGTTTAGCCGAAAGGCGGATTTATCCGGCAATCGATATTCAGCGTTCAGGTACACGAAAAGAGGAGCTTCTTTTCGGTGAAGATAAAATGGAAGCGGTGCGTAGAATGCGTCGGATGATTGATTTATTGGGAGAAGATGAGCGAACAGAAGCATTTGTTCAAAAACTCAAACAGACAAAGAATAACGACGAATTTCTAAAAGAAATCGCCGGAGCTTCCGAAATGTAAAACTATAAATTGCTATATTGTCATATGGCTATATTGTCAAATTCAAATATTTCAAACCATCTAAAAATTGTTTTTCAGGACTTGGGGAGCTTTTTTACAGCTTACTTTAATTTTTTTAAAAATTTATTTAGTGGTTTGTTTTGGTATTTTGAATCGGTAAAAAACTTTTTTTCCGGTTTACTTTATCGAAAACGAGGCCGTTGGGCCAGGCCTTTTGCTCATTTCTTTTTAGCAATGTTTTTATTTTTAGGGATTACTTTAACCCCTAGAATCGAAGAAGCGCTTTATCGTGAGAATATACAGTGGAATACTTATTCTCCAAGTTCGGCTTATGCTACTTATAATCAAGAAGAAAGAAGTGTAACCACTATTGAATCTTCACACCAGCGTGGAGAAATAATTACTTATACAGTACGGGAAGGGGACACTGTTTCATCAATTGCTGAAAAATTCGGAGTATCTATTGAAACAGTGATTTGGGCAAATGATATTTCTTCCGTGACAAAAATTAAAACCGGACAAAGGTTAAAAATTCCTCCGGTTACCGGCATAGTCCATGAAGTTCAAAGAGGAGAGACGGTTTACTCAATTGCTAAAAAGTATCAGTCCAATCCTCAGGCAGTTGTTGATTTTCCGTTTAATTCTTTTGCCAATGATGAAACATTTAGTTTAGCGGTTGGCCAAACCTTAATAGTTCCGGATGGGGTTAAACCGAAAGCTGAACCGGCTGCTCCCCGGCCGACTGTCTATCTTGCTCAAACAGACGTTCAAACAGGCGGCGGCGGTAGTTTTATTTGGCCGACAAGCGGAAGGATAACGCAACGCTATGTTTGGTATCATCGCGGCTTGGATGTTGCAAACAAAAACGCGCCGGCGATAGTTGCTTCGCAAGGTGGAAGAATTTCAGCAGTTATATACGGACGTTATGGTTACGGAAATCATGTTGTTGTTGACCACGGCAACGGTTATCAAACTTTATACGGCCATATGAATAAAATATATGTTACGGCAAATCAGCAGGTTTCCTCCGGACAAGCCCTTGGCCAGATGGGGTCAACCGGTCGCTCAACCGGAGTGCATTTGCACTTTGAAGTTATCCGTAACGGCGTAAAATTAGATCCGCTGTCTGTTTTACAGTAACACTTTTGTAGGGACAACTCTAGAGTTGTCCTTACGATAAAAACTACCCCGTTATTTTTATTCCGAAGACTAGTTCTACAATTTGAAGAATAAAATAAGTTCCTAAAACTATAATAAAACCGGCTAAGGCATATACAATTTTATTAGTTCCTTTTTTAATTCCTTCCGGATTACCGCCTGAAGTCAACAAGTCAAAACCGCCGGCAATTAAAAAACCAAACATAGCGACTCCGGCAAGAGCAATTGCGTAATTCAGGCCCTTTGAAATAACATCTGCTAATTTCAAGCCGCTGAATTTAAAATCTGTGCCGGTGTATTCCGGCAAGTCAACGGCGGCATAAATTTTCATCGTTGTAACCCCGGAATTTGTAATATGTCAACTCCAATTATTTGTAATATAAAAAGTGAAAAAATGGCAAAAACTAATCCGGCTACAGCACTGGTTATTATTTCTTGGCCCGTTTTCAGCTTTTCGGGGTTGCCGGCAGAAGTAATTATTAAAAATCCGCCGTAAAGCATTAAGAGAAAAGCAATTCCCCCCATAATGCCTAGTAAATGAGGGAAAAGCCATTCAACAAAAACATTGCCGTCGTCAATCGGGATACAACCGATTGCTGTATTGATGCCTTGGTTTCCGGTGGCCGGTTTACAAAAAATATCAACTGCCATATTTAAATTATAGATTAGCTTTGTTTACTTAACAAGTATGTTCTATAATGAAGTTAATGAAGTTCCAAACTGAAGTTAAGCAGGTTTTGGGTACACCGGGCCAGAAGGCCTGGAGCCAGGTCCATCATTTCCTTCCTGATAAAAAGGATAAATTTTTAAAACGTGGAGAATTAATCCTTCTTGTTAGTTTAGGAGAAATTAGTGATAGTCAGCCGACAGCCGCTGTTGGAAGGGAAATAATTTCCAGATTTCATGAAGAGTATTACGGTAATCTTGAAAAGAAGCCAATGGCTGCTTTAGAAGAAGCGGCTAAAAAGGTAGCCCAAGAAAAGTCACAATATTTTGATCGCCCACAGGAAATAAGCTTTGTTTGTCTAGTTATATGGAAAAACATCGCTTATTTATTAGTATATCACCAGGGAAAAATTTTATTAAGGAGAGAGAAAGAAACAGTTCAGATTTTAGACGGTCTAGACAAAAATCCGGCTTCTGCTTCCGGTTTTATAAAAACCGATGACATTTATGTTTTAGGAACAACGGATTTTTTCTCAAAACTTCCATCAGCGATAATTGATTCCGGATTAAGTGAAGGTGATTTAGAGAAGATAATTGAAATTTGGGCGCCCGTAGTTCACGCTCGTGAAGATCAGGGGCGGTTGGGAGCAGTGATAATTAAAATTGGTAATCAGCAAAAAAATCCCCAATTTGTTGAATCGGAACCTAAAGAAACAATTGTTAATAAAAAGAAAAAAAAGATTATTAAAGTACCGCAACTAAATTTTGGATTTATAAGGAGTTTTTTAAATAAAATCTCCTCATTATCGATTGCCGTCGGCTTTTTGATTTTATTGGGGGTTTCAATAATTTTTGGTTGGCGTAAAAGGCAGGAACAACAGAAGCAGACAAGGACAGTTGAATTATCTTCTGTTATTGAGGAGAAAATTTCGAATGCCACGTCAATTCGCAATCTTGATCCGGAAGAGAGTTTAAATCTTTTGAAAGAAGCGGAAGTAATGGGTGACGAACTTAAAGAGTTTGATAAAGCAAAAGCCGAGGCCTATATCAGCCGGGTTGAGGAAATTAAAAAGAATCTCGGTGATAAAGCTTTACAGCCGGAAATGTATTATGACATGCGTCTGGTTGATGAAAATATTGAAATCGGGTCGGTTTTTTGTGATGGCAAAAAAGCGCTGGTTCAGGATTTAAAAGGAAAGCGCTTGGTTGTTATTGACCTAGACAATAAGTCAGCTGAAATTATTGCCGCTGGAGATAATTTATCCGGTGAAGGTCAATTAACTTTTACTGAGGGCAGGCAGTATTTTGTTTTTGACAAAGAAGTATATTGGGTGGATGATGATAAGCTTTCTAAACTTCTTGATTTGGAAGCGGAGTCGGTGATTACTGCCGCCGGTGGATGGTTAGGAAATCTTTATCTTCTTGATTCCGGTCGGGAACAAATTTGGAAATTTCCTGTGATCAGTGGAGGAATAGGATCAGGAAGACCGTGGCTGAATTCTAAATCGGATTTGGACTTTAGTGGGTTAACAGATATGTCAATAGACGGAAATATTTGGCTGTTGGCGGAAGACGGCAAAATATTTAATTATCTTTCCGGAGAAAAACAAGATTTGGCAATGCAGCTCCCCGCTGGTATTGGTAAAGCAGAATTTTTGTCCGTTGCCCGGGAAGCAGAACGCTTGTCTTTTTGGGATGCAGATAATAAAATAATTTGGTTATTTTCCAAAGAAGGCGATTTTATTCTTCGACAACCGGTTGAATTTGAAAATTTACGTAATATGTCTATAGCCTCTGATGGCTCAAAAGTTTATTTGTTTGCAAAAGATAAAATTTATTTAGTGGAATTGTAATAGCAGGCATAAGCTTGCGTAGCATAAATTATGAAAAAATTTATATTATTTTTAATTCTGTTTTTATTTTTGGGCGGAGCGTATTGCATACGCCCCTTTCCGATACAGGCAGCTGACTGCAGAAAAGACTGCTCCACTATTGATGAATGTCAGCAGTTTATTGAAGAGTGCGGCGATATTCTTGACTTGTATGACCAAGCTAATTTGAATAATAAACAAACTCTGGAAGAATTTAAGGTTCAAGTAAGCCGTTTTGAGTCAATGATAAATTCAGCTGATAATCAAATTACCGGGTTGGAGGATAAAATTATTAACCAAGAAGCGGATATTGAAATACAAAAATTATTACTTGCCAATCGTGTAAGGCGTCTTTATGTACACCAGCAGGCGTTTTCTACTTTGACTATCTTTTTGTCTTCGGAAGGAGGCGGACATTTTATCCGCCAAATGTTTTATCAGCAGTTAGTTACTAATGAAGATAAAAAAGCGATTGGAAATTTAAGTCAAGAACTGGCTGATTTAAAAGATAACAAAGAAAAATTGGAGAAAAACAAGGTTTGGCTGGCTCAAAAAAAGAAAGAGGCAGAAAATAAAATTTCTTTTTTGGAAGGTGAAATTGCTAAAACCGAAGATTATTTGGAGGTTTTATCAACAACAATCGAAAAGTTATCGGAAAAACAAGAGGCATTGCTGGCAGCTCGGTCCGGTCAATTTACAACCAGTGTTGGTAATGTGCCGGTGAGCAACATCCCTTGTTCCGGCCCGCCGGGAAGCCCTAGTTATTGCGATCCGGGTGGTGGAAACTGGTTTAGTGTTTTTTCTTTCGGCGCCTGGACGCACAGAAAGGGGATGAGCCAATATGGAGCAAAAGGCCGTGCTGATGCCGGCCAAACTGCTGAACAAATTTTAGAGGCCTATTACGGAAAAAAGCCGGTGGATAAAGATACAGGCGGCACAATTTCCGTTTCCGGGTTTGGAGATTTAGATTTTGAAAATTATTATCTATACGGCATAGCTGAAATGCCGAGTTCATGGCCTCAGGAAGCTCTAAGAGCTCAGGCGGTAGCTGCCCGTACTTATGCTTATCGCTATAAAGTTGAAGGTAAGACTATTTGCACTACCGAGGCCTGTCAAGTCTTTAGAAAGGACAAAGCCGCCACTGTTGCTAACGACTCTAATCATGCTTGGCATCGAGCTGTTGAAGAGACAAAAGGCAAAGTATTAGAAGATGTAATTACTTATTACTCGTCAACCGCCGGTGGTTATTTGACTACCTCGGGTTGGGATACAGAGTGCGGCGACAACAGCTGTTGGCCGGATCAGGCCTGGGAGGTAAAATCAAAATCACCCTGGTTTTATTCCGGTTGGTTTACTCAAAATTATAGTTCCGGTTCAGCAAATTGTAATCGTTCGCATCCATGGTTGAATGAAAAAGAAATGGCCGATATTTTAAACGCCTGGTTGGTTTTAAAAGAACAAGGAAATGATGACCGTATTTTACCGGTAACCATAAATAATTGCCCGATAGGCGGTGTTTCCGGGAATCCTTATTCCATGGACGAGTTAGCTGACAAGGCAAATAATTACGGCGGAGCTTATACCTCTGTTACCGATGCATCCGTTAATTACAGCGGTGACGGTTATACGGCAACAGTTACTTTTGATACCAACAAGGGTGCGGTTGACATTTCAGGAACAGAATTTAAGAAGGCCTTTAATTTGCGCGCGCCCGGCTATATTGCGGCAAGAAGCTCTTTGTTTAATCTTGAAAAGAATTAATTATTTCCTCAAATTCCTTCCGGTCGAGGGTTTCTTTTTTGATCAGACGGGTTGCCACTTCATCAAGACATTTTTTTTCTTTTTTCAGCAATTTTTGTGCTTTTTGATACGAGTCAATGATAATCTTTTTAATTTCGTTATCGACTTTGGCTTTAGTTCTTGGTGAAATTTCGTCTGGCTCCATATATGTTCCACCCCACTCAGTAGTATCAACTTGTCGGCCGTAATAAAGTGGGCCGAGGTCGCTCATTCCATATTCCACAACCATTTTCCGGGCGATTTGGGTTGCGTGCTCAATATCCTTAGCTGCTCCTGACGTCATTTCGTTAAATATCATTTCCTCAGCCGCTCTGCCCCCCATTAGAGTAATAATTTTTGATACTAATTGAGTTTTGCTTTGGTGTACTTTATCTTTTTCCGGCGGCATTAAAGTATAGCCGAGAGCAATGCCTCGAGCAACGATTGAAATTTTTTCAACCGGGTCAGCTTCCGGGCTGAAATAGCTGACAACTGCGTGGCCGGCCTCATGGTAAGCAGAAATTTTTTTCTCTTCTTCAGATACTAAGCGTTTTTTTTGAGGACCGAGTTTAACTTTGATTGCCGCCTCATCAAGTTCAGTAGGACCAATATTCTTTTTATTGATTCTAGCTGCTAAAATAGCTGCTTCGTTAAGCATGTTTTCCAAATCAGCCCCGGAAAAACCAACTGTCCTTCTGGCCAGTTTTTTAAAAGAAACCCGTTTAGAAAAAGGTTTTCCTTTTGAATGAAGTTTTAAAATTGATTCTCTTTCCTCCAGGTCAGGTAAATTAAAAATAATTCGTCGGTCAAAACGCCCGGGCCGGGTTAAGGCCGGATCTAATATATCCGGTCGGTTAGTAGCCGCTAATATAATTATTGTTTCATTTGGTTCAAGCCCGTCCATTTCTACAAGTAATTGATTTAATGTTTGTTCTCTTTCTCCGTGACTACCGGCAAAGCCACCCATTCCTCTAACCCCGCCGATAGCATCCAGTTCATCAATAAAAATAATTGCTTTCTGAGCTTTGCGTGCATTTTCAAAAAGGTCCCTGACTCTACTTGCGCCGATGCCGACTAACATTTCCATAAATTCCGACCCAGCCATGTGCAGGAAGGGAACTTTAGCTTCACCGGCAATTGCTCGAGCCATTAACGTTTTTCCTGTGCCGCTTGGGCCGACGAGCAATACGCCTTTAGGGATTCTTGCCCCCATTTTTTGGTATTTTTTAGGGTTTTTAAGAAAATCGACTATTTCTTTAATTTCATTTTTGGCTTCTTCTAGACCGGCTACGTCGTCAAAAGTTGCTTTGCCGTTTTTTTTAAAAAATTTTGCTTTTGATTTTCCGAAAGAAAAAATACTTGATTGTGCTTTGCCGGCTTTTTTATAAATCATCCAAAAAATAAAACCGGTAAGTACAATTGGTCCTAAAGTCGCGACTAGATTGCCAATTATTTTAAGCGTATCTTGATTATTGACTTGATAATCAAGGCTTGTTGGGTTAATATCTGCGTTGACCAATATTTCGTTGAAACTAATGCCCGGCTCTTTTTGACTGTAAACAGTAGTATCGTCGTTAAGAGTCAGGTTTATTCGGTCATCGATTACGGTAACTTGTTTAACTTCATCATTCTTAATTTTTTCAAGGACGTTGGACAGGGATATTTCTTTATCTGGTTGGTCGGTTAAAGCGGTTATGCTTGAAATTGCATAAAGAATTAAAAAACCAATTAAAATTGCCTGGATGACTTTTTTCCAGGTGGAATTTTTTTTCTTTTTTTTCTTTTTTTTCTTCAGCTTTATTTTCTTTTTTAAAGAATTAAGGTTTTTCATAGCTACTTAGTATAACATAAGTTCAGCTGAAGGCCGAACGCTAACCACATAATTTTATGATAAAATAAGTTATGGCAGATATTTATAAGCCGGAACCGCCGCCGTCCAGAGATGAGGTTGAGGATAAGGAAACTAAAAGCCCAATTCCTAAGCCAAAAAGTAAGCAATCCAAGAAAAAAAAGAAGAAAAAGATAAAAAAGAAAAGTAGAAAGAAAAAAGAAGAAACACCAAGAGAAAGAGTTTATAAAATTGTCGGCCGGTCAAGAAATCCTTTATCCGGCTTTATTGCCCGCCCGCACCGTTCCCATTTCGAAACTCAATTTGAAAAAGAAGAAATTATCTTGCTTTTAAGGCGCCATCTTATCACTAATTTGGGCTGGATTATTTTAGCTATATTTTTATCTTTTGCACCGTTGTTATTGCTTAATTTCCCTTTATTTGATTTTTTGCCTACACGATTTAAATTTATTTTGTTTATTATGTGGTATATGTTTGTTTTTGCCTATACTTTAGAAAGTTTTTTATCGTGGTACTTCCAGGTATTTATTATTACTGATGAGCGGCTTGTTGATATTGATTTTTATAATTTAGCTTATAAGGAAATTTCCGATGCGGAAATAGAAAATATAGAGGATATTACTTTAGTCATGGCCGGACCGATTCAGTCGTTGTTTAATTTTGGAAACGTAAGAATACAAACCGCCGGCCAAGCTCCGGAATTGGAGTTTGAACAAATTCCTCAGCCAATGAAGGTAATTGACGTTTTAAAGCAGTTACAGCTTGAAGAAAAGCAAGAGACAATAGAAGGGAGAGTAATGTAAAAATGGAAGTATTAATAGATTTTTTTAGCGGAACTGGTATTTGGACTATAGCCAAAATCCTTGTCATTATTGGCTTGGTCATATACTTAATATTTGCCTTAGTAGTTGTTAAACAGGTTAAAATGATGACTAAAGTTATTTCAGGAGACCTTGATTTGCTGATTAAACTAATTTCCTGGGTTCATTTTCTGGTTACCATTTTTACTATTTTCCTTGCCATAATTATTCTCTAATAGTCTGGCAATCTTCTAATCCAACTAACCTTAAACCCTCTACCTTCGTTATTATACGACGGTCGTCGGATAATAATTGACGCCTAATTTTTGATGTCTTTAAGGGTTAGATTGTAGGCGTGGGAGAATTGCTGCCAAGAACATCGGCATTTACCGGCAAGATGAACGATATCTGGAATAACTTTGTCATTTTCAATATGAGCGGTCCATATTTTTAAGCGTTTTTTTTCATTGTTAATGTTGATCGTTGTATAGGCGCCGGGCCAAGGATTAAACGCACGAATTTTATTAATAATTTGTTCGGAAGATTTTGACCAATCAATTTTGGCTTCTTTTTTTTCAACTTTTTCAGCGTAAGTTGCTTGTGAATTATCTTGAGGAGTCATTACCCAAAATTGGCAATCTTCTGATTGATAAAGCTTAGTTAGTATTTTCACTAAAGGCCGGCTGGCGGATTTAAAAAGACGGTTGGTTAGCCGGCCGGTATTTTCTTGGTATTTAATTTTAACCTTTTTTTGAGTAATTATGGGTCCTGCATCCATTTTTTCGGTGAGTTTAAAAATTGTCCACCCGCTTGTTTTATTTCCTGATTCAATTGCTCGGATTGTTGGCGCTGCTCCCCGCCATTTTGGCAGTAATGATGGATGAATGTTTAAAATAATATTAAACCAGTTGAGCCAAGATTTTGGAATAATATTTCCGTATACAGCTACTATTCCCCAGTGAGGTTTAAATTTTATTTTTTGTTCTATTTTTTGCCGTGTTTTGAAATTCAATTTTTCTGGTTTGAAAACAGTTAAATTTTGTTTTTTTGCATATTGGGCTAAGGGACAGGGTTGAACTTTTTGGCCTCGGCCGCATTCACGGTCTGGTTTGGTTACTACTCCACAAACGGGGATTTCAGAATTTAAAATTTCTTCTAAAACTATAATTGATTCCGAACTTGATCCGAAAAACAGTAACGGTTGTTTAAAAACTCCTTGTTTCCTTGATGGTGTGTGTTTGAGAATTAACTGCTTAGTGTTAGAAATTAACGAGCCGTCAATATCTTTACCTTTAATTAAAGCAGTAGGCCCAATAAAATTTGCCGGGGTTATAATTTTATCACTTGGTTGGGCTAATTTTTCTAGTTTTTTATTTTCTTTTTCGTTTTTACCGATAATAATCAACCGATTTCCTTGCCAAAAATGCCGGCCGGTTTTTAATAATTTTGCTTCAGTGATATTTATGCTGTCAAGATGTTTTTTAAAATCAAAAACCTTGCTAGCAAACCCGGTTTCCGTAAGCATACAACCACCGCCGGGTTGAGGGAAAGATAAATTAAACTTTTCAGCTAATTCTAATTGTGTTTTTCTTGACCGCCCGTTGATGCCAAGCAATTTATCTCTATCTATCCATTCTTTTTTTTCCGGTAAAGTCTGATCCAGTTTTAAGGCGGAAAGAGGTCTAACTAACCGTTCATTTAGATCAGATTTTTCAGCAAGTAGTTTCATTGCTTGTTTGTTTTGTGAAAAAGGTCTTTGTCCAAGTACTTCTCCGGTGGCGACAAAATCAAAGTTTTGTTTTTTCATAACCTGCTTTGCTTTTTTAAGCATGATTAAATGACAATCAATACAGGGGTTTGCTCCTCCGCCAAGTCCGTATTTTGGTTCCTTTATCGCTTTTAAAAGTTCTTCTGTAATATCAATTACCTTGTAGGGTATTTTTAATTGTTTTGCCGCTTTAATTCCTTTTTGGCCACTAAAAAATACGCTTTTGAAAATAAGCGCTTTTACTTTAATCCCTTGTTTCTTAATTAACAGCGCGGCTAAAATGGAGTCAAGTCCGCCCGAAACCAAACAGATTGCTTTAACATTAGTTTTGTTCATACCCGAATTATAACATCCGTTAATTTGACTTTAGGTAGCGTAGAAAATATAATAGAAACACTGACGCGGGGTAGTGTACGGCAGCACGTGAGGCCCATAACCTCACAGACCAGGTTCGACTCCTGGCCCCGCAACCAAGAAAAACTCACTCCCGTTATAGGCCTGTCTCGTTGATAATCCTCAATAGGTATATTAAAATATAAGTTACAGGTAAATTTAGAGGGCCCGTGGCTCAGTTGGCTAGAGCACCCGATTTGCATTCGGGAGGTCAGCGGTTCAAATCCGCTCGGGTCCACACAGGCGACGTAGCTCAGGAGTTAGAGCGCCGCTCTCATAACGCGGAGGTCGGTGGTGCGAGTCCACTCGTCGCCACTGAAATTTTTAGATGAAAAAAACATCCCACCATTGTTTCCAAACCGGCGATTCTTTTTCTTTTTCTTCAATTTTATTATTTTCTAAATCAGGTAATTCGGGCAAAACAAAAATAAAATCATTTTTATCAACTAGACCTAATTTTTCTCTAGCTTGCCGTCGAATATATTCTTCTGTTTGGTAATAATCTTTTTTCATTACTAGTTGTTTATTATCTTTTTCAAGCCGGTTTATATTTTCTCTTATTTCTTTGATTTCTTTTTTGACGTAGTACCAAGTTTTAACCCGCTGGGTGATATGACTTCCGATGATAACTAAAGGTATAATAATTAGAATTAGTTTTTTAAATGTCACTTGTTAAAAATCCGCCCTTATGATATTATAAGTTGATATGGCGACTGATTTAAAAATTAATACAGCAATTGAAAAATTTGTTGATCACTTAAAAAGTTTAGACCGCTCCAGTAATACAATTGTAGCATACCGGGGAGATTTAGAACAATTTACAGAATATCTTCAGGAAGAAGAAATTTTGTCTGTCGACGAGATTGAATTTGAACATGTTAAGGGGTTTAAAGATCATCTCTCTAAGAAGGACTATACAGCAAAAACTATTTCTCGAAAATTGAATTCAGTAAAGAGTTTTTTTAGGTTTTTAGTTGAAGAAGGAGTAGTAGATCGCGATGTTTCCCGTCAGGTTAAGCACCCTAAAATAGAGAATGATCTGCCAAGAGTTTTAAAGCCGTTGGAATATAGGGCTTTAAGGGATGTTTGCCGTCATGATAAGCGTACTTTGGCGATTGTCGAGCTAATGCTTCAGTGTGGTTTAAGAATTAGTGAGGTAGCTAATTTAAAAATTCAAGATATTGGAGAAAATACGCTTAGGGTAAGTGCTTATGAAAGTCATCAAGGCCGAGAAATTCCACTTAACCGGGCAGCAAAAGAGGCAATTGACGACTATATTGAAGAAAGAGGTACGGCTAGAAAAGACTACTTATTTATAACCAAAACCGGACGGCAGTTATTGGTTCGCAATATTCGAAGTATAATTAATCGATATCTAGAAAAGGCCGGCCTTGAAGACGTTAAAGTAAATGACTTACGTAACACTTTTATAGTTGAACAGCTTTCGGCCGGAGTGCCTCTGGATGTTGTTGCTGATGTTGTTGGTCATAAACGAATATCGACAACGGAAAGATATCTAAAACTAGTTGATAAAACAAAAGAAGAGGAAATTGAGCTTAAGGAACTTTAAGCCGCTGAACGATTTCTTATTTCTCTTTCAACTTCTTCTGCCGGTGTTCCATATTTAAGGACGCTTAACCGTTTAATTTTATCAGCAAGCTCAGGATTTCTTCTTTTTTTGTCAAGTTTCATGTTTTTTGTCGTGTTTAAAGAAAAAGGAGGAACCGGTTCATTATTAATCATTGTTTTAACATAAGCATGAAATCTTTCGATATTAAGTAGGTCTTGCTCATCAAAAACTGGTTGATATTCACGGGCAAGATAGTTGGCATCAGTTACTCCAACGCGAAAAGAGAGTATTGTTCCAACATTTCCGAAAATCGCGTTTTTGACTTCTTCTTCCATTTGCCCAATAAATTGATTGGCGACAGTTAAGTTTAAGTGGTATTTTCTTGCCTCGGACAAAATTTGGGCAAAATCAGGTGTGGCAAAATTTTGAAACTCATCAACATAGAGATAAAAATCCCTCCTTTGTTCTTCAGGTATATCTTGTCGGCTCATTGCCGCCATCAATAATCGCGGAATTAAAACTAAACCTAGGAAAGAGGCATTTTCTTCTCCAATTTTACCTTTAGCTAAATCTATAATTAGTATTTTACCTTCATCCATAACTTGGCGGAAATTAAAGGCCGACTTTGATTGGCCGATGATGTTTCTCATCATTTTATTGGTTACAAAACGACCAAATTTTGAGACGATGTAATCAAGTGTTTCCGATTTATGAAAATCGGAAGTGTGGGCAATTTGTTCAGTCCAGTATTCCCTAACAACCGGATCTTTTACTTTGGGAAGAATTTTTTTCAAATAAGGTCCACCCGGATTTTGTAGTATTTTAACTACTTCCATAAAAGTAGCATTGTCAATGCTCATTGCTGTAAGCATTGCGTTTCTAACTGCATGTTCAAACCTGGGGCCGACAATTCCTGTTTTATACGGATCGTATAATTTGTACATTAAATTTATGACTGATGTGGCGACAAAGTATTTTTGGTCATCGGTTTTAGCTTCCAGTAAATTTAAGCCCATAGGGCGCTCTGTATTTGAAGGATTGAAATAAATTACGTCTTCAGCTCTTTCCGGGGGGATATATTCAAGGATCTGTTCGGCTAAATCATGTACGTCGATTAAACAAACTCCTCTGCCGGCATTGATATCTTGGATCATCATTTCTTTCATTAATTCCGTTTTACCGGTTCCTGTTTTACCTACAATGTAAAAATGGCGTTGGCGGTCAGCGTTTTTGACATAAACAGGTTTTTCTGTTCCTCGGTAATAGCTCTTTCCTAAATAAAGACCTTTTTTAGGCAGATTTGGTGGAGGAGGAGCCGGTTTGGCCTTTAGCCAGTCAATATTAGGTGCTTCAACCGATTGATTTGGGAAATGAAAAAGTGACGCAACTTCTTCACTATTGAGTATAGTTTGTCCGCCACGCCAAAAAATCGGCTGATAACGGTATAAAAAATCAATCATAAAGGAGTGTTTAAACCAGATTTTCTTAGAAGTAAGTCGATTCCATGGAGAAGAAAATTGAGCAAAGCTGGAACTTATATTATTTAAATGTGATTCTGCTTGAGGCATATTATCCGAACAAACGACAATTCTAATTGTCGTTTCAAATCCCGGTTTATTGATTTTTGAATCTATTGCTTCTAAAGTTTCTGCATCGATTTTAAATTTTGCCTCTTCAGGATCGGCTTCTTGTTTTTTTGTTTCACTGACATAATTTTTCCCCGACGATTTCCAATCACCTTCTGCCGGTGAAATTAATACTTGAATCGCCGCGCCTTCATTTTCATTTAGTTTTGCCATAGAAGCTGTAATTGATGATAATGGATCAGTTGATAAATCCTTGTAGGTTCTTAATGGGAAATACGGTTCTTTTTTTTGAATTAACCACTTGTAAGCAACTTTTCCTTCTTTATTAAAAATATTATATTCATCAGTCGGTTTAACTGCCGCATCGGGGTATCCGCCGTGGATTTGGTGTTCGACAAGATTTTGCATTTCTTTTGGGCAGCAGACAAAAAACTTGATTTCGCCATTTACAGCAACAATTTCGAAAGAAATATGAGGTTGTGTTTTAAGAAACATAAATTTACCTCCTTTTTTAATAGAATAAAGAGAGGCAATTATTTGTTCCATGGCATCTATTTTGATTTCGTTATCCCTGGGAACCACAACTTGAAGCAAGACGAAATTAAGAGATTTTTCTTCCCTGTCTCTTGATCTCCACCAAATAATTAACCCGTAGGATAAAAAAGCCAGCCCCGCTACGGCACAAAGAAATACAATCCCGATTAAAGTATAGTGAGCGACAGTATTGATTAGTTGATTAAAAACCTGGTCCATTCTAATTTTTAAATTCTACTCTTTCAGGATTCATTTTTATTAAACGCATACACCATTCCGAAAGCCATTTTACTGCTTCATCGACTTTTTGTTTTAAGCCAAAAATAATTTCTTCTTTATCCAGCGGCAGAGTAATTTTTGGTTTTTTTGCCGATGGGGCGGATACTAATGGTTGTCCGGTTTGGTCGTCTATCACTGGTTTTGCTAAATATATATCGCCTTTTTCAACCCGTTCCAGCCAGCCAGAAATTTCTTTTGGCGGCTCAATTTCAGTTTTTTTACGTTTAACCTCACCGTTTTCCCCAATTTCTAAACGTTCTTTTTGCAGCATAATTTAAGTATAACATAAGTAAAAGGCTAAGTGCTGAATGCTAGTGAAGTTCGGCTTTTTTTTCTTTTAAAAACGTGCTCCACGACTCGATGAATTCAACTAAACTTGAAAAGGGCATATCAACTAAAATAGTTAAAAATACGCTGACTATATTATATTCTCGCCATTTATTAGAAAGCCATTGTCCAAGTTTGGCTACCGGAACTGACAAAATATCAAGTATAAATTGCCAAAAACCACGTTTTTCGTCAATGGTTAATTCTTTTGCCCGTTGTCTGATGATTAATCCGGCGAAAACGACCATTGATACATTTAAGGTATCGAGGATTAAAGAAGTTAAAGGAATTTTTGCCAGCCAGAACAACCAAAAAATAAAAACTATTGATCCAAGTGAAGTAATAGCGTATACCGTTTTAATGATTATATTTGAAACAAGTCCGCGTTGATGTGTTCGAAGCTCATAAACATCTTCTTCTTTTTGAGGGTAAACTACTTTTAATACTTCTTTGATTACCAAATTTAGATTTTCTTGGTCAGGAAGCTTAATTGCAATTACTAGTAAAAACATGACAAGGGTGGGAAGAAGTAAATCAATGGTTATTGCCAGCGGGCTAAATTCTCCGTAAACCAACTTTGCTATTGGAACTTCTACAATAAATAACGAAAGAGAACTGGCTACAAGGATTGACAGTGTGGAATAAATTGCCGCCCGGGTTAATCTGCCTTTTAAAGTTGACAGCCGGTTGTTATATACCTCAGTAACCAATTTTTTTAATTTTTTGGGTTGAGAAATAGTTTTTTTAATTTCTTTTTCACTTTTAGACAATTTATTAAATATATCTCCAATGATTAAAAAAACAGTGTCGTATTTTTCACATATTTTTCGAAATTCTGATGAATGTTGGTGATTTAAGTCATTTTCAAGATTATTTTTTATTTCCAAGATGTTTTTAGTTATTTGGGAAACTAATTTTTTATTCGGTGTCAGCCATTGAGGATAATATACTTTAAGAAGATGATAGCTGATTATTGAATTATCAAGATTGTAGAGTGTGCGGTGGGCGGCAATATAAGTTTGAATAATTTTTTCCTCAGGGCTCATAATCATACCTTTTCCTAAAAGAATTCTTTTGTTCAATGTTTCAGTCATAAAATTTAAAAGTAGGTTTTCTTTAGCCGGTTGATCTAAAGTTTCCTCAATTTCGCAGGCGCATATTTCTATTATCCAGGTATAAAAATTTATCCTTTCTTTAACCTTAACGGTATTAGCTAAAGGGCTGTTTTCTAAAACATAGATGTATTTTTCCAATATATCTTCTATTTCACTTATTCTTATTCCGGGGATATTATTATTAAGAAAATGACCGCCGCGGATTAATTCAAGAACGAGGGGCTCAGCCATTTTTTGAGGATTAGCGTTAGGAAGAATGGAATAATTCGATAATTCGCTGATTAATCTTCGTTTTAAAATTCTTTCAATAGCTGCCCGTCTAAGTAAATGTTCTTCTTTCCAATCGATAATTTTTCTGACTTTTTCGTATAACACTGCTACTTTGGAGGCAATTTCGTCAACATGGATGGCAGATACTTCACTTTTTATTTCAAGTTCTTCCAAGGCGGTAGAATAACTATCGATTAAGTTTTCAAAACCAGGAGACAAATCCCTGCTTGTTTTGGTATTTTTCATTGACGCTTATTATAACACCAAATTAATCTTCCACCGGAAAGCAAGCTTACTAATGCTTCTGTTGACACGGTTATCCAAGCGGCGGCGGTAATTCCGTATTGAGGGATAAAAATTAAATTAAGAATTAAATTCCAAATTAAACCGAAAAGAGCAATAATTAAAGAGTCAACCTGTCTGTCCTTGGCAATTAAAAGAAATCCGGTTAAATGATTAATATAGGCAAAAAGCAAGCTTACGCCGAGTATTTTTAAAATGTTGCTTGATTGACCAAACTGACTGCCTCCAATAAGGTTAACGGTAAAATCGCTAAAAATAATGGTTAAAGGAATAATGATGATTAGACCAAAAATTGTTAAGCCGGAAGCAATTTTTAAACTTTTTTTTGACCGTGCATTATTTTTAGATAATATGGGAAGAATAGTGCTGTTTAGATAATATGCCGGAAGAATTAAATTGGCGTATATTTTGTAAGCTAAACCGTAAATACCAACTTGGGTAGCGTTTAAATAACTTTTGATTATAAATGAGTCAACTGCTTGATCATAACCGGTAAATAAAACTAATTGAGCTCCAAGAGGCAGTGCTGCCCAAAAAAGTTTGGTCATTCTTTTTTTGTTAATTTTTATTTTATTGGTTTGGGAAAGTAATTTTTTACTGATTGGAAAGGAAATCATGCCGGTAATTAATTTAGCTAATAAATAAGCGGTTAATGGGGCAGCGATATTCAAGTTTTTATTAAGAAAAAAAACAGTAAGTCCTAAAAAAATAATTTGACTGGATGTTTGAAAAAGAGATTTTAAATCCATTCTGATAAAAGCTTGATATAGGATGAAAGAGGTTGACTCGAAAATTGAGACCGCTATTAACGGCAAAACAATGAAAGAAATTAATCTAATTTCTTTAAAAGCAGGTAAAAATATAATTACCATTCCTCCGATAATGATAGTTATCATAGAGAAAAAAGCCCTCAAAAAAATTAGGTTTTTAAAAAGTTTAGCTTTTTCATTAGTCCGGGACAGTTCGCGGACGCCGATAGTTTGGGTTCCCCAGTTGGCTGTTGTTACAAGTAAAGTAGCAAAGGCCGAAATAAAAACATAATTTCCGTAACCGGTGGTTCCAAGATTTCTAGTTAGAATACCGGCAATAAGGACAGAGATAACCACGCTTATTACCCGGCCGGCGATCTGTATTCCGGAATTGAAGATGATTTTTTTCAACATTATATATTATACTAAACTAATGGCTTTAAACTTTCTTTTCCCGATTAAATGTTATCAATGCGGCAGAAGGGGTTCATATTTATGTGCCGATTGTCTCAAAAAAATTCAACCAATAAGTAGACAAAAATGTTATCAGTGCGGCCGGTTGAGTCCTGGAGGAATAATCCATCCTAAGTGTATTTCAATGCAAACAAAATTATCCGGCTTAATTCGTCTTTACAAATATTCTTCACTAGTCGGGAAATTAATCCGAGATTACAAATATCATGCAGTTTTTGGTCTAAAAGAAATTTTGATTAACCTAACTGTTCAGGGAGTAGCGAAAAATAAAAGGTTGTTTAATTTGTGGAAAAAACAAAAATTTTGTTTAATTCCGGTTCCTTTATTTACATCAAAAAAATTATTTCGGGGTTTTGACCAAACAAAAGAAATTCTATTTTCAACCGCTGATTTGGTTGGTTTAAATTACAATGAAAATTTATTAATAAGAAGAAAGTGGACAAGCCAGCAGGCCAAATTAAGTACTATTGAACGGCGGAAAAATGTTAGGCAGGTATTTGAATTAAAAAATAAAAACAAAGTTAAAAATAAAAATTTTGTTTTGTTTGATGACGTTTGGACCAGCGGTTCAACAATCAAATCGGCAGCAGCTGTGTTTCGTTCAGCAGGAGCTAAAAATATTTGGGCATTGACTATCTGCGGTTAGTAAATTTGATAAAAAAAAGCTAAAAAGGTATAATTTAGCTATGTTAAAGAGGAATTTATTAATATTAATATTCGGCGTTTTTGGTTTAATTTCTTTTTTGTTGCCGTTGCCTGTTTTTAGCCAACCCGGTGGACAATCAATGAATTTTCACAAAGTGTTCACTGACCATTACGGTGGAACCTCTAAAGAAGAGCTGACACATATTCTGGAAAAGCAGGAAACTGACAAACCGCGGTTGATAAATATCTTTCAATACACAATTAGAAAGGCCTTAGACCAAAATATTGAGCCGACAACAGTACTTATTTTACTCAGCTTACCATTAATTGGTATTTTGCCCGATGTTTTGCATTATATGGTTGGCCTGAAGGGTTATGGTATTTATATGCCGACAATGATCGCCGCTGCTTTATGGTCAGTCGGGATAATTGAGGGTATTATTTTATTTGTTTTAATTTTGGCTTTTAGCTTGTTAGGTAGGAATTTACTTTACCGGGTAAAATTACATTATTGGCCCAGGAGGACAATCTCTTTGTGGCTGGTTGTTTTAGGGATATTTTTATTTCTAGGTTTTGGGGCGCAAGTGTTATTTTTCAGTCCGGGAGATATTACGGCTTTTTCGGTTTTATTTTTAATACTTCTTTCCGAAGAGCATATTTCGAATCAACGGCGTAAAAGTGTACGGGTTGCCATTCAAAAAACAATTGTTACCTTAGTTTTAGCAGTTATCGCTACTTTACTACTCAGCTGGTATCCCTTTCAGGAATTGATTTTAGTCTATCCTGAAATTTATCTGGTAGCTGTTTTAATAATTGGGGTAGCAGTAGGCCGTTATACCGGTTTCCGTCTTCTGGAGTTTCGCCGTTTTCGTTCAGCTATCAGGAAAGAAAAAGAGGAATAAATTTTAGAGAAATAAGTATGAACTCATACAGTGATATATTGGGTGCAAACGCCCGCATTTGGTTTTATTTGCGGCAAAATTCAAGTAAAGGCAGACATATCGCCGATTCAAAGATAAAAACAAAAGGAATTCTATCAAAATTCGATGTTAATGTGCCGAGAATACTCGGTTTGTTGGAAAGCCAAAAAGAGGTGGATGAGTTTCAATGGGAAGATTTACAAGGAAATTTTGTTATTAAGCCCGCTTCTGGATCGGGTGGAAGAGGTGTAATTGTAGTTAGGAAGAAAGCTAAATGGGCGGGAGAGTGGTATTTAATGGACGGTAAAAAAGTTAATATTTCAGATTTAAGATTGCATTCTTCCGACATTATTGAGGGGCGATACAGTTTATATAACAAGTCTGACCAAGTTTTAATAGAAGAAAGAATTAAAATTCATCCAAAGTTTTTACGGTTTACTAAAAGCGGTACGCCTGATATCAGAGTAATAATTTATAACCATGTGCCGGTAATGGCCATGCTCCGTTTACCGACAAAAGAGTCTGAGGGTAAAGCAAATCTGCATCAAGGAGCAATTGGTTTAGGGATTGATCTAACTACCGGCATTACTACTTACGGTGTTCGTTACAATAATCCGGTTAAGAAGGTTTATGATTATAGGCGAAAAAAGGAAATAAAAGTAAATGGAATAAAAATTCCTAATTGGAAAGAAATTTTAAAAACATCAGTTCACTGTCAGAAAGTCGTTCCCGGACTTCGATTTCTAGGAGTAGATTTGGTTATTGATAAAAATAAAGGACCGATGGTTTTGGAATTAAATGCTCGGCCCGGCTTATCGATTCAAATTTGCAATAAATCCGGTTTAAAAAGGCGTTTAAAAAGAGTGGAGGGTGTTCGAGTAAGAAGTATAAAGCACGGTGTCAAAATCGCAAGGACATTATTCGGTGAAAAATTTGCCGGCAAGGTTAATATTGAAAAAACAAAAAAAGTTTTGGATGTAATTGAGCCGATTAAGGTTAAAGGAGATGGTAAAGGCAAGGTTGAACTTTTAGCTAAAGTTGATACCGGCGCTTACCGCAGTTCTATAGATAAGGGATTAGCCGAAGATTTGGGCTTACTTAAAGAAGATAAGGTTTTGTATCATCGAAGTTATCAATCAGCCCTTGGTGAAGGTGACCGCCGGCCGATAATTCCGGTTAATATTTGGATAAAGGGAGATAAAATTACTTCTGAAGTTAATGTTACTGATAGAAGTCATCTTAAGACAAAATTTTTATTGGGAAGAAAAGATTTAAAAGGTTTTTTGGTTAAAGTAAAATGAATACGGTTAATTCCAATAATATTTTAGTTTTATTCGGAGGTCAGATGTCTGACCATCTAACCCAAATAAAAGAAGAACTTAAAAAACGAGGAGAAAACGCTTGTTTTGGTAATTATAAAGAATTAATCTTTAAATCCGGTTCAATTGACCAAACACCAATTGTAACTTGGCGGGGCATAGATTTAAACCAGTTTCGGGTAATTTTCTTTCGATTAATTGGAGCACGTTGGGAAATAATTACCTTAATTAATCTTTATCTCCAGGATAGAATTGAAGAAAAAAAGGTTATTTTGATTGATCCGTTAGCAAAAAGTCTTAAGCGCTATTTGGGGTTAAAACTTTCACAGGTGATGGCGTTGCAAAACCATAATTTGCCGACCCCACAGACTTTTTGGGGGTATTTGGAAGAGATTCAAAAACTGGCGGGTAATGAAATTGGCTTCCCAATGATTATTAAACGCAGTGGAGGAAGTCACGGCACTAGAGTGCACTTGGCTAAATCTCAATTAGAATTAAATAAAATAATTAGTCAAATAATGCCCCAGGAGACGGTTGAAAATAAGCGTTTTATTGCTCAGGAGTTTATACCTAATCATGGCGATGTCCGGGTGTTGGTTCTTGACAATCAAGCTTTAGGAGGAATAAAAAGAATGCGGTCTGAGGATGAGTTTCGAAATAATGTTTCCCGAGGGGGAAAAGCAGAAGCTTTAAAAGAACTGCCGCAAGAATTAGCCGAAATTGCAGTTAAATCTGCGGCTGCAGTTGACCTATCTTTCGCTGGCGTCGATATTGTCGAGCACCAAGATACCGGCAAACATTACGTACTGGAAATAAACCGATCACCTCAATTTAGCGGATTTATGAAAGCGACCGGGATGAATGTGCCGGCAAAACTAGCAGAGTTTTTGATTAAAACTAAAGATAAAACCCATCAATAATTTTCCGCGATCGCGCATGATAGTTGTAAACTAGGTAAGTTTATGGCATTATTTAGTTATGGCTAGGACAAGCCGCTTGGTTGAGGCATTAATTCTTGCTGAAGATGTTCTTTTGTTTTTTAATGATTATTTTAAAAGTACCAGCTGGCTAAATAATCATTGCGGGTTACCGGAGAAAAAAATTAAAAGAAGCAAATGGTATTTAGTTAAAAAAAACATTCTTGATAAAGATTTATCTCTTAAGCAAAAACCAAAAACAGTTTATAGAGAAATAACTAAACCTTGGGATCAATACTGGCGTATGGTTATTTATGATATACCTGAAGAAAAAAGAAACTTAAGGGATAAAATTTATTATTTACTTGGTGAGTTAGGGTTTGAAAAATTACAAAGGTCTGTATGGTTAAGCCCATTTACTGCGTCATGGATTGTTAGACGGATAGAACAGTTAGTTGATGATCCGGAAAATTTATTAATTTTTAAAACAAAGCTTTCTAAAGAAAAATCTTATAATTTGATTGATTCACTTTGGCCTATTGATGAATGGGAGTACAAAACTAACAATTTTATAAGTGAAATAAAGGAAAAAAAGAAAATTACAACTAGAGAGCAAAAATTTTTTTGGGATTTAGTAGCCGAACATCCAAAAATTCCCTTAGATTTACTTCCACGCAACTGGCCTCTAAAAAAACTCGCTAATCTTTTTTGTAAGTATGGCTAGTAGAGTGTCCGCAACTATTATACAACTATTGTGCGCGATCGCGCACAATAGTTGTAAGTTAAACAGGTTTGAATTAGAGAGATTGTAATAAACCAATGGTTTATTTATACTCTTTTTTGGCAGGAGGGACAGAAAAAACTACTTCGGCCGGATATTTTTATCCTTTTTATGGTATCTCCACACTCAGGACATTTTTCTCCCTCCCGAGCGTATACTTTTAAATGCTGCTGCATTTTACCTCGATTGCCGCTGGTATCCCGAAAAGCATCGTCATTGGCTGTTGACCCCTTATGTTTTAAGGCCTTTTTTAATACTTTAATAATGCAATTATGCAGCCGGATAACCTTTTTTTTCTTTTGAGCGACCTTTTTTGATTTTGTTTTTGGATGGATGCGGGCGCAGAACAATGCTTCACTGGCATAAATATTGCCGATTCCGCCGATTTTAGATTGATCCATTAATAAGAGTTTTATTGACCGGCTGGGTTTTTCAGCTATCTTTTTTAAATAATCAACCGTAAATTTTTTTGATAGGGGATCAACCCCGGAAAAGTTTTCCAGCTCATTTTTAATATTTTGATTATCAATAACCTTAACCCACCCAAAAGCCCTTAAATTATTAAACAAGAGGTGCGTATTGTCATCAAAACTAATTATTACTCGCGTATATTTATTTGGCAAAAGATCAATATTGTAGGTGTTTCCTTTGGGTTTTCGATTATAAGGCGGCTTAGCGTTAAGCTTTTTTCTAAAAATTAACTGGCCGGTCATTTTTAGATGGATTAATAGGTGAAAATTATTGTTTAAATCAATAATTATTACTTTGGCTTGGCGGCGAACGGCAGTTATTTTTTGTCCAATTACTTTACTTTTATCACCTTTAAAGTTTTTTTTTCTTAAAACTTTAATTTCTTTAATTTTTTTTCCAGTAATTTTCTGGCTTAATTGTCGATTGATGGTTTCTACTTCAGGTAATTCAGGCATGGTTATTTACTAAATTGGATTCCAAAACTTAAATCTTTATTAAGTTGTTGATTAAAAAGTAATTTTCCTGAAACAACATTAGCTGCCGGATTTACCTGCACTGGATGCCAATTACTCGGAAAATCTATCAATAGTGAAACCGGTGTATTTCTGTATCCTGATTGTTTTTGCCAATAAAGTAAGTAACCAAAACTGCCTTCATTAATTAAGGTTTTTTGGTGAAAATTAATTTCAAGTGTTTGACGTTCCTGTATCGGTACTGTAATCTTAAACCCAATTACCTGTTTACCTGCTTCTACTTTCTCTTCTATTTGATCGTGTTCAATAATTTTTTTATTTTGTGAATTTTCCTTATTGTAGTAATAAATGTTATCAATTTGAGTTCCAACCGGCAAGTAAACCCTCAGCCAAGCGGTATAATCTCCGCCGGGCCAATTTTTTGAGTCGGCAGTGTTTTCGTAGTTAATTTTAAGCTGGTGGTCAATTCTTTCTTTATTTAATGTAATCTTTTTTTCTATGCTTCTGCGCAGAAAATAATTGGCTTTATTAACTCCTAAATTAGCTTCATTTAAATGAAGGTAGTCAGTAAAGCAATTTTCTAAACTGCATTGAGGATTTCTGATACTTCCATCCCAATTTAATTCCTGAAGTGCTCTATTTAATTGATCATTATGAGTGTTGATAAAAATTTCTTTTTCTTCTAAGGCCTCCAAAAAACTTTGGCCTAATTTACTATATTCTTCCGGACGGGAGGCCTTAATATTTTCGAATATTTGTTGACCCATGACCCCTAAAAAAGCAGATTTTTGATTCGATCCGGGAAAAGATTCGTTTTCTGACCAGAATTCAGCCCGCTCAAAGATGTTATCTGCACTAACTTTTTCGTTAAAATCCGATAAATATATTTCACCAAAAGCAGAAATTATTTTTTTTGCTGCTTCCAGATTAAAAGCGATAACTCCATCCACTTTTCTGTTAAGCGATTTTTCTAGAAACCATTCCGTGTTTTCGGCAGTTTTGGGAAAGTCCGGATTCCAATTTGAGTCCCGCAAGTACCATTTTGCTTCTCCTAAAATTTCCTTTATTTGTGTCGGCGGCTCTACATGTCCTTTTAATTGGCCGTCGGCGGAATATACATCTTGTACTTGAAAATCTAGAAGCTGACCGTTTTCAAAACTGAGGAGGGCAAAAGAGCCGATAAAACCACCGGTTGGTCTTAATTCCATATTGTTCTGTAAAAGAACTAAAAATGTTTTTCTTTGATTGTCCAGGCCGATTATCCAAGGCAAATAAGGTAAAACCCGCCTAGTTTTTATTAAGCTTTTTCTTGATGCGTCTATTTTTGAGGCCAATTTTTGTGGAGTATTTTGCCAGCGACCGGGAATTTTCGGCCAAGAGCTTTCCAGCAAAGCTTGTAATTCTTTGAGTTGGAAATCAAGATTATTGTGGTATTGGATTAAGTCGTTAATGGCTGTTTGTTGGTCAATTTCCTTATTTTTTAGAATAGATTCCGAAAGAAAGTAGGAATTTTTAAGAAAAGGAATTGCAGTTTCTGCAGTTAAAGCGCTTTTGACGCTTATTTCCGCTGTTTTAGCTAACAATTCTTCATATCCGAAGAATAAAACTGAGAAATTGGAGTTTTTTAGAAAGTTTTCGGCAAAAGATAGATTTTCTTTTCCTTTTTGGACTTCCTCCAATCCTTTTTCCCAATTTTGCTCTTTTATTTGGCCGTAAGCATTTTTAATATGCCAAAACCCCAAACCTAATCGCAAAGCCGGTTTTAACCAGACTGAAAAAATAAAAGAGACGCTTAAAAACAAAAATAAAGCAAGGGGATGCCACCAAACAAATTCTGGCTTTTGATCTATTTTTTGCTTTTCTTTAAATTTTTTATCAATATCGTCTAATTTAATAATTTCGTCTTTAATATCAGGTTCAAGCTTATCTTTTTTCCTTTCAACCGGCTCTTCTATGATAATGACTTCTTCTTTATCTTCACTTGGCTGCTCTGGAACGTCTTGTTCATAATCATCAACAATTTTACTATCACTACTTAGCTTTTCATCTTTTGTTTTCTCTTTTATTCCCGCCGGCTTTTTTGCCAGTTGGTCGCTCCACATTGCCTGAAATGATTTTTTAACTGACTCCTGCCAGTTTAGGTTAGGCCGCCAGTTTAAATTTTGATAATTGACTTCCACTTGATCCGGGTCAAATTTTTTAACATTTAGGTCAGTTGAAACCCGAATATTCTTAGTAACTTGGCCGAGGTTTTTTAGAAAATCAGCCAGTCGTTGACCGGAAACACCCTCCCCAAGCCCCAAAAAATGTTTTTTTGACGTATTGGGCAGAACAAGTGCCTGCCAGCAGCAAGATGCTAAATCGTTAACGTGCAAAGGATAAAGTCTTTCTTTTGGAACGACTAACGCTTCATTTTTAATAGCCGCTTTTATTAGTTTGCCCATAAAAGTTTGTTCAGGAAGATCAGGGCCGACTATAAAATCCGTTTGTAAAGTTCGCCAGTTAATATTTTCAGGTAAAGCTGATGGTTTTTCCCCAATGGACAAACGAAGATATTTGGCATTTGTTTGGCCGGCAAGATTAATTAAATTTTTATTTCCCTGAATATCAACAATATAATCTATCGACTGATTGGGTTGAGCCGGGGAATTTGTTTGTACGCTAAGCCCTTTTTGGCGAAATAAACTAGCTATAGGTCTAGTTAAATAATCGGGCCCGAATATAATTGCTTTCGGTTTTTCAGTTGAAACCTGGAATTCAAATGAGTTTTTGGGCATTAATACATTTTAACATTATTTTTATTGTAGGGGCGCATCATAATACGTCTTTGCATTATTTATCCAAAGCTTCATTAAGCATTTTATCCGCCTCAGTATTTTTTTCCCGAGGAATGTGGTGGTAGTTAATTTTGGCGTCTATTTTATCTTCCAGTTTTTTTGCTCGCCGCCATAACGGTCGGATGTTAAGCGATTTAACTTTAAAATTTCCTTGCATTTGGTTGACAACCAAGGTGGAGTCGAGAAAAAAATCTATTTTTTCAGGTTGGACGTTTTTTTTAACCAACCATTTTAAACCGGCAATTAACCCTTCATATTCAGCTTGATTATTAGTTGCCTTGCCTATTTTTTCACCATATTTGTAAATAATATTTTCTTTTTGATTTTTAATAACCAGGCCGTAAGCGGCCGGACCCGGATTTCCTCTAGCGCCGCCGTCAGTATAAATTTTTAAATATTTCATGCTATCTCAACCTTTCTTTAATGTCTTTAATTTCATCATTTATTGGATCCATCCTACTGGCCTTTTTAATTGCCAATCGGGCAAACTCGTCTTTGCCTAACTTGCTCCAATTTATAGCGAGTTTTACCCAGGCATCCGGGTAATCTTCATTCTCCGCCGCTACAGACTTCCAATAAACAATACTTTTTTTAGTCTTGTTAATAAACAGCCGATATTCATACAAACTCCGGCTGATATAAAATAACATACTGCCGACTATTAAACCAGAGCTAAAGCCAATTATTGCTTTTTTCAGATTCATAATTTTTAATTTTTCACTTTTAATTTTCAATTCCTCTGAGATATACTGCCTGCCACGGCCGATAATGCGAAAAAAATGTTTTTTCATGAATTGTTTTTCCTTCCTTTGTTACTTTCCAGTCAAAGGCGGCTTTTGCCCCCCAGGCCGCATGTTCTATTTGTTTGGTTTCACCCGGTGCCAAGCTGGCATCGTCAACGTATTTTGGTTCAGGCGGTGGAACAACATCCCAAACCCGGGCGTTTTCAATAATTGTTTGCCTTCCGTCGTCAGTTCCGTAAAATTCAAAAGAAAGATAATTTTCTTTTTTATCAATTTCCCTTTGAATTAAAATGTATTCCGGTGTGTCATTTTTAAATTTTAAATCCGGCGACGGACTATAGACAGTGGCATCAAAACCGGCTTTTGAGTTTTGTTCATAATAGCTGACTCGATAAGCATGGGGTCGACGTTCAACAATCGGCAGTCCTGATTGTAAAGCAGTCCGGAACATTGTTGTTGACACTTGACAGACGCCTCCGCCGGTTCCAAGTATAGTTTGGCCGTTTTTAATAATGTATGCTTGTTGATATCCGGTTTTTTGACTTATCTCTCCGATAGTTTCATTAAATGAGAAAGTTTCTCCGGGCTCTATTAATATACCGTTGAATTTGGAGGAAGCCAAATCCACGTTGTGAATTCTTGATGCCGAAGAGTATTGAAAATAAGATTCGCCTTTTCCGAGTAAATTTTTAATACCAAAACGGTTGGTAGCGGAGGTTTTTATTTCCGGTTCTTCTTCAATCAAAGGCAGTTCGCTTATCTGCGGTTGGTCTTCGGAAATAGTTTTGTCAAGTGAATTGATTATTTTTTCTACCGCCTCTTCCTTGTTAAGTTTAATCCCGTTTATACTTGGCTGAAAAACCTCTACTTGGCCTTCTTTAAACTCAAATTTGGCATTTTGGGGTTCCTGTTCGACAGTTTGGCCGATTACCTCAAGATATTCAAGAATATTTTCTTCTTTCCAATGGTTGTTAAAGCCGACAAAATTAATTAATTGCTCATCTTCTACAACAAAGTTTTGATGATCGCTGGTTAAGGTTAAATTTTTGCCGATTAGTTTTTCGGCTTTTTTTTGTGCGGAGTCCATTTGTCTTTCTGACGGCAGGTGATTAAGTTCGTCAACTATAAGTGGAATTTGACGATCAATTTTACCGATTTTAATTTGGTTGATAACTCTTTGTAAGCTTGAATGAATATCTAATTCTTTACCTTCTTTTCCCTGAGTAACTTCAACAACATTAGTTTCCGGGTTAAAATTAATTTGTGGGGGAATCGCCGGTTGATTAATTTGTCCGGCGATTGTAGCAACTTCGTTTTCCAAACTTTGTTTGTCAAACTGATAATTTAAATTGACACTAGTTTTTTTTAACCATTTGGTTATCGGAAGTTGACGAGATTTTTGGTAAGCTTCTTCTGCTGTTTTATCAAAATTATATTTTAATTTAATTTTTTGGCCGTCAATTTCCCAGGTTTCGTTTTCTGAAATCAATTCCAGTTTTTCGGGCACAGTGATATTTTTCTTGAGTTTTTGGTCTGCTTCACTGACAGTTAAGCCGTCCAGCTTTATTCCGGCGGCTTGAGTTTTTGGGTAAATACGATTTTGGTAAGCAAGCAAAAAAGCCCCGCTTACCGCCACCGGCAGGCCGAACACCACCACCGGCAGGCAAATTAGTAAACATTTTCTCCAGTTAAGACTTCTTAAATTTAAATTCATGTTTCAAATTATACCAATTATCTCTCCTTTAGCGTAGGGTAATAGTTAACACTACCTGGTTCTTGGTTTTATTTCGTTAAAATGATAAAATAATTTTAATTATGGTTGATAATGAACGAACCCTTGGAATTGGATCTGGCGAAAGGGAACCTCGTTTAGGTAGTGAAGAATTAGAGGCACAAATATGGAAAGGTCCACAAGTTGAAAATATTGTCGAAGCATTGAGTGGGACCGAGGCCGGTGAATCGTTGATTTCTCCAGAGTTAACCGCCGCTTGCTTAAAAGACTTGGGTTTGGAAACTTCTCTTGAAGATCATGATCGCCCGAACACTTATGGTACACAGCAAATAACAAAACTTTTTTCGGATATTAAGGCCACTATAGAAGAAGTTATGGCTGATCCTAACAAGAAAGTTCAAGATATCAGCGAGCAAAAAAAAATTGTTCGAAAATTAAGGGAAGATAAGCAGAAAGCTCGAGATAGTCAACTTTTTGCAGAGGAAGATGCTTTGAGGGTTGATTTGAGTGAACAGCAGAGAAAACTTTCGAGCATGAAACAAGAGTTAAAATTAATAGCAGAGGATGAAGGGAGTTTATCGTATGAAAATGATGAGGAAAAAGAAGCTTTATTAAAAAGATTAAGGGAAAAGCGGGAAGAGGCAACTCGGTATCGAAGAGCGGCAAAAGAAGGAGTGCAGTTAGCGTTTTTGTATTATAATTATGTTGAAGCAGCTTTTAGTATAGACGATTTTCAAAAACTTCATATTAACCCGGGATATGGCCGACTTTCTTCAACAAGATTGCTTGCTTTAGCTTCCCTTCCCGGTTTGAAAGAGGCGGTTGATGCTTCCTTGAAAGCTTATTTGAGGTGGGATTTAGGTAAGGAAGCAACAATTAATGGCCAGCCAGTAATAGAAGGTAGAGAGAGAAATATTTGTGCAGACCCGGAAGGAATAAGTGTTAGGAATAGAGAGGAATTTATGTCTGGGGTGGAAATGGCAGTTGCCAGGCATTTAAGGGATATAGGTGTGCCAAATTATTACTTTTTTGCAGCAAGGGGAAAAGAAATTGCAAATGCTTTACATGATATTTATGACGTTTCAGTTGTTTTTACTCATCCACGAAATCATGATATGCAGTTTGTTTCAGAGGATAAATTTGTTGTAGAAGATGAATTAGAAAAATCAACAGCTGGTTCAATGCACGGATTACTTCCGGTAGATACCGAAAAAATTACAAGTCCAGGAGAAAAGCTGAGAAAAGACGCCCTACAGGGGTACAATGAACATTTAAGTTTGGCTATTAGGGATATTGAACGCAGATTGATTACAGATGGTCTACATTCTCTTACTTTTTCGTTAAGAAACTTTGACCTAGGTGATGAATCAATGAAAAATATTGCGAAGTCTTTAAATATCAGTTTGGAAGATTTAAATGAAAAGATTAGACAAGGAGAAAGAAACGATGATCCTTTCAAAGTTGATGCATTTCGTTTGTTAGCGGAAACAGAAGAGGTTGGATTGTCAGAAATAATGGAAGAAAATTTTGAAAACCACCTAGCAATTTATTATTTAGGGCCTTTTAATGCTGTAAAGGTGTGGAATTTATTAGCTGAAATGCCTCGGGAACAGATACAATTGCTGCCAGAAAAATTAAGCATGGCTAAAGGAGCAATCAGAGAGCTAACTGGTTGGTTGGCAAAAATACATAAGGGCTTGGATAAAAGTTTGACAAAAGTAATGCCAAAAGAAGAAGGTCTAGCTGAGTCTCAACGGTTGTTAATTAATTTAATTTCCGCTGCTTGGAGAAAGATGGTTTTCATTGATCCCAGAGAGGGAGGAGATTCAGACAATGACGAAATATGGACAGTGAGAAAAAAAATTGTAGCTTATTTACGTGATTGGATTGTTCATGATACTGCATTATTGACGCCAAATCAGTTTGAAAAGATACTTGAACCTCGGCTTTATGGTTCAACTAATGTAGATCAAGCCACTATTCCTGCATCCAAGCTAAAAAGCTCACAAAAAGCTTTGAGTCGGTTACAGGATCATCAGTCCGGTAGAATTACCTTGGGAAGACAAGAACGTGAGGATTTAGAAAAAGAAGCAAGACTGGCACGCTATTTACAGGAAAGAATAACAAAAGACGAGGTGTTTAAAACAAAGAATAATAAAGAGGTCGCTAGGGTTAAATTAACGAGGGCTTCATAATTTTCTTTTCACAATAATCACAATAATTAAATTAATTGCAATTTCCTTATTAACTGCTATTTGGTTTTTAAATTTTTACGAGTTGAATTAAGTAGTGATTTTTAGGTTTTTACCAGCCTCATGAATTTTTTCAACGAACTTCATCTTTTTGGGCATTCCTCTATCATCTAGCTCTCCCTCAAGTAAGGTAAGCCCAGCACCGGTTCCAACTTGGGCTCCCATTCTACCACCTTGATTAACAAGACCGGGAATAGGACCTAGTGCTTGGCCGATGGCGGAGCCGTAGCCCTTTTCAGTTTTCATTGCTTGCCTGATTATATCAGGAATTTTGGCCAGGATTAATAAAAATCCCATGCCGATGATTGTTTTCATTAAAACAGTAGGAATGTCAGCTGTTCCTGAAACAAGTCCAAAAGTCGTCGCAAACCATGAAGAAAGAGATCCGAACTCAGGAGCACTTAAAAAAGGCGGGGACCACATTGTGGAGGTCTCAAATGACTGCATTAAAAAGACACCAATCATTGCCACTACGACTACTGCCGGAAAAATTGCCAGTTCAGTAACTAATCCTTTAAACCAACTACCAAATCCTCCCGCCTCGACACCGGGTATTGCCCCAACCATTATTTGAAAAGGAGCTAAAATTATTGCCAGAATAATGTTTATGTAGGCCTTAATTAAACCAAATAAGAGTTTAAATAATAAAACAAGTGCGATTACCGACCAGATAAGCATTATAATTACCACTCCTCCTGTTGCTCCTAAAGCAATTCCCATAAATCCTCCGGCAGGACCAACTGGCAGGCCGCCTAAACCGCCGATTATTCCTCCTATAGTTCCTCCAAGTAAAAGAAATCCTATTCCGCTGGTGGTTAATGAAAAAAACATCGGAAGTAAGGAGAAAAATCCGTTGTTTATAACTTTTTCGGTTGTTATTTGCCCAGCTATTATTGGAGTTTTTGGTATTTGAAAAAGAGCAGGATTAATTCCGCCAATTTTTAATATATTAATTGCTAAGGCAATAAATACATACATCAAGTCAATCATGAATCCGGCGATGGCATAAGAAAATGTAACTAAAATTAAAGCGCCGATTATTTTTGGGATGGCGTTTTCTATTGAAATTACCGCCTGAGGAGAAATTTTAACCTGCAGCATAATTGCCAGCCCTACTCCAATAAATATTAAAGTGAATAATACATAAGTTACATTCCGGAATGCCTTCCAGACATCCATAATTGGTCTTAAGCCGGAAAAACCGATTCCTTGAGCGTAAGCTGCCTTTGGCCCAATTTTTTGGATAGTGTCATAAGCATAATAAACTCCGGAAGCAGCTGGTCGTGAATAAAGGGCAGCAATTAAGCCGCTGGTAAATTGAAGCGCTCCGGTTTCATCAGATTCAGAACTTTCAGATCCATCAATATTTGTCCCGGTTAAGGTAAGGAGACCTTCGGCCATTGTAGCAAACCATTGATGTCTGGTTAAACTTTCTTGACTGAGACCGTCACGGCTTTCTATCTGTTCTCCCAGATTAATTGAGGCATAAGAAATTTGAGGTAATAAAAAGTGGATTAAAGTGATACCTAACAGTAAAAAGACGGAAAATATTTTTATTTTGTTTTTCATCATTTCTTTATGGTTTAAATATATATCTAAAAACCCGGCTTGTCAAAACTTGATTATAGATCGTACAGTGAACTAGACAACAATTCACGGATTCTCAAATGTGCCGGCCAGGCGCCGATAACGGACAAAGTGACACAGTTATCCGGCCCGTAGTTAGTGCTTTTTCTTGCAACCATGTTCATGTGTTCAGCGTCATATCCGTTCATTACATACGGGTGATCGGTCCAAGTTGAGTAAGGATTACCCATACAGTCAACATTACCGTTGTAATTAGCGTAACCCCACCCGATCACGTCAGGATCAGTAGTATTAAAAGTAACACTAAAAGATCTTTTTTTGTATTCTTGGGCGCATAATTTTAATTGTCTAAGCAGTTCAGCTTCACTTATCGGCCCGGGCGGAAAGGTTTCGCCCTGACTGACCAAATCATGAAAACCGCAAAGCCCTTCTCCGTTAGCCGGATTTTCTCTTTTTCCGCCGCTTTCTTTAAACCAGAGCACAAGCGGCACTTCCGGCGGCACCCCGACTTCTTGGGCAATCGAAATTATTTTATCTTTTAAACTGGCAACTTCTGTTTTAAAAAATCCTGGTATATTCATCATTTCTGATGATGTTTCATTCCAATTACCCCCATTACTTTTATTAGAATCTTGATTGTTAAAACTAACTGCTGAAACGGAAAGCCAGTCTTCTTGTTTACTTGCTGGTATATATAGTTTTTGGCTGGCACTGACTCCGGCGTCTGTTCCTCCTCCTGGTAGATATATATCTTTTCCTTGATCTATGTCTGCCTGGACTTCAACTGCTGTTGAACCGGTAACAAAGCCGGCCGAAATTGCACTGCCTTCTACGTCGACTATTGGGTTGACTTTTGTTCTTTCCAAAAGATGTTTAGCTTCAAGTTTATACTCATTTAATTCTTCTAAATCGTCCTGAAGTTTTTCTGATTCTTTTCCGGGAAGCAAGCCGTAATATAAATCAGTGCATATTTGAAGTTTTTCATAGTTAGGAACATATAGATGCATGAAAGACTTTACCGTTATTTTAGATGAGTTACGTTGAGGAACACCGTCGACATAATTTGTCGTTCCGGGGTTATTTATTTCCACTTCGGTAAAAAATCCATGCCATCTTTCTTCATCCCAGGTTTTATTAAAGTTTTCATAATCAGCATTATCTTTATTGGTTTCTTCTGAATCAGTATAAGGTAGTTCTCCGACATCACACGAAAAAACTTTTTTTTGACCATAATCCTGATTAATCATTTCTTCGTACATTGAACCGGGTAAAAAACTTGATGTCATATGCCGACAGCTGTCAAGTGCGCCTACACCTTCAGGTAAGAATAATTTAACTATTTGACAGGATAAGCATTCACCCTTTGCTCGTGTTAAAAAGGTGTTTCTCGGGTGTGTGTCATTCCATGTGGATGGCGGAAAAACTTCCGCCCTTTGGTTGTCGGTAAGATCAACAAACAACCCCTCGAAACTCTGTTCTTCTTCACATTTTTCTTCTTTCACAACAAAGCACTGTTCCAAATATATTGGCCAATCATTTTCACTGACTCCGGAATCAGCAGCCAGCTTTCCACGAAAATATTTTCCCCAGATGATTTCGCCGGTAACTACCGGTTCGTTTCCGATGCAGGCCCACTCGGGAGTATCTTCACAAACCTTGTCATAGTTCAGTCCCAAAACATTTTCAACGTGATTGCGGTTACAGCAGGTCATTAAATCCGGTTTAATCTCAAACGGCTGTTCACAATTTTCTACTTCGTTTCGGTTTACCCGGTGATCCTCAGTGGTTTGGGCGAAATCGGCTTCAGTAAGTAAATCCTTTTCACCGGCACTGCAGGTTCTTCCCAGTGGTTTATCAGCTACCGGAATGCCTTTTTCAATATTTTCCGGATCGTATAGTGGACTTTCAGGATGATTTGGGTCACCGGAACTAAGTAAGTCTTTTAACCTTAAATTGGCAAAGCTTAGTGTTTCGTTTTCTTCCGGGGCGTTAAGAGTCAGTTCTGCTCCCGGCAGTCGTCTGCTTAAATATCCGGCCCGGAAAAGTTCTGTTAAAGACCGTT
>CAYXSV010000018.1:0-20248 GCA_964468355.1 uncultured Gammaproteobacteria bacterium
CTGAACTTGTTTCAGCTAGTCATCCTGAACTTGTTTCAGCTAGTCATCCTGAACTTGTTTCAGCTAGTCATCCTGAACTTGTTTCAGCTAGTCATCCTGAACTTGTTTCAGGATCGACAGGCAAAGTTTTTCCCCCAAAGTTTACGATTCCGAAACGAGTTCGGAATGACAAAGAGCTAGTCATCCTGAACTTGCAGTGCCGTGTATCCGATGTGGTACTGCGGTTTCAGCCAGTCATCCTGAACTTGTTTCAGGATCGGCAGGGTTAGTTGATTTTAGTAATCCAATAAAGAGATCCTTAAAAAAGGGATTTTTCTTTTTAATTAAATTCAGCTTCCATTCCCTATGCCAATTTTTCAATTGTTTTTCTCTTGCAATGGCATCGTTCATGTTTGGATAAACCTCATAATAAAGCAGTTTATGTAATTTGTATTTTGATGTGAATCCCTTGATTCGACCGGATTTGTGCTCAAATACTCGTTTAATAAGGTTTGAAGTTACTCCAATATAGAGTGTTAATCGATTATTTCCCATTATGTAAACAACACCCTGTTTCATAGTTTTATTATACTTTACGATTCCGAAACGAGTTCGGAATGACAAAGGGCTAGTCATCCTGAACTTGTTTCAGGATCGACAGGTAAAGTTTTTATCCCAAGGTTTACGATTTCGAAATAAATTCGGAATGACACGATTACAGAATAGTTGCTTTTTTTCGTGTTGTCACTTCTTTAGGAAGAATAAAGATATCACTGCCGTATTTACCGGTTGCCACCAGTTCGCCTTCTCCGTCAACAACTCTTTCCAAAGACCGGCAGTAGCGGCATCCTTTTTCGCCTTCCGGACATGAAAATTTATTCAACTGGTTGGCTAATTTAATTTTTTTGCCGATTTCCATAACTTTTTCTTTTGCTTCCTCGCTCGAAGGAAGTTTTTTTTCAACTAAATTGTTATGTCTTAAATACCAATAACTTGCCTTTTCCACCGGCCAGGTTTGGCAATTTTCGACCAGCAGACGGTAAATCGGCAGTTGTAAAGAATCTTCATCATTCTGGGATTTGCCGGTTTTAAAATCAATAATGTGGACCGAGTCTGTTTCCGGAAGATATTCCAGCCAATCAATTTTGCCGCACAAAATAAAATTATCTTTTTTAGAGAGCCAAAAATGAGGCAGATCCATATTAATTTTTACTGCCAGCCGTTTCAACGGTCCGGGTTTATCACTTACCGCTTTTAGCATTTCCTCGGCCTCCCGGCGGTATTGATTCTCTACTTCTTCTGAAAAAAATCCGCCTTTTTTTCCGGAAACCCTTTCCCACACTTCTTTCAACTTTGCCAACAATGGTTTTTTAAACCGTTTATCTTTCGGCAGTTCAGCAATATCTTCCAAAATTTCGTGGACAACCTGTCCAAGAGCTAAACTCGGCCGCATCAGCTGAATTTTATTGCCGGTTTCCGGATTACGGTAGATATGTTTTAAATAATACGCCCGGGGGCAGTTAAGATAATCTTTAATTTTCGAGTGGGACAGCCACAATGCTTCGTATTTATCCTGGTCCATACTTATTATATTAGCACAAATAAAATTGGTAAAAAGCAAATATGTTAGTTTATACAATGACATATGTTTTCGGGTATAGTCTTGAGCGAGCTACTATGCCGTTAAGGTTTAAAGTACTTTTTGCGAAGCGAAAGTCTAGCGAGCTTGTGGGAGGCGAGCGGTACCCATGAAAATATTGTCATTGTAATAAACTCGGTTAAACTCCCTCTTGACAAAGTGAACGACCGTTCACTATAATCAAATTATGAACTTGAAGGACAAAAAGAAAAAAATTTCCAGCTTCTATAACCAAAACAAAAGAATGCCTACTTATAGGGAAATGATGAATTTATTTAATTACAATTCTAAAAACTCGGTTCACAAATTAGTCAAAAAACTTGTTAACCAAAACTTTGTTTCCCAAGACAATCAAGGCCGACTTTTACCCAACCAACTTTACGGTCAAACTCCAATTTTGGGTTTAGTTGAAGCCGGTTTTCCGACCGATGCCCAGGAAGATTTTGTTGACACGGTCAGTTTAGACGAATTTTTAATTGACAATAAAGAAAGCAGTTATCTTTTAGAGGTTAAAGGCGAGTCAATGAAAGACGCCGGTATTCTTCCCGGCGATTTGGTTTTAGTTGAAAAAACCGACCAAGCCGATTTCGGTCGGATAGTAATTGCCGAAGTTGACGGTGAATGGACGATGAAATACCTGCAGAAAAAAAACGGCAAAATCTGTTTAATGCCGGCCAATAAAAAATTCAAACCGATATATCCGGACAATGAGTTAAAAATTGCCGCTGTTGTTAAAGGGGTTATACGCAAATGCAGATGACAAATCCTTCTCTTCTCCATGTGGACGGCGATGCCTTTTTTGCTTCCTGCGCTCAGGCCTTAAATCCAAAACTCAAAGGCAAACCGGTGGTTATTGGTGCCGAAAGGGGCTTAGCCACTGCCGTCAGTTACGAAGCCAAAAAGTATGGGATTAAACGCGGAATGCTTGGAACAAAAATAAGTCAGCTTTGTCCCGACTGCAACTTTGTCAAATCCGACTACGAAGTTTACCACTTATTTTCACACCGCCTGTTTAACATTATTAAAAAATTCACTCCTCAAGTTGAAAAATATTCAGTTGATGAATGTTTTGCTGATTTAACCGGACTTAGGCGTCCTTACAATGCTTCTTATTTAGAAATTGCCCGACGAATAAAGCAAGAAATAGAGTCAGATTTAGGAATAACCGTTTCTGTCGGTCTCGGTCCGAATAAAACGATTGCAAAAATTGGTTCCGAATGGAATAAGCCATCTGGTTTGGTTGCTGTACCCGGCAATCAAATTCACCACTACCTCAAAAATTTGCCTCTCACCGAAATATGGGGGATTGGCAGCCAAACCAGCGCTTATCTTAAAAAACTTGGAATTAAAAACAGCTTGGAATTTGCCGAAAAGTCGGAAATCTGGGTTAAAAAACATTTAACTAAACCACATTTGGAAACATGGAAAGAACTAAACGGCGAACAAGTTTTTCCTTTAGAACTTGGTGAAAAAGAAACCTATAAATCAATTACCCGGTCGCGGACGTTCTATCCTGCTTCTAACAATGCCGCCAAAGTTTTCGGCGAATTGACTAAAAATTTGGAAAAAGCTTGTTCACGGCTGAGGACTTTAAAAATGGTTGCCGGCCAGGTTAATATAATGCTTAAAACCCAGACTTTTAATTTTCAAGCGGAAATAATTAAACTTGACGTGCCGACAAACAATCCCCAGGAAATATCAACAGCTGTTAAAAAGGCCTTCCAAAAGATGTTCCGCTCCCGGATTACTTACCGGGCAACCGGGGTAACAATGAAAAAGCTGAAACCGGCCGGAAAAGTTCAGATGAGTTTATTTTCCTCAAAAAAAAGAAGAGAAAAACTTGAACAAATTTACTATCAAGTCGATAAATTAAAACATCGTTACGGTAGTCAGATAGTTTCCTTGGCTTCCAGCTTACCCGCCTTAGAAGACCAATCTCGGAAATTTAATCTCCCCCACCTTGGCACGGTGGGTTAAAATGGTGTCATTTCGACCGAGCGTCGAACCCAATGTGGTTCACTGGCGAACGAACTGTACATACTGTCATTTCGACTAAGTGAACGACAGTGAACACATGGAGAAATCGCTTTTGGAAGATAAAAAGGGATTCCTCGGCAAGGCTCGGAATGACAAACCAGTGAGGTTATTATCCCAAATATGCTAAAATTAAGTATGAATAACCAATTTACAGTTTCTACTAACAAAAGAATCGAGTTGGTTGATATTACCGATCAAATCGAAGAAATAGTCCGCCAAGCGGATATAAGTCAAGGCAGTTGTTTAATTTTTGTCCCCCACTCGACCGCGGCAATTTTAATTACCGAGAACGAAACCGGGCTGATTAAAGACTGGGAGAAATTTATTAAAAAACTAACTGCCGGTGAAACTTGGAAACACAACCGAATAGACAACAATGCTGAAGCGCATTTACTTTCCGGTTTGATCGGCCAAACAAAAACAATTCCAATCAAGAATAATCAACTCCAGCGAGGGACATGGCAGCAAATCTTTCTTGTTGAGCTCGACGGACCCAGGGGAACTCGAAAAATTACAGTTCAGTGTAAATAAAATGAACCAGCCGTTGGCAGACAAAATCAGGCCGGATAACCTAGATGAATTTATTGGTCAAAAACACTTGGTCGGCCCAAAAAAGCCGATTCGTTTGGCAATTGAGGAAGACAAAATCTTTTCAATGATATTCTGGGGGCCGCCGGGATGCGGCAAAACTACTTTAGCCCGAATAGTCGCTAATGAAACTGAAGCTGAGTTTGTCCATCTTTCTGCCGTCTCAGCAAAAAAAGAAGACGTCCGTAAAATTATTAAAAAAATTAAGTCTAAACAGCCGAATTTACTTGAAAAGGATGAAAGCCAACGGATAATCTTGTTTTTGGATGAAATCCACCGGTTTAATAAAGCACAGCAGGATTATCTGCTTCCTTTTGTAGAAGATGGAACAATAACTTTAATTGGAGCAACAACGGAAAATCCGAGTTTTGAGGTTATATCTCCCCTGCTTTCCCGATGCCGTGTATTTACGCTCAATGCTTTAACTGAAAAGGAAATGACCGAAGTTCTCAACCGGGCAGTTGAAAAAATCAGCCGGATTAAAAATAAAAAAATAAAATTTAAAAAAGATGCTGAAGAATGGCTGATTGGTATGGCCAACGGCGATGCCCGCCAGGCAGTAGCCATGATTGAAAATACATTTGAACTTTACGGCCGGCTGACAATTGAAAATTTTAAAGAAACCCTTCAGTCAAAACACTTAAGATTTGATAAAAAAGGTGAAGAACACTACAACACAATTAGCTCATACATTAAGTCAATGCGTGCCTCTGACCCCGACGCCGCTTTATATTATCTTGCCCGGATGGTTGATGCCGGAGAAGACCCGTTGTTTATTGCCCGCCGGATGGTTATTTTTGCCTCGGAAGACATCGGCATGGCCCAGCCGACCGCTTTAGTGGTTGCCAATGAAGTTTTCCGGGCTTGCGAAACCATCGGTTATCCGGAATGCGCTATAAATCTCGCCCACGGCACGGTTTATCTTAGCACCGCCGATAAAGACCGTTCAGCTTACAATGCCCTCCGCTCCGCCCAAAAAGATGTCAAAAACTACGGCAATCTGCCTATCCCCCTCCACCTGCGTAATGCACCAACTAAACTAATGAAAGACCTTGATTACGGCAAAGACTACGAAATGTACCCAGATGAGGAAAAGAATTTGTTGCCAACTAAGCTTGTTGGGCGTAGGTATTATAGAAAATAAGATAAATAAAAATTTACTGCTTGCCTCGCCGTAGTTTTGGCGAAGGCGGGCCGGACAAGTTGAAGGGCAAGAAGTATTATAAACCCTAAATTCTCCTTATTTGCTTTTTTCTAGCGGGATTTTAAATTCAAAATATGCTCCTTGGGTTTTGCCGGTATCCGGTTCGGACCAATTGCCGACAACCGCCGTACCGTTCATTGCTTCTAAAAAACTATCCACTGTTTGCAGACCAACCCCTGTTCCACCTTGTCGCTTTGATTCTCCAACTTTAAGTCGGCCGTTATCAAACATTTCTTCGGAAAATCCTCCTGCTTTGTCCCAAGCCCTGAACACTAGTTGAGTTTGGCCATTTTCATCAACTGCTCCAACTGAACACTTTAAGCTTGGAAAAAGCCCTCTTTCTTTAGCAACTGAATCGGAGTTTGATTTTAGATTAAGGACAATAACCGGCAATAATCCGCCGGGAACATTAATTTGTTCTAGTGATTGTCCACCTTCTTGGCTTGAAATTATTAAATTATTTATTTCCCTAATTAACCTTACCTCCTCATTGAGGCCGGTTGATTCGGCTTCTTCTCCCCTTAAAACAGAAAGAATCCTATCCCAACTTTCTACTGCAGGCTTGACGGTTCTACTTTCTGTTTTGGCTATGTCAAGGTATGCCTTTCTCATTTCCGGGTCAAAGGTGGTTCCTTCCAAACTGGTACTTATAGCTCCAATTCGCTTGCCGACATCGTGGCCAATAGCCTCGCTTAAATTTTTCTCGCTTGGTGACTGCGTATATTCCCCCCAAGATTTAGTTACTGTATGAATCTTATCAAAACTATCCAATATTTCTTCGAAACTACCCTCTTCTTTTACTAATTCAGCCATTTTATCCATCCCATCATTTACAATTTTTCTTAATAATTGGTAGCGGTCATAAAAATGGTCGGATAAAGGTTCAATAATAATTTTTTCCGGGTCAAAATTAACTTTAAGCGGATGGTTATGATTAATCAAAGTTTCTACCTGCTCTGGTTGATGATCAATGTCTTTACTCAGCCATCTGGTTGAATCAGGCTTCGCTGGTGTTTCCGGGGAAGAAATTTCCATTTTATCAAATTGTTTCTCTTTTAATTAAATCATCTAGTTTTGATTCCATTCTTTTCAGTCGTTTGGCTATGGTAACGTCGATTTTGTAATCTTTGATGCTTCGACTACGGTCCGATTTTTCTACTTGCTTGGTTTGGATTAAAATTAAAATCGTTAAAACAATCGCTTCCAGTGAAACCCACATTGTTAACAAAACAAAATTTAATCCGGATAAAAGCCAGAATGTAAAAAAAAGGATATTAAAAATTAAGAAAATCCATGAGGCGGAAAAATCGATTATCGCATTGCTGAATTTTTCTCCAAAACTATCTTTTGCCTTAATGCTGAATTCATCTTCGTAAACCGGTAATTTTTTATCTTTCTTTCTGGCCATTAATTAAATATATCATATTAGTTATTAAATTGCCTCTTGACAAAGATAATCCGTGTAATGTTATTATAATGGTATGAAAGAAAGGCAGACAGGAAATAGGCCTGATTATTTAAAGCAGACAAAAAGAGAGCAAACAAAACCGAAAAAGTCAACCTCTTTTGAAAAGGAAAGACGTTGTCAAGCACGAATTAGAAGCCGGCGAGGAATTAAAAGCTAAAACTTATACAAATAGATATTTCCTTCTTTTTTATCTGGTTTTTTGTTTGGGATTTGGTAGTCGTTGGAAATGACGGTTACCGTATGATCAAGATTTTCTTCCAGTATTTTTTTTAATTTACCTAAAAATTTGGGAAATAAATAAACAAAAATAACGTCTGCCTGATTAAAATTCGCCTGCCACATATTTTTTAGTTTTATTTCGACTTTATCTTCAACTCCGGCACTTTTTATTTTTTTTCGGCTTTCAAAAACCAAAATCGGGTCAATTTCATAGCCGATCGCTGTTGCCCCTTTTTTAGCCGCTTCAATTAAAATCCTGCCGTCCCCGGAGCCGAGGTCAAAAACAACATCCCCTTTTTTTATATTTGCGATCTCAACCATTTTCTTTGTATCTTTATCTTTAGAAGGGACATAAACCGGACCTGATTGCGGCGAAAAAGTTACATACCAAAGGTAATAGATAATTGAAATTAAAATTAAAATTAATAAAAAATAAAGTATTATTGTCATAACTTAATAATAGCTTAATGCCTAATAAGTAATATGAAACATAATAACATAAAAATACAGATCTATTTTAAAAAAGTTGTTATATTTCACTACGAGAAGCCTCTGTGAGCACTCTGCAATTCCTTAGAAAAAAGATTATATTTTTTGAGTGCGAATCAGTGGAAAGAGCTTTTTCTACTTACTAAAAATAAGCAAAGCGGATGAGCGAATGTCTTCGAGAAGTGAATGTAACAACTCTTCACCTCTGAATCTTAATATTTCCGTCTTTAACACCAACTTTAATCTTGTCGCCTTCGCCGACTTCACCTTTGATTATTTTCATTGCCAGGGGATCTAAAATTTGGTTTTGAATCACCCGCTCCAACGGCCGGGCGCCAAAAGTTTTACTGTATCCCTCCTCTGCTAAAATCTGTTTGGCTTCTTCAGTAATTTTAATATCAATATCTTTTTCACTAAGCCGTTTCTCTACTTGGGCAATTTGTTTATCAACAATCAATTCAAGCATTTCTTCGGTTAATGATTCAAATAAAATAATTTGGTCAAGCCGATTAATAAATTCCGGTCGGAAAGATTGCCGGATCCTCTCGGTAACTTTTTCTTCCATTTCTTCTTCATCTTTTTTTTCTTCTGTGTATTGCATGATAATGTCGCTGGCGATATTAGACGTCATTATAATTACCGTGTTTTTAAAATCAACCGTCCGGCCTTTCCCGTCCGTCAATCGGCCGTCATCAAGAACTTGCAAAAGCAGGTTAAAAACCTCATCATGTGCCTTTTCAACTTCGTCTAAAAGAATAACTGTGTACGGTCGGCGGCGAACCGATTCGGTTAATTGTCCTCCTTCTTCATAGCCGATGTATCCCGGTGGTGAGCCGATTAGTCGAGCGACGGAATGACGTTCCATATATTCACTCATGTCAATTCTAATCATTGCGTCTTCATCATCAAACATTACTTCTGCCAATGCTTTTGCCAGTTCGGTTTTCCCGACTCCGGTTGGTCCGACAAACAAAAATGACCCAATCGGTTTATTTTCTTCTTTTATACCCGCCCTAGCCCGTCGGATGGCGTTGGCGACGCCGGTTACGGCATCGTTTTGATTAACAACTCTTTCATGAAGTTTATTTTCCAACTCAGCCAGTTTTTCTTTTTCAGACTCAACCAGCTTAGATACCGGAATGTTGGTCCATCTTGAAATAACTTGGGCAATATCTTCCTCAGTAACCTCTTCTTTCAACAGCCGATTCTGGTCTTTAATTTCATCCCATTTTTGACGCCATTTTTTTAATTCTTTTTTAACTTCAGGAATTTTGCCGTATTTAATTTCAGCTGCTTTATTTAAATCAACTTCTCTTTCGGTTTTTTTAAGCTCTTCTTGTAAATCATCGAGTTGCTCCTTTTTATCGCGAATATTGGTCATGATCTCCTTTTGTCTTTCCCAAGCGGATTTATCATCCCGCAGAGTCTCCTTTTTTTCGGCGATTTCTTTCTTTAGTTCTTTACGTTTTTCTTTTGCGGTCTCTGTGTTTTCCTTTTTTAGGGCCTCTAATTCTATTTCCTTTTGGCGGATACTTCTTTGTAATCTATCTAGCTCTGCGGGCATTGATTCGGCTTCAATTTTTAGTCCTGAAGTTGCCTCATCAATTAAATCAATTGCTTTATCAGGTAAAAATCTATCTCTGATGTAGCGGTTAGAAAGTTTGGCGGCGGCAATAATTGCCTCATCCTTAATTCTTATTCCATGATGTATTTCATATTTTTCTTTTAAACCCCGTAGAATAGCAATTGTATCTTCAACCGACGGCTCCCTTATCATAATCGGCTGAAACCTTCTTTCCAAAGCGGCATCTTTTTCAATGTGTTTTCGGTATTCTGAAACGGTTGTTGCTCCGATAGCGTGAAGTGTTCCTCTGGCTAATGCCGGCTTAAGCATATTGGCGGCATCAACCGCCCCTTCCGCTGATCCGGCTCCAACTAAAGTGTGAAGTTCGTCAATAAACAAAATGTATTTTTCCGGGTTTGATTCAACTTCTTTTAAAACCGCCTTTAATCTTTTTTCAAACTCTCCTCTGAATTTGCTTCCGGCCAACATTGAAGCTAAATCCAGTGACAAAAGTCGTTTATCTTTAAGACTTTCCGGTACATCACCTTCAATAATTCGTTGAGCAAGCCCCTCGACAATTGCCGTTTTTCCAACACCGGGGTCACCGATCAATACCGGGTTGTTCTTTTTTCTTCGGGATAAAATTTGCATGACGCGCCGGATTTCCTGGTCTCGACCGATAACCGGATCTAAATTGCCCTTTTCAGCTAATTTAGTTAGATTTAGGGTGTATTTATCAATTACATTATAACTTGCCTCAGGTGACTTATCAGTTACTCTCTGGCTTCCTCTAACCTTTTCTAAAGCTTGTTTGACTTTGTTAATTTCTATTCCCAGGCCCTCTAATATATTTTTTGTTTTGAAGTCGGTTTCTATAAGGGCTAAAAATAAATGTTCACGGGAGACAAATTCGTCATTAAGCTGGTCGGCCTCTTTTTTGGCTTGAGTTAATACTTTATTTAACTCTTTAGACAAATATACTTGTTCCAGTTCGCCTCCGGCGGTGGGAGCTTGTTGTAATTCTTCTTCAGTTAACTTAACTAGTTCTTCTATTTGAACTCCTAATTTTTTAATTATTTCAACAACAACTCCTTCCAAATCGACCACCAAGGCCAATAGTAAATGAAGCGGCATTATCTGTGGATGACGTTTTTCTTCAGCTAATTCTTGTGCTTTCGCCAAAGCTTGTCTAGAGTTGTATGTTAACTTTTCCGGGTTAAGGGCCATAATGGTTTAAATATAAAACAAGCACCCGCCGTTGTCAAGTGCCAAATATCTGGCAATCACCATATCTTTTCCGCCAAATTAACCTCTAAGGTTAATTGCTACTTGAACCTCGGTCAATTTAAACTAATTAGCCATAAGTGAGTTAAATAAATAGTGGTAATAATGGTAATAACGGTGATACATTGCATCCCTATTTGGTTGACAAACCAAATAGCGTCATATTCTTCAATTATTTTTCCCCGGAATATTTTGTGTCCAATTAATTGTTCAGGCGGGTAACGGTTGATATTACTGAATTGCTGGTTAAACCAATAAATGGTTTCACCTAAACTCCTAACCAGCCAAAAAGCTGAAAAAATTAAAAGAAAAAGCAGCCAGTCGGCTAAGATTAAACTTGCCAAACTTACACCAAACCAAAATAAACCAAATATTACCGCGTCTCCCCAGACAAAGATACCGATGGGAAACAAGGCCCATGTAATTCCATAAGTATTGGCTTTTATTTTACATTGATAAAAACCCTTAATAAAAATAAACAAGTTAAATAGACCGAAAATTGATAAAAAGATTTTCCAGTAAATATTCACGACATTTTTTGTAAATTTTTAATTCGCTCTTCTATCGGCGGATGGGTAGAAAACAAAGAAAATAATTTTTTTAAGCCGCCGGTGTTTTTGAATGGGTTAATTATAAACAAGTGAGCAGTTGCCTGATGAGCAGTTTTCATTGGTATTTGGTTTTGATTTAATTTTTGTAAGGCATTGATTAAACCTGACGGCTGGCGGGTTAACTTAACAGCAGTAGCGTCAGCAAGATATTCTCTTCTTCTGGATAGGGATAATTGAATTAGCTTGGCGGCTATTGGTGAAATAATTAAAGCAATTAAACCTCCGGCTAGCCCGATTGGATTTGATTTCTTACTATCTCTTGACGATCCGAGCCGGCCTAGCCGAATCAGCCATTCGCTGATAATGGTTATTGTTCCCACTAAAACGGCAACAATCATCATTAAACGGATGTCATAATTTATAATATGTGAAATTTCGTGGGCAATAACCCCTTCTAACTCCGTCCGATCAAGATTATTCAACAAACCGGTGGTTATGCAAATTACAGCGTGTTCAGGGTTTCTTCCTGAGGCAAATGCATTCATTGCCGGCGATTGAATAACATAAAGATCCGGCATTGGAACTTGTGCGGCAAGGCATAAATTTTCAACTGCAGTGTAGTAATCAAAAAAATCATTTTTATTAGCCGGTTTGGCGCCGGTAAGTTTAATGACAAGTTTATCGCCCCAGAAATAGCTGCCTACAGAAGAAAGAATAGAAAAAACTAATGCTCCGATAATAACGCCGCGTCCGGAGCCAAAAATCTGTCCAATTATATAAACAAAGCCAACCACAAATATAACAAAGCCAACCATAATCAATACAGATCGACGTTTATTTTGGTCAACTCTTTCATAGACGTTTAGCATAACTAAATTATACTATAAATCCACTTTAGGTGATTTTGTTTCTTCTTGGCTGACCTCCAAATGTTCTCCGCTCTCTTCTACTTGTAAGCCCTTTTCCGGTTTAAATCCAAAAACTGTACCAACAATGTTGCTTGGAATAGTTAACAGCATTCGGTTGTAATCGGCTACTAAGTCAATTAAAGTCCGCCGCGAGTACATAACCTTGTCCGCGGTGTCCCTTAACTCTCCCATTAACTTACTAATAACGTCGGCTGCCTGTAATTCAGGATTACTTTCCACAATAATTCTTAAAGAACCCAAAGCATTTTGGACCTTTTCCTGAGCATCAAGCATTTGTTGAGTATCTCCGGATTCTACGGCTTGGTTAACTGCTTTTCGTGCTTCCGTTAGTTTATTAAAAATATCTTTTTCATGTTCAAGATATCCTTTTGCAGATTCACTTAGATTAGGAATTAAATTTGCTTGTCTTTTAAGCTGGTTTCCAATTTCTTGTATTGCAGCTTTAATACGCGTTTTTAAAGTTTGCAATTGATTATAAGTAGCAATTACGTAAACTGCAGTTATAACCAAAATTGCTATTATTATAAGTATCATATTTTATTAAGTCACCTCCTTTCACAAACAATATAATAATAAATAGATAAACTCTAAAAAGCAAATGTGTAAAGAGTTTTAACAAGTAAAAACAAATTATACTAAAGTAAACTATTATCAAGTTTTTATGGAATAAGTTAACATAAGATACATTACCAATTTTTGTTATTGCAAACCAGAGTATCACTTGATAAAATTAGAGGAGTTAAAAGGGGCTGTAACTCAATCGGTTAGAGTAGTTCCCTGTCGAGGAACAAGCTGCGGGTTCGAGTCCCGTCAGCCCCGCAAGGGACGTTTGTCGTTCCGCCTTCTGCCCAACTGCCCAAATCTGCCCTAGAATGGAGGTGAAAAAAATTGGCTAAAGTAAAAAGTGAGCAGCAAAAACTCTTAAAAAAAGTTAAGAAATCAGAACAGATAATTAGTATGGTTATGGGTATTTTGGTTGTATTAGCAATTGGAGGTTTAGCTTATCGCTATTTTCAAACAAGCGGGTTGCCGTTTAAAATGGATAAAGAGAAACAAGAACAAGTTGAAGATAATGGTGAAGAACAAGAAATAACCGAAGAAAAAAAAGAACTGTCGGTAACTCATACGGTTGATCAAGGCGAAAGTCTATGGGAAATAGCCGAAAAATATTACCTATCAGGTTATAATTGGATTGATATTGCTGAAGCTAATAATTTATCAAATCCAGATATTTTGGAACCCGGACAGGAATTAACTATTCCCGATTCAGAAAGAAAAACAATTACTGTAACAGAATTACCGGAAACCGGAATAGTCGAAGACATTGAAATTGAAGGTGATACCTATACGGTAACCGAGGGTGATTCTTTAAGTAAAATTGCTATTAGGGCTTACGGCGATATGTTTGATTGGACTAAAATTTGGTCGGCAAACCGCGATCAAATTAGCAATCCAAACATAATTGAACCGGGTATGGAATTAAAAATTCCTCGTGGCTAGATTGTTTTAATAAACAAATTTTTAGTGTATATTAAGTTTAATGCAAGTATAAACTGCATTGCGGATTGATGCGGGAGTAGCTCAGTTGGTTAGAGCATTTGCTTCCCAAGCAAAAGGCCGCCAGTTCGAATCTGGTCTCCCGCTCATTTTATATTATAAATACTCTTGTAGATATTAAATATTTTGTTAGTTATTGCTTTCAAAGTGTAATTTTCCAAAATTCTTTGTTTAGCACGAATACCAATAGCTTCCCTTTTATTTTGATCAAGATTGATAACGTGTTTAATTTTTTGGGCAATTTTTTCAGAGTTATTGTGATCAACCAGGAATCCGGTTTGGTTATCAATGATTGCGTCTCTGCTTCCTCCGTTATGGCTGGCAATTAATGGTTTTTTTAACAGCATTGACTCAATCATTGCGATAGAAAAATATTCCTGAGATGGGATGACTATTAATTCTGCAGAATCCATATAAACAGGCATTTTTTGGTGAGGCACCGGCGGATGTTTAATTATCCACCTATCTAGTTGTTTTTTTTGAATATAATTATTAATTTTTTCCGTATAATTACTTTTTTCTTCAGGCCAAGCAATTAAAAGAAGAATTACTTTATTTTTTTCCAAAAAATTTTGTCCAAGGTGATTTAGTGCCTTTACCATTGTTAATTGGCCTTTACGAGGATCAACTCGTGAAGGAATCAAAATTGTAAATTTATTTTCTAGCTTTAACTTCTTTTTTAAGTTAAAAACATCATCTTTTTTCGGCGGTTGAAAATCGGCCGGATTAATACCGTTAGGTGTAATTTCTAAGCGCGGGTCATTTTCTTTAACTGACTGATAATTTTTCTCTAAAAATTCTTTCTCCGTAGTTGATAATGGGCATATTTTTTGAGCGTGATGTAAGGAAGTTTCTTCAGAGAGTATTCTCTTTTCGAAATTATAAATTTTATTTAATTCTTTTTCACTGCCCTCTTCTCTAGCCAAACAGTCGGCTTTTTTTCTTTTTCCCAGTGAATGAGTGGTCAAAACAGTCGGCAGTTTAATTTCTCCGTTTTCAAATTTTTTGCTAAGTTTTGTTACTGTTTCCCAACCGTCGGCATAATGGCCGTGTGCTAAATGATAATTTAGTTTGTTATCGGCAATAAAATTATAGATATTATCTACAAATTCATCTAAAAAACTACCATATAAAAATTCTTTTTTAATATATTTATTTGACGGTCCGGAAGCTAAACGAATTATTCTCACCCGTTCACTTATTTGTTTGATGTGGATTTTTTCTTGTTTATTATGAAAAATTTGTGTTCCAATGAAATCGGGGTCTTGGTTATTTATTTGAAAGTCATTGTCTTGATACCTGGTATAAATATCAATGCTGATCCCGGGATGATTGTTGGTAATACTTTGAGTTTGCCGGAACATGACTTCTGTTTGGCCACCTTGTGATTCTTCACCTAGGCGTTCAATCCAGTCCGGACGGCAGTGCGGACTAGTCCACAAAATTCTCATTTTATAATCTTATCATATATATGTATCATATGTAATTTAAATTTGGTAAAATTAAATCTAATGCCTGCGTAGCTCAGTTGGAAGAGCAACGGTGTCGTAAACCGTAGGCCGTCGGTTCGATTCCGACCGCAGGCTCCCGTGTTGTTTAATTTTATGTTTCTTGCTAAGATATCATCGTAGATTTGATAATTATGACTAAAGCGAAAACATTTCATCAGAGGAAAAAACCTTTGACCGAAGAAGATAAAATCCGCCGTCGTGCGATAGTTTTTGGAGTGCTTACTTTAATATTCGGTACAATTTTAGTAGTTTGGGGGATTCCGTTATTTATAAATTTAGTTGATTTTTTAGGAAATGCAAAATCTAGCAGTCAACCGACTGTTAAACAAGATATAATTCCCCCCCCGGTTCCCAGGTTTTCATATATTCCGGAAGCAACTAACAGTGCACAACTAGAAATAAAAGGAGTTACCGAACCGGAAGCGGTAGTTAAAATAAGGGTTAATGAGGACTTAATTGAAAGTGTTGTTAATGAAGAAGGCGCTTTTGAATTGGAGAAAATAACTTTGGAAAAAGGTGAAAATACAATAGTCGCTTGGGCGATTGATGACAGTGATAATGAAAGTGCGCAAACTGAGGAATTTAATATAATTTACGATACGGAGGCGCCTCCTTTAGAATTAGTCAAGCCGGAAGACGGCACGGCGGTTGAAGATCAGACAATAGAAATAGAAGGTAATACTGAGCCGGACGCCCGGGTCCAAGTTAATGAGCATGTAGTAATAGTCAACCTTGAAGGTAAATTTACATATAATTTAGTTTTGGAAGAAGGTAAAAACGAAATAAATATTACAGCAGAAGATTCCGCTGGTAATGTTGAAGAAAAAAATTTAACTGTTACTTATCTGCCATAGTTTAGCTTGTGTTAAAAAAGCCAGAAAAGCAAATAAAAGGCAGTAAATAAAACCGGCAGTTTTATCTTTATACCCCCCCTGCCAGAAAAAATCCTTTAGAAATTTGCCAACCGGATAAATTAAGATTTTAGCTAAATTGGTATTCTTTTTTTGGTCATGCAGCTCTTTTGCTCTTAAGGATGAATATTTATTAATTTTTTTTAATCCGGCGGAAATGCTGGGATATGAATAGTGAATTAATTTTGTTTTAAGAACGCCTATTTCTCCGTCAATTTCCCAAACTTCATGTACTTTGCCTTTCCAGATTCCTTTTGATTTCTTTCCTAGGCGTAAAAGTTTATTATGGCCAAATGACCAATCCCAGCTGGGTTTATCGGCGCAGTTAAGTTTCCTGCCGATGAAAACTTCCTGACGTGGAATTAAAAAGCCGTTACAGGTTGTCGTTTTTAGACGTCGCACAATCTCTTGCGAAAGAGAAGGGGAGACGATTTCATCAGCGTCAACAAACAGAACCCAGTCATTTTTAGCTTTTTTAAGGGCGAAATTACGTTGAGCGGCAAAATTGTTCCCTAGACGGCGCTTAATGGCTACTGCTCCCCTCTTTTCAGCTAATTCTTTTGTTTTATCAGTGGAATAATCATCTATTACTATTATTTCATCGCACCAACTTAAACTTTCCAAACATCTTTCAATATTCTTTTCCTCGTTTTTAGTCAAAACAACCCCGGTTACTTTCATTTAATTTCTTTTAATCCTCAAATCTTTTTTTTAACTAACGTTGATTCTAAATAGTTTGTATTGATTTTAACATTACTTTGTATTTTAGCCCTTTTTTTTGTAATTAAACCAATATTTTTGAGAATCCAGCAATTTGCTTGGAATGCTTCCTTAATGAACCCGTTTAAACACAAATGTTTAAAAGTATTAAAATGTATTAGAAAAATAAAAAAAGCTCTGGCTTTTTTTAACAATAGCTTTGTTGGAAAACATTTTAAAATAAAATAAGTATAATTTCTATACTGATAAAATTTTAATTTCTTATCTAATTTTTTGCCAGTTGCTAAGCCTTTATGGTAGATTTTTGCTTTAGGTTCATACAAAAACCTATAACCTAATAGTTGCGCTCTGAAAGCCCAATCTACATCTTCGCCATAAGCAAACATTGTTTCATCAAATAAGCCAATTTCGTAAAAAGCTTTTTTTTTAACTAATAAAGCAGTTGCTGGTGCTAGGAAAACTTGTTCAGACTTATTGTATTTGGATGGTAATTCACCATTACCCCTATGAAATGCTTGTCCTAAATTATTCATATAATTACCGGCTGATTCAAGTACATATGGTTTTTTATTTTTAATTATTTTTGGAGTAATTGCACATATTTTTTTATTATCTTTATTACGGAAAAAACTAGATAATTCCTTTAAAAAAGTATTGTTAAATTTTGTATCATTATTTAAAATTAGTACATAATTAGCTTTACTTTTTTTAATTCCAATATTTACAGCTGTTGCAAATCCTCGATTTTTTCTAAAAGTAAGAATTTTTACAGATGGAAAATTGTTTTTAACAAAATCTATCGATTTATCTTTTGAACCGTTATCAACTAATATTATTTCCTTTGGTTTATAGTTTTGTTTAGAGATGGTAGGTAGGCAATATCTAAGGTGGTTTACCCCATTCCAATTAGGTATTACAACGGAAATACTTACATCCATTATCTTATTATACATTTATACAGTAATTTAATTTTTTAAATTATTTTTGAATAAGTTTCATTTATTTAATTGATTTTTTATTCAAATACTGTTAGATTTTTAATATGAACTTTAAATTTAAAAAGTTCTTTTTTATAGCCCTCGTTCTTTTATTTTCTTTTTTTAATCCTCAAAAAATTTACTCTGAAGGTCAGGTAATATTTTCGGATGATTTTGAAGATGGTAATTCAGATGGTTGGGTAGAATATAATGGTGGTTCCAGTGGTCAATATGGTTGGTCGGTTATACAAGATGATATGGATAATTACGTCTACGAGGGCACGGTTGTAAAAGATTCTTTTGGTGATTTTCCTAGTTATACAGTCACAGGAGATCATACTTGGACAGACTATAGTTTGGAATTAAAGTTAAAAGGAATTCAAGGCAAGGATAAAGTTTTCTTTTTTAGATATAGTGAGGATAAAGGTAATTATGGCGTAAACATTGTTGGAGATAAAATAGTTTTCGCTAAAAATCCAGATGGATTTTCGAAAATTCAATCTAGTGATACTTCTCCAGAAAATGGTTTTATTGCTCCTGTAAATGGTTGGCATAAAGTAAAAATAATTGTTAAAGATAATACGGTAAAGATTTATTTAAACAACGTACTGCAATACGACTTTATTGATAATAATAATCCAATTTTAAGTGGAGGTATTCGCCTTGAAGCTTGGCCAGGTAATTATGGTGGCATTGAAGGAAGAACTACGGTTCAATTTGATGATATAGTTGTGAAAGATTTATCTGGTGTTAAGGTAAACAAGGTTGTGTTTTTGCCGGGGTTGAGTGCGAGTTGGAACACAGAAGCGATGGTTTTGGGTCATGACGTCGGCTGGCAAGATTGGGATTTGATTCCATTTGCAGTACCGGTTTACAAAAGGTTTAGAATCAATGGAGCTTAACGGTTATCAAGAAGGTGTTGATTTTTTTGTTTGGCCGTATAATTGGACACAGTCAATTGACTTGTCGTCGGAAGATTTAAAAGAATTTATTGATGGACTAAATTTGCAAAGTGGTGAGAAAGTTGATTTAGTCGGCCACTCTTTGGGCGGTATGGTCAGCCGAGATTTTGCCCAAGATTATCCGGAATTAGTTGATAAGGTAATTACAGTTGGGTCGCCTCACCAGGGTGCTGTCCAAGCCTATCAAGCCCTGGCCGGAGGTAAAATTGGAGAACAAAGAGATTTGGAATGGATTGGTATGCAGCTTTTAGTGCATATAAACCGCCGCGGTTTTCAAACAAATGCCGAAGTAGTTAGAGGTTTGGCTGAAGTATTAAACGATTTAACCCCAACTTTTCAATATTTAAATAAAAACAACAGTTATCTACAAACTCATGCTTACCAAAATAGTTATCTTAGCGGGATAAACAATAGTACCGACACGGATAGTTTTATAAACCGAGCCGTTTTTTTTGCCGGAAATATGATTGACTCAACTCCATTGGAATTAAAATTAGGCGGCACCAATATTGTTGACCAATTACTTGGCTTATGGCCGGACGGTAAACCGTTAAAAACAATTTTTGGAATAGGAGATGAAACCGTTCTTCGTTCAAGTAGTTATTTAGGAAGTGAGCTAACTTACGAATATCCGCTTGAACATAAAGAATTAATAAATGATGATCTATCTTTGACTGAAATATTTAAATCATTAGGAATTAATTCACCGCAATTAGCCGTTTCAAATCAACCGCCAACTGTTGATGATATGCTGATTTTTTATCTTGCATCTCCGGCCGAATTAGAAATTAAAAATATCGGAACCGGGCAAACCTATGTGCCGCAAAACCCGGATATCCAAATGGTTTATTTAAATTATCCGGAGAATGTGAAAGAATACACGGCAAAATTGAACGGCACCGGTGACGGCCAATATCACCTTTACGTCGGACAATTAACAGCGGAAGGGAGTTTTTGGCGGTCATATGGAGGTGAAATTAGTTTTGGTGAAGAAAAGTATTATAATTTTGAAATTGACCTAAATCGGTTGAAAATGGATCCGCTGATTGATCAAACCGGAAAAAAATTTCTTGAACAGGCCCTAATTAAACTTGAAGAATTAAATAGCCAAAATAATCAGCATTTAAATTCAGGAGAAGCGAATCTTCAGACCGCAATAACAAATGTAGAAAATGGAAAATGGAATGAGGCGATTGAGAAAATCGACAAAGCAATTGAGAATTTATCCGGCTATAGAAAAGGCCTGGAAGAAAACGAGATAATTAATTACAACCTATCACTAGAAATCAGTCAATTACTTATTAGTTCATGGCAAAAAATTAATCTTTATCAAATCACTTTTGATTCCAAGCAAGCCGTTGATCTTTATCGAACTTCTTTAGGTTCATATCACTTAGCAAGAAATTATTTGCAGTTGGCTGGAAATAGAAGGCAAGATATTCATAAATTTAAGCCGGTGTCAATAAAAAATGCAGAAAACTTATTAGACGATATTAGTTTGGAGATGAACGGTAAGGAATATCAATCAGCTGAACCAAACTCAGCTTTTGTCCAGTATCTAAGCCGTGAAAGTTATCTTTACGCTAATCCTCATCGTGAGCGTTCAATTCGGCCTTAATTTAAAATGGTGGTCGCGCCAGGATTTGAACCTGGGACCTT
>CAYXSV010000019.1:0-3218 GCA_964468355.1 uncultured Gammaproteobacteria bacterium
GCAACCAAAAGAAGACCGATAATAGAAAGAGAAAGATTTAGTTCGTTGGCTATTCTGGAGGCGGACCAGACAATCATTTCAGCCGAACCCAAAAGAAAAAGAACACTTAAAAGTAGAAGGCCGATATTTTTATAAAAATAATTATTATTACGTTTTTTTCCGTTAATGATCGCTGATATTGTTTTGGTAAATCTTTTTTCTTGTAATATCAATTGGTGAAAGTAGAAAAACAAAGCGGTGAATAAGATTATTCCGTCAATTCTGTCTATTTTGCCATCAAGCATAAGAATTAAAGGAAGCGGAGAAATTATTGCTGAATAATAAGACGCCCGCCGGATAGTTTTTGTTTTAAACGAAAGTCCTTTGGCAATCAAACCGCCGATGCCGATGACCAAAGTCAATACGATAATATTTGATCCCATCACGTTTCCAAGTGAAAGCTGTTGTTTGTTGTGAAAAGCAGCGGAAACACCGATGAAAATTTCTGGCAGTGAGGAAACAACGGTCATAATTAAAGAAGCAACAGTAAATTTTTTTAAATTTAAAAACCCGGAGATATTTATTAGTGCTTTAGCTATGTAAGTACCGGCTTTAGTTAGAATTAAACAGGCGATGATGAATATTGAGAAATATAGAACAACCATTTTTATGTAAAACTATAAACATATTAGCATAGCAGAGATGATTCTAAAATAAGCGTTACAGCTATTTTAAACTTAGGTTCATGATAGAATAGGCCGACAATGAAAATTAAAAATTATTTGCAAACTATTGGCGTACTAGCTTTACTAATTACTGCGGGATGCTTGTTTTATTGGATGACAACCAAAAATAATTATCCTGCAGTTGAACGAAGGCCGATTGAAAAGCCAGCGGATAATTTTGATTTGAACGAAACCGCTAGTCCAACTTCCACACCGACTATTGTTGCAAGTGTTGTTGATTTACCGCAGAGAAAAATTCTTTCCGGTGGTAAACAGGTTTATCAAACTTTTAACAATTGTGGTCCCGCCTCTTTAAGTATGGCTTTGTCTTATTATAAAATTAATGTCAGCCAAGCGGAGTTGGGTAACCAGCTTCGGCCTTATCAAAATCAAAAAGGCGACAATGATGATAAAGCAGTTACTTTTAATGAAATGGCGGCTAAAGCTGAAGAATATGATTTCCAGGTTTATTCCAGGCCGGCAGGTGATATTGAAATGATTCAGAAATTTATCGGTCTTGATATTCCGGTAGTGGTTAAAACTTGGTTAAAGCCGGACGAAGACATTGGCCACTTCCGTATTATTAAAGGTTATGACAGAAATAAAAACATCCTAATTCAGGATGATTCTTATCAGGGTAAAAATATTGCTTATTCTTATCAGGAGTTTAATAATCTTTGGCAGGCGTTTAGTAATGAATTTTTGGTTTTAGTACCAAAAGAAAAAATAGAAAAAGCGGAATTAGTTCTCGGGCCGTTAGTTGATAAAAGTTATGCTTGGCAAAAGGTATTCGATTCGGCTGACAGCCGGTTTAATCAACTCCGGGCAAATTATTATTTAGGCAACTATCAGCAGGCGGTTGATATTTTTGAAGAAATTAAAAATGATCTGCCTCGGCGGATGCTCTGGTATCAAATTGAACCGATATTAGCTTATTATCAATTAGGAGAGTACAACCGAGTTTTAGAATTAACCGAGGATATTTTCGATTCACAAAATAGGGCCTTTTCCGAACTTCATTATCTTCGGGCTAAAATTTTTGAGAAAAGGGGAGAGGCAGATAAAGCGGATGAAGAATACCGTTTAGCTGATGTTTATAATTCCTCCGACTACTGGAAAACAAATTTGCCGTAAGATATATAATTGACTATGAAGAAAATAAAATTAATTCTATTGATTTTGGTTTTAGGAATTGGTTTATATTTGGGGATTAATCGCTTTTATTTTCAAAATAATTCCGGTGAAATAAAAAAAACAATTGAAGAAGAAAAAACTAATAATACGCCGACGCCATTTCCGTTTGAACAGCTGACTATTCCCTATCTCCGCAACCAAAAATTCAACAGTCAATTAGGTGATTTTGAAGAAATTTCAGAAACAAGCTCCTATACCACCTACTTAACCAGTTATCAGTCGGAAGGGTTGAAAATAAATGGGTTGTTAACCCGGCCGAAAGGTAGTCAGCCGGAAGGCGGTTGGCCGGGCGTTGTTTTTGTTCACGGTTATATTCCTCCCGATCAATACCGGACAATGGAAAGATATCAAGATTATGTTGATTATTTGGCTCGTAACGGTTTGGTTGTTTTTAAAATTGATCTTCGCGGTCACGGCAGTTCAGAAGGGAAGGCCTGTGGAGCTTATTATTCATCTGATTATGCTGTTGACACCTTAAATGCTTATTTTGCTTTACAGAATGCTGATTTTGTTAATGGAAATAAAGTTGGTTTGTGGGGGCATTCTATGGCCGGAAATATTGTTTTACGAAGTTTGACGGTTAAGCCGGATATTCCAGCGGCTGTTATTTGGGCGGGAACAGTTTTTACTTACGATGATTTTCAGGAATACGGCATCGACGACCAGTCTTATGAACCGCCGCCGGAAGATTCGCCTCGGCGCCAGCGCCTTGAGGAGCTACTTGACACACACGGCCGGTATGATTCAGAAAGTGAGTTTTGGCAAAAAGTAACTCCGGTAAATTATCTTGGGGATATCAACGGTGCAGTTCAATTTCACCATGCCGTTAATGACCCGGTTGTCAGTATTGACTACAGTCGTAATATTAATAATCTGCTCCAAGAAGTAGGAGTTTTTTCGGAATTATTTGAGTATTCCAATGGCGGCCACAGCCTTGCTTCACCTGCCTTTTCCAACGCTATGCAGCGCACGGTTAACTTCTATAAAGAACACCTCAATTAACAAAAATTAATTAACAAGATAAATTTACGTCAACATATGTTGACGTAAATTTGGATGTTTGTTTGGTTTAAATTGAGTGTTTGTCTAAAAGTTCTTTGAATTCTTGTTCATTGAGGATGGGGATGTTTTTTTCTCCGGCTTGGGTCAGTTTGGAACCGGGATTGGTGCCGACGACAACGTAGTCGGTATTCTTGGTGACGGTGGAGGCGGTTTCGCCGCCGAGTTTTTGGATAACTTCTTTGGCTTCCGGCCGTGTCCAATCATCCAGCGATCCGGTAAAAACAAAAGTTTTTCCGGCTAAAGGCAGGTCATTTTGGG
>CAYXSV010000020.1:0-7835 GCA_964468355.1 uncultured Gammaproteobacteria bacterium
TATTTATTGGTCGGGACAAAAAAGGCCGAGGAATTAACTTTTGGTTCAACCTCCCACGGCGCCGGCCGGACCAAGTCACGTACCCAGGCCAAAAAAGAAGTTCAGGGCAAACAGTTACAACAAAAATTAAAAGAAAAAGGAATTTATATTAAAGGTGCCTCTTACTCCGGCCTGGCCGAAGAAGGCGGCCACGCCTACAAGGATATTAATGAGGTAATTAAGGCGGCTTCTGAAACCGGGATTTCCACTCCGATTGCCAAGTTCCATCCGATCGGCAATGTCAAAGGCTAAACCGTCTACTTAGAGCTACGATCGTAGCATTAAATAGACATTTTAATAAAATCAGGTTATGATGAAAATATGGAAACTAAATCACGATTACTTAAAATTTTATACGCTACTGAAGATATTCTTATATTTTTTGATGATTATTTCAAATCAACAAGCTGGGTTTATCACGGAACAGGCATGTCTAATTCACAACTCAGAAGAAGCAAAAGTTATTTAAATAAAAAAAATATTTTAGATAAAAGCTTCAAAATAAAAGAAAAGCCCGAAAGCATATTAGCACTTATTACTAAGCCATGGGATAAGAAATGGCGCTTGGTAAGTTTTGATATACCGGAAAAACAACGACTTGTTCGGGATAATCTTCGAAAACAACTGAAAATATTAGGATTTAAACACTTTCAGCGATCTGTATGGGTTTCACCTCTTCCGGCTGACAAACAACTACAATCCTTAGTTGAAGAAGTTGATAACCGCAAATATTTAAGTATTTTTATTGGAGAATTATTTAAACAAAACTCTTCTAAATTAGCTGCTGATTTATGGGAAATAGATTTGTGGAACCAAGCTGCAAACAATCTTTTATCATATTTAAAAAATAACCAAAAAGAAAACGATAAAAAAACAAAAAAGAAATTTTGGGATTTAATTTTAGCCCACCCTAAACTACCACTCGATTTATTACCAGCTGATTGGCCGCTTGAAAAACTAATCTCTAAATTTAAGATACATATTAAAGGAAAAACCGTCTAGTTAACACTACGATCGTAGCATTAAGTGGACAAATTAGGTTTATTTATGTTAATTTAATTACTTTTGCTTGAAAAGGAACTGAGATGTCTTCGGTAAGAGTGAGAAATGTTTGGTAGTGGGGTAAAAGTGAAACGACTAGTTCCTGATTAGCTTTATCCAACTCGGAAAAAATATCATCTAAAAGCAATACCGGTTTTTTGTCTTGTTGTTCTTCAATAAAAGAAAGTTGGGCTAACTTAAGCGCTAAAGTTGCTAACCTTTGTTGACCGCGTGAACCCCAAGTAGCAACATTCTTTGGTTGATCACCAAATTCAGAACTTATAACCCTAAAATCATCTCTTTGAGGACCAATAGTGGTAACACCCCGGTCAACATCTTTTTGATAACATTCTTCTAAAAGATCTACGGTTATCGGACTAGCTAAATAATCCACCTTTAAATGAGAAAACTCATTTCTTTGGTTTTGCCAATAATAATTGGCAAATTCCAAAAATTGTTCGCGTTTTTGGCGAAGTATTTCTCCGTTTTTTTCCAAGGTTTTAGACCAAAAGAAAAGCTCCTCTTTTTTAGCTTTCCTTTCTTGAATTCTTCTTAAAACACGATTCCGCCTGATAATTGCCTTGTTGAAAGTTAACAACGGCTGATAATATTCCCAACTCCAACTTGACCAGACATCATCTAAAAAATTGCGGCGGCGGCTCGGTGAACCCCGTATCATCCTTATATTTTCAGGCCTAAAAATTACTGAACTAAACTCTCTTATAAACTGGGATTTCTTTTTTTCTACATCATCTACCCAAAATTGTTTGGTTACTTTATCTTTTTCTGTCTGCAGAGCGATTTTTAAAAAAACATCAGCAACAAGTCCCTCAACCAAGGCCAGCGATTTCCCCCAGCGAATCATTTCTTCTATTTTTGTAGCTCGAAAACTTTCTCCGGAAGCAAGAAGATAAATTGATTCCAAAAGATTTGTTTTTCCCGAAGTATTAGGACCAATAATTAAGTTCAATTGTTCTGAAAATTCAAGTTTTTTCGTGTAGTTGCGAAAGTCAACTAAATTAAGTTTATTTAATTTCATTCTTGATCAGGTTTTTCTGGCTGTGATTCTTCCTCCGGCAATTCCTCTTCTCCGGGAGCTTCTTCCTCTGGCATCTCCTCTCCTTCCACCAAGTCTTCTTCATCGACCAAAAGTTCTTCCTCAGGCGTCACCGGCTCCTCAATTTCTTCAAGAAGAGGTTCAACCTTGGCCAAAATTTGGTCTTTTTCCGTCTTTATCTCCACATCCTTAGAAACTTTTTCCAAATCGGCTATCGTAACCGCATCATCAACTTCTTCAAGTTCACTGACATCAACAATAAACTTGTCCGGAAGTTCTGTTGGCAGTGCCTCAACTTCAAGCTGATCAACCAATTGAACTAAAACACCCTCTCCGGATTCAGCGGCAGGAGATTTACCTACCAATTCAACAGGGACTTCCGCTGTAACTTTTTGGCTCAAATCGACTTGATGTAAATCTAAATGAATTAATTGGTCATTTATCGGATGATATTGAAAGTTTTTTAAAAGAACCGGCCTTTTCTTTTTTTCACCCTTAACCTTTACATCAACCAAGCTCGTTTCTCCTACTCGCTTAAAGGTCTCATTAAAGTCATGCAAATCTATTTTCACATTAAGCGAATCAATTTCCCGTCCATAAATAATCGCTGGAATTAAGGCCTGGTCTCTTAAATTCTTGACTTTACGACCGGTAATACTCCGCTTTTGGACTTTTAAAACCGGCCGATTGCTTTTAGCCTTTGGCGTTGAGCCTTTAACTTTTTTTGTTTTTTTATTTTTCGCCATTATATTATCCCTAATTACTTATTACTATTTACTAATTACTTTCTTGGTGGAGATGCCGCGGAATGACCGCGGGTCCAGAAAAATACGATAAAAATGTCTACAAGCTTAGAATATTTTAGTTTTTGCTGACAGTTAGACAATATTCAAAACTTCTATCAGCGCTGGCCAATTATATTCTCCTTTTTAAACGGCCAACTTAAAAAGGAAAAGTCTAGTAAATTGTCACCTAATCCGGCCGCCTAGACATCAGCGGGACAGATGCTCCGAACAATTATGCTACTGCAACTGCGAAGTCACTAGCAGCAAATGCCGGAGAGCCATCGATAGATTCGTTGGCATGTTTGTTTTGGTCTGTTTAACCTCTTTTACCAAAGAGGGCTTGCTGTTTTTAAACGTGCTTTTTCCGTCGAATCAAATACATCCCCAAAACGACTTCGTCGTAATTTTCAATTTTCAAATGCTCAATTTTCAAAAATTAATTTTCTTTTTGAATATTTGAATATTTGAACTTTTGAATATTTTTATCAATTTCTTTTTCTATCAAATCCCGCTTTTTTTGATGTTTAGTTTTTCTCTTACCTATACCTAATAATAGTTTAATCCAACGGCCCTTAGTATAACACGCTAAAGGCACAATCGTCAATTTTTGTCCTTTCTTTTCGATTAGCTTTTTTATTTCGTTTTCCTTCAGCAAAAGCTTACGCTTTCGATCCATTTCCTGGTTTTCACTCCGAGCAAAAGGATAAGGGTGGATAACGGCATTAATTAAATAAGGCTGGCCACTAATTATTTTAACAAAAGCGTCTTTAAGCTGTATCCCCCTCGTTCGAATTGCTTTGGCTTCCGCACCGGTTAAAACAATTCCCGCCTCAACCTTATCCTCAATTTCATACTCCCGGTAAGCGTTTTTATTAACAATTTTCCTCATATACTATTATATATTAAGAAGAAGGTTTTGGAGTAATGACAACGTAACGCTGTGGAGGTCTGCCTTCAGACTCGGTACTAACATCAGGATCATCATTTAAAGTCATATGGATAACTCTTCGTTCAAACGGAGTCATTGGTGACAAAGCAACCGGCCGACCGGAAAATTTAGCTCTTTTTGCTGAATTTAAAGCAATACCCTGCAATCGTTCTGCCTGCTCTTTACGATAACCATCAACATCAACTACAATTTGCTGCCATTTTCCTAATTTTTGAAAAACCATCAATCCTAAAATTAATTGAATAGAAGATAAAGTTTTTCCATGAAAACCAATCAGCGGGCCGGGATCTTCAGATGAAATATTAATTTTTATCCCTTCATCTTCTTCACCTGATTTAATTTTAACTTTTTGATCCAGCTTTTCAAACAATTCCTTTGCTAGGTTTTCAACCAATTCGATTTTGTTTTTTTTATTCATATTTGTTTTTTTGCATATGTAAGGACAACTCTAGAGTTGTCCCTACAATTCACTATTTGCTATTCCCAATTCCTATCCTTTTTATTATAAACTGCTGACCTAAATTAAACAAACTAAAGGTAAACCAATAAAGGACCAGTCCTGCAGGAAATCGCGTTCCGATAAATATAGTCATCAACGGAAATAAATACATCGACTGAGTTCTCATCATCGATGCAAAGTCATCTTTTTTATCTTCTGTTTCTTTTGCCGCTTCTTTTTCTTTTTCAACCGACGGCATCATAACTTTCGCCGACAAAAATTGAGAAATTGCAGCACCAATAACAAAAAAACCTGGAATTTTTTTGCCAAAGACCTCAATCATGTCCGGTTCACTTAATTTAAGATACAAAAACCTTAATCCTAATTGAGCGTTTTCGGAAAGTTTTAAAAAAGGATATAATAACTCGTTTAGCTTACTAATACCGCCATTATTACCCAAAACTCGTCGAAAAGCCTGATATAAGGCAATTAAAATAACTATTTGTAATATTTGTGGAATAAATCCTGAAAATGGTTTAATACCTTCCTGCCGATATAACTCCATTTGGGCTTTTGCTAAAGCTTCCTTATCTTCTTTATGTTTTTTTTTCAATTTTTCAAGTTTTGGTCCAATATCTTTCATTTTTTGAGCCGTTTTTAAAGAAGGCAAAGTTAAAGGTAAAAGAAGAGTGCGTAAAGAAACAGTTAAGCTAATTATTGCCAAGCCCAAATTGCCAAATAAATGGTAAAAAGCAATTAAAGCATTTAATAATGGTTGAAATAGGAGTGTGTTCCACATTTTTTAATTACCGCATATTCTCCGAACTTTTAACGCACGCATATTTATCAGAATAATCGGTCAATATTTTTAATTTCATTTTTAATTTCTTGATAATTAGCATTTTTTATATTTCTTTTTGTTAAAAGGATAACAAAAATATCCTTACGCATTTCTGAGAGTAAACCTTTTACCGCCTCGCTTAGCCGACGCCTGATTTTGTTTCTCCCAACTGCTTTTTTGTCAATTTTTTTAGAAACTACAAATCCAAATTTCGGCCCTTCTTTTTGTCCTTTTAAAATCAAAGCAACAAATAAAGGGGTATGAACCTTTTGGCCTTTATTTTTAATTTTTTCAAAATTTTTTCTTTTCTTAAGCCGAAACTCTTTTGGCAAGGCCATGGAGTTGATTATAACATAAGTCAACTGTAAATTGCCTCTTGTCAAATGTGGATAAAACTTTTACAATGTGAATAACTGCCTAAATGAAAAATGACAAAAAATTTAGACTCCCTCTGGTCTAGTGTATTAGCTGAACTTAAACTTTCACTGTCAAAGACTATTTTTACCACTCTATTTGTAAACACTAAACTTAAAAGTTATAAAAATCAAACAGCAACGATAAAATGTCCAAACTCTTATCTAGCCGATTTAATAAAAAAAAGATATGCTAGTTTAGTTCAGTCAGCGCTTGACCGACAAACCGGAGAAAAATCCAAGCTTGAGTTTGAAGTCGAAAAAGAAAAAGCAAAACAAAATTCTAATACCGGACCTCTATTTAAAGAAAACAAAAACCATAAAACACACAGCCGGAAAAAGCCCTCGTCGGTACAAACTACGCCAAATCAAAAGCCGATTAACACATTTAATAAACGTTCCGGTCTAAGCCCTTTATTTAATTTTAATAATTTTGTTGTCGGTGATACCAACCACTTTGCCTTTGCTGCAGCACAAGGAATTGTTAAACAACCAGGTAATTCCTACAACCCGCTGTTTATCTGGGGCGGCGTCGGTGTCGGTAAAACCCATTTACTCCACGCAATAGGCAACCGAATTTTAAACGATTATTCCGACTGGAAAATACTCTGTATCAGCGGAGAAACTTTTGGAAACGAATTAGTTGCCTCTCTAAAAGAACAAACAACAAACAAATTTAAGCATAAATATAGAAATGTCGATGTTTTTTTAGTTGACGACATTCAATTTATTGCCGGAAAAGAATATATTCAGGATGAGTTTTTTCACACCTTTAATGATTTGTATTTAAATCAAAAACAAATAGTCCTTACATCGGACAGAAAACCAGAAGAAATTCAACCTCTTAAAGATAGGTTAACTTCACGATTCATGGGCGGATTAACTGTAGATGTTCAGTCACCAGATTTTGAAATGAGAGTAGCAATCTTAAAACAAAAATCTGAACAACGGAATATTAGTATAACTGACGACGCGGTTACATTTATCGCTGAAACAATTGAATCAAACGCCAGAGAATTAGAAGGCAAATTGACCCAAATAGCTGCCGCTGCCAATGCCGACAACCAAAATCTTAACTTAGACTATGTGAAAAACTTTTTTGGAATTAAAAATCAATCCAAAAAAAGAAAATCGATTTCTTACCGAAGAATTTTATCGGTAGTTGCCAAACATTATGACCTTAAAACAAAAGAAGTCAAGGGCCGTTCCAGAAAAAAACAAATTGTTACCGCTCGTCATATAGCCGCTTATCTTTTACGTAAGGAACTTGAATATCCACTGAAACGAGTTGGTGAAATACTAGGTGGACGTGATCACACAACAGTAATGCATTCTGAAGAAAAGATTGACCGATTATTTTCCACCAATCAAGAAATTAGACACGATATTTTGGAAATGAGAAAAAAAATCTATGCTTAATATTCCACAATACTTATATATTTTCCCACAATTTAATCCCCAAAATTTTATATTTTTCCACCTCCTATAGTCGCGGACAGGTATAAAATTATCAGATAAAAAATATTGTTTTTAAAATTTCGTTGGCAAAAACTATTTATTAACTAAGTTATTAACGTCTAACTTACGTTTGACAGTAACCTAACAATACACATTTCCACCGACTATACTATTACTACTACTATATTAAACAACTAATAACTATTAACTATTTCCAAAATAATAATTGGGGAAAAACAATATTTATGTTATCTATAACCAACTACTTGACTTCTACTTATACTATTAATATAATACATCTACCAGATATTAAAAAGCTGGTGACCGGATTTTTTGTTTCGGTTTCCTAAATATATCAAAATAATAATGAGAAAAAATTTAATCTATCAGATTTTTCAGCGGAAAATATTGTAGCTTAAACTAGATCATTGATGTATTTAGGTAACCGGGACAATTTGTCCCGGTTTTGTTTTGCACTTTAACAAGTTATTGATGACGTACTATACCGTGCATCATTCGCAGTGTACCCTTTGTGGTACGCTGCATGTGTGTCTTATGACACACAGTATTTTACCGTGTACTATTTATAGTGCACGGCCGGATAACAAAATTCTAGTATTAAGGCAAATAGTGGATACCTAGGTAACAAGAGCCGAAGAAGGACGCGGTAGGCGGCGAAACACGTCGGGGAGGTGCCAAACAACCTTTGATCCGTCGGTGTCCGAATGGAGTAATCCCCAAGTGTGCAAGCACTTGGAGCTCGCGCTTTGCGCGGGCGGGTAAGCTGGGGAACTGAAACATCTTAGTACCCAG
>CAYXSV010000021.1:0-9021 GCA_964468355.1 uncultured Gammaproteobacteria bacterium
TAGAAGAAGAATTAAAAAAAGGAATTGAAAAATACGGGGCTATATCCGGCTGGGGAATTATAATGAACCCGAAAAACGGCGCAATCTCGGCAATGGCCAGTTTTCCTAATTATGATCCGGCTAATTTTAGCCAATATGAAAAAAAACTATATCCTAATCCGGCGATTGTTGAAGGTTTTGAACCCGGTTCTATTTTTAAACCGCTTGTTATGGCGGCAGCCATTGAGGAAAACGTTGTAAAACCGGATACGAAATGCACTTTTTGCGATCAGCCCAAAAAGATCGGCGACCATACAATCAAAACTTGGGATGACAATTACCACCCTGATTCAACAATGACTGAAGTCATTCAAAATTCCGACAATGTCGGTATGGTTTTTGTAGCCGAACAGTTAGGAAAAAAAAATATGCTTGACTATCTTGATAAATACGGGTTCGGCAAGAAAACAGGTATCGATTTACAGGAAGAGGCCGCTTTACCGCTTCGAAATCATAATCAATGGTATCCAATTGACATTGCCACTCTTTCTTTCGGGCAAGGTATTTCAGTTACACCGATACAGCTGGTAACCGCCTTTTCCGGCTTAGCCAACAATGGGAAAATTGTTAAACCCCGTCTCGTCAGACAAATAACTGACGGAACAAAAATTGCTCATGATTACCAGACCCAAATAACGGGTCAACCGTTAAGTGAAAAAACAACAGCATTAATTAAGGAAATGCTTGTTAATGCTGTCGAAAACGGTGGTGCTAAATGGACTAAACTTGATGACCTAGCCGTAGCCGGAAAAACCGGAACAGCCCAAATCCCAATTGCCGGGCATTACGACAAAGAAAAAACAATTGCTTCTTTTATTGGATATGCTCCGGCTGATAATCCGAAATTTGTAATGCTGATAAGTTTACGTGAGCCGTCCACTTCTCCTTGGGGGTCGGAAACTGCTGCACCGGTTTGGTTTAATATTGCTGATAAATTATCTTATTACTGGGGTTTAAAATGAAAAGCGTCACTAAAAAACCGGATTGGGGCTTTATTGGACTAACTGTTTTTTTTGTTTTAGCCGGATTAGTAATGATCGGCGATGCTTCCTTAATTGAAGGACAAACTCTTTTTAACGATCAGTTTTATTTTATAAAACGACAACTAGTTTGGTTGTTAATCGGCGGAAGTCTAGCTTTTCTGTCCGCTAACATTAATTACCATTTTTGGAAAAAAGTTTCTAAAATAGGGTTTTTATTAAGCTTGAGTTTATTATTTTTAGTTTTTTTACCTAAAGTGGGAATTACAGCTTACGGTGCCAAAAGGTGGCTTGATTTTGGATTTATTAATATTCAACCAGTAGAGCTGGTAAAACTTAGTATTATTTTTCTTTTTTCCACCTTAAGTACAGGAGAAAAAGAAATCAGCTTATGGCACCAACTATTTTTCCTTTCTATTCCACTCGGCCTAGTATTGATACAGCCGGACTTCGGGTCAGCGGCTCTTTTAGCGGCAACTGCCGGCTCGGTGTGGTTTTTAAGCGGTAAAAAATTAACTAGTTTATCTTTTCTTGCCACAACCGGCATACTAATCGGGTTTCTTTTGATTATTAGTTCACCTTACCGTAAAAACCGATTACTTGGACTTTTAAATCCCTTTTATGATCCACGGGGAAAATCTTATCATGCTTATCAATTAGCGCTCACTTTGGGTTCCGGTGGACTTTTTGGCCGAGGTATGGGTAATTCACGACAAAAATTTCAATATCTTCCTGAAGTAACCACCGATTCAATTGTCGCCCTAATTGGAGAAGAATTTGGTTTTATCGGTATTAGTGTTTTTATAACTATTTTCTTTTTACTTATCGGCAGAGGTATAAAAATAGCCCGTCAAGCACCGGACAAGTTTGGCCAAGTACTTGCCGGCGGCTTAATTTCTTTAATTGCCTGGCAAGGGTTAATCAATCTAGGAGCAGTAGCAATTGTTTTACCGCTTACAGGCATGCCTTTTCCTTTTGTTTCCTACGGCGGGTCTTCACTGATTACTCTTCTAATTGCCGCCGGAATCATTGTTTCCGTCTCCCGCCAGACACCAAATAAATAGACAACCCTTTCTATCCTTAGCGCTACGACTCGCCTCGATTCGGCGAAGCGGGCTCGCCTCGCGGCGAAGCGGGTCGTAGAAATTAGCGTAGAAATTACTTATAATTAAAGAAAGTAAACAACCAGGTGATCAATATTTAACTCAGACTGAAGTCTGCTATTGCATACCCTAATTTGTATTAGCAGGGTTAACCCTGCATTTTCGATACGGACTATGAGCGGAAGTTTTAGATGTGATAAACTTAAGTATGAAAAAAGTTGTTTTAACCGGTGGACATTTAACCCCGGCATTGGGGGTTATTGAGCAAATTTTAAAAGAAAAAGATAATTGGGAGATTTTTTATTTCGGCAGAAAATACGCCCTTGAATCAAATAAAGCGGAATCTTTTGAATACCGAACGTTATCCAAACGGGCAAAAATTAATTTTGTTCCAATAACTACTGGAAGAGTTCAACGCAAGTTTACTCCTAATACGATAAAGAGTTTAATTAAAATACCTTTTGGATTTTTACAAGCATTGTGGCTGCTAATTAAAATTAAGCCAAAGGCAATTATTTCTTTTGGTGGATATTTGTCAGTTCCAGTGGTGATATCCGGCTGGTTATTAGGTATACCAGCAATAACTCATGAGCAAACAAGAACAGTCGGGTTGGGTACAAAAATTAATAAGTTTTTTGTTAAAAAAATTGCCGTCTCTTTTCCGGAAGTTATTAACCAACTGCCAGCTAAAAAAACAGTTTTAACCGGCAACCCGGTCGAATCAGCTGTTTTTAAATACCGGCCAAATAAGAATGATGTGCATTTTAAACCAATAATTAAGTCGAAAAAGCCGTTAATTGTAGTTACCGGCGGTAAAACCGGATCACAAATAATTAACCAAACCGTTTTAAAAATTAAGGATAAATTAACCAAAAATTATTTTATTTTTCACCAAATTGGTCTTGACTCAAATGTAGAAGAAAAAATAGAACATAATTATATTGCGGTAAGATTTAAAGAAAACCATGAATTCGGCTGGCTTTACCGTCAGTCGGATTTGGTTATTGGAAGAAGCGGAGCAAATATCTGCACTTATTTGGCCGCATTAAAAAAACCGGCCCTGCTTATTCCGATTCCCTGGACGGCTGAAAATGAACAGGTAAAGAATGCTCAATGGCTGGAGGAAATCGGATTGGCAAAAAAAATTGATCAAAAAAGTTTAAGTCCAAAACTTTTATACAAAGAAATAAAAAGCATGATTAAACTTGATAAAAATGTCAAATTGCCTCAATGGTGGAATCGGTCTGATCCCAGAAGCGCTGGTGAAAAAGTCTGGCGTTTAGCAAAAGGGCTATTATGAAACTTAAACAACTGCCTTTAGCTATTTTTATTTCCGGTTTAATTTTGCTTTTTGAATTTAAAGTATTACCATATGTAATAGATAAGGCAAGAAGCTGGAATAAACAAGTTCATCAGCCGATTCAACAAACAGAGGTAATAAAAACAAAATTAGTTAATAGTTTAAGGGAAAACGACATAAAAATAATTAACGGTCCAAAAACTAAACCAGAAATTAACGGCCTAGAGACGTTGATTAAAAGAGAGGGGGAGTTTATAAAGGTAATTTTTTCAACCCAACAGCCGCCTCAAACCCAACTTGCCTCTTTACAATTGATTTTAAAAGAAGCTAAAATAGATGAGGGGCTTAATCAAAGGGGTGTCCCAAAATTAATTGATTTAACCGGAGATAAACCATATGTTGCGTTCTAATTTAGTCGTCGGTCTTGATATCGGCAGTAGTAAGATAGTTACGCTGGTTGGCCAGCATTATCCGGAAGAAGAACGATTGAATATAATTGGTGTAGCCAATTTTCCTGCCGAGGGCATGCGCAAAGGTCAAATAGTTGATATAGAAAAAGCTACTCAATCAATGATTAAAAGTATTGAGGCAGCCGAACGGATGGCCAATTATTCGATAAACGAGGCCTATGTCAGTATTTCCGCACCTCATATTTCATCCTTAAATTCACAAGGCGTAGTTGCCGTTTCCAACCCAACAGGAGAAATTACTGACGAAGATGTTGAAAGAGTTATTGAAGGCGCAAAGGCCGTTTCCCTGCCTTCTTCGCAAGAAATACTTCACGTTATACCGAGGCATTACACAGTGGACGGACAATCCGGAGTTATTGACCCGGTAAGTATGGCCGGCGTCCGGCTTGAAGTAGAATCGCACATTGTTACAGCTTCGACACCGGCGTTAAGAAATTTGTCTAAGTGTCTTGATGAATCCGGAATTAAAATACTTGATTATGTTTTTTCCGGATTTGCCTGTGCCGAAGCCGTTCTTACACCGACGGAAAAGGAATTAGGAGTTATTCTTGTTGATATGGGGGCAAGCGTAACTTCTTTAGCAATTTACCACGAAGGAGCACCGGCTTATTCGGCAGTTATCCCAATTGGAGCAAAAAACGTTACCAACGATTTAGCTATCGGCCTTAGATTATCACTTGATGAGGCGGAAAAGTTAAAACTCAAATTAAACAGTGAACTTGATAATGATGAGGAAGTCTCGTTAAAAGAACTAGGCGTCAGCGATTCAACACAAAAAATATCGATGAAAACAGCCATCAACGGTATAGTCGCCCCTCGGTTGGAAGAAATTTTCAAAATGATTGGTGAAAAAATCAGGGACAGCGGGTTTGGCGGGGCAACACCAGCCGGAGTAGTTTTAACCGGCGGAGGAGCTCAAACAGCAAGAATTAAATACAACTGCCAGCACGCTTTAGGTCTGCCGGTAAGAATTGCCGTCCCAAAAGAAGTCGGCGGTATTGTTGACGAACTTTTAGCACCCGATTTTTCATCTTCAATCGGCCTTATTTTATACGGTATTAATAAACAGAGGGCTGAAACCTTATTACCCCACCGGATGTTTGATTTAGGAAATATAAAGGGCAAGTTACCAATTAAAGGTGCAATCCAGCGGTTAGGAGAAGTTCTTAAACCGCTATTGCCTTAAACCGCTAATGGCTTTAGTTGAACCACGTCCAAGCCAAGTTGCCAACATCAAAGTTATCGGCGTTGGCGGCGGTGGCGGTAATGTTGTTAACCACATGATTGAATCAAATGAAATTAAAGGCGTTGATTTTTTAACGGCTAATACAGATGCTCAGGCCTTAATTTCATCTAAAACGGATACTAAAATCCAACTAGGCAAAAAATTAACTAAAGGATTAGGGGCAGGCGGAAGTCCTAAGATCGGTAAACAGGCGGCTGAAGAATCTTCTAAAGAAATAATGGATTTAATCAAGGGTTCCGATATGGTTTTTATTGCCGGAGGAATGGGCGGCGGTACTGCCAGCGGAGCGGCACCGGTTATCGGTAAAATTGCTAAAGAAGAACTGGGGGTACTAACCGTCGGGGTTGTAACTAAACCGTTTATTTTTGAAGGAACAAGAAGAATGGTTATTGCGGAAGAAGCAATTGAAAAAATGAAGGAGAGTGTTGATACTCTAATAGTCATTCCAAATCAAAAATTACTTGATATTGCCAGTGATAATCTAACTTTAGTTGAGGCCTTTAATCTGGCTGACTCTGTTTTAACCCAAGGAGTGAAGGGTATTTCAGAGTTAATTACCACGCCGGGCTTAATTAATTTAGATTTTGCTGATATTAAGTCAATCATGAAAAATGCAGGCAGTGCCTTATTGGGAGTTGGCCAGGCCAGCGGAGAAAATCGGTCAAAAGAAGCAGTAATGAGCGCTATTTCGTCGCCTTTGCTTGACGTCAGCATTGACGGCGCCCGCGGTATTTTATTTAATATCACCGGTTCATCCGACCTGACAATGTTGGAAGTGGAAAAAGCTGCCCAGGAAATAAGTCAGCTTGTCGGCGGCGACGCAAATATTATTTTCGGAGCTAGTATTGAACAAAATTTCAAAGGTGTAAAAATAACGGTTATAGCAACCGGATTTGATCAATCCCACCAAATGCTTTCCCAACTGGTTAATAAAAAAGAAGAAAAAATAGATAGAGAAATAACGGTTGATAACAAAGAAATTGATGAAACCGATACGGAAGAAACTAAAAAAGAAGAGGAAACCGATGAGATTGAGTTTTCCCAAGAAAATTTACCCGAAGGTGTTGAAATAAACGATAAGTTTGATATTCCTTCCTTTTTAAGAAAACAGAGAAAATGATTTCTGTCTTTGGCCTAATGGTACTAAACTTATTAATGATTTGGGGACTGGAAAGAGGACTTTTCTGGCGCCAGATGATTTTCTGGATTTTGGGCGGTGGAATATATTTAGCGGCTAAAAGCGTTGGTAAAGATAATTTTTTTAAATGGAACAAATATATTTATGGTGCTACTATTTTTCTCTTATTAGTTCCATTGATAATCGGCCAGGGAATAAGAGGTTCCACCAGGTGGATAAATATCTTTGGATTCACCATTCAGCCATCTGAATTTGCTAAACCACTCTTAGTAGGATGGCTTAGTTCATATTTAGGCCGGGAGGGAACGGGAAATTTTTTGGAATTTATCATTGATTTAATTTTAATTTTTATACCGGTTATTCTTATTATTTTAGAACCCGACCTTGGCAGTGCCGGAGTTATTTTAATAAGTTTATTAATCTTAGTTTTCATACATAAACCAAAACTAGAGTGGTGGCTGCCATTAACCGGCGCGGGTCTAATTATTCTTTTTTTTGGATGGGCAAATCTTTTGCAACCATATCAACTTAACCGGATTACCAGCTTTCTTAACCCCAAGGCGGATCCTTTAGGAAAAGGGTACAATCAAATTCAAGCCAAAATTGCCATCGGAGCCGGCGGACTTTTCGGCAGGGGATTTGGTGCCGGCAGACAAACACAACTTGCCTTTTTACCGGAAAAACAAACTGACTTTATTTTGGCTGCAATTAGCGAAGAGTTGGGTTTTATAGGAGCTTTTTTCTGTTTAAGTTTTTATTTCTATCTATTCTGGTGGATGATCAAAAAATTAAACACTTCAAAAAATCCATTGGATTTTAATTACCGCTTAGGTATCTTAATTTTATTTTTTATTCAAACCTCAATTAACCTAGCAATGAACCTACAATTTTTCCCAATTGTCGGCTTACCTCTCCCTTTGCTCTCTTACGGCGGTTCATCTTTGATTTCAACTTTACTCTCCCTCGGCCTGTTTTAATTAGGTTTTGCCAAATAAATCTAATGTTGATATAATTAACCCTATTATGGACTACGCGATAATTGATTTAAAAGGACATCAGTATCAAGTTAAGCCGGGTGAAGAGCTAACCGTGGATAGAATAGATTTGGATAAAAATAAAAAATTTGATATTGACAAAGTACTTTTAGTTAAACAAGGAAAAAAGATTACAATCGGACAACCGACTGTTGATAAAACTGTTGTTAAGGCAAAGGTTCTTGATCACTTTAAAGGCGATAAAATCAGAGTTGCAAAATTTAGGGCGAAAACCAGATACAGAAAAGTAAAGGGTTTCCGTCCTTATATGACAAAAATAAAAATAGAAGATATTAAAGCAAAATAAAATGGCAAAAACTAAAGCAAAAGGAAAAGTTAATCAGAAAAGCCAACGCAAACGCAGAGGCAAACATCGCGGCATAAAATTATTTTCCGGCCAAACAGTAGAGCCGGGTAACATTATTGTCCGGCAGTTAGGCAGTCGATTTCACCCGGGTCCGGGAACGAAAATGGGACGCGACTTCACTATTTACGCCGACCGAAAAGGGATAATCAAATTTAAAAACAAAAGAGATAATAAGCTGGTTTGTGTTTACTAGCACTTTATGGCAGAACTTAAAAATTACGAAAACCTTAACCCTTTAGAACGGGGTAAACTTTTTAAGCGTATCAAAGAAGACGAAAACTTAAGTTACAAAGAGCTGGCTGATAAAATTAGCAAAAGCTCCTCTTATGTCGCAAACAGCATACGCCTATTAGATTTACCGGTTGCAATCAAAGACGGACTTCTAGGCGGAGTAGTCAGCGAAGGACATGCAAGGGCCCTTGCTTCTCTTGAAAATCCTCAGGAATGCATTTCAGTCTATAAAGATGTTTTAAAAAATCATTCAACAGTACGCGAAACAGAGGATTTAGTAAAGCAGAAAAGAAACGCGCGCAAAAAGAAACTTCAAATCAATCAGGAACAAGCAGAAACAATTAAAGAAGGGCTGGAACAGATTTTAGGTAAAAAAATTAATAAAATTGAATCAACTTCTTCCGTCAATAAAATTACACTCGAAATCTTTATTAATTAAGAAGATTTAAAGGTTATATTCAGCGTGTTCTACTATTCCCATATTATTTGCCGGCCAATATACAAAAAAGGCACGGCCGACAATGTCTTCTTTTGGAGTAGGTCCAAATTCTCTGCCGTCGCGCGAATGAGGTCGGTTATCACCCATCAAAAGATATTCACCTTGAGGAACCACCAAAGGACGTCCTTCTCTTAAATAACTACCGGCAGTTGTTTGGAAATCTACTGGTAAATACGGCTCATCCAGCTGACGGTCATTTATCCAAATTTGACCGTCTTTCAAACGGATAATCTCACCGGGAAGTCCAATAACTCTTTTAATATATTCACAACTGTCAGCGGCACACGGCTCACTTGGGGGAGCTTTAAAAACAACTACTTCACCACGATCGGGACCACGACGTTTATAAGTAATTTTTTCCGTTAATATAAATTCTTTATCATGGAAGTTTGGATCCATAGAATGGCCGTGAACCTGGTTTGGCTGGGCAATAAATAAATAAAGCAGAACAAAAACGGATAACGCTAAAACTAAGGCCTGAATTGAATCTAGAAAAAATTGAAAAATCTTCTTTATCATTACTGGTACAGTTTATACCCTTTGATATAATATCGCAAGGGTTAATTTCGGTCGCGTGGCGCAGTCGGCAGCGCGTTCCGTTCACATCGGAAAGG
>CAYXSV010000022.1:0-4877 GCA_964468355.1 uncultured Gammaproteobacteria bacterium
TGATGATAACGAGCAGGTAATTTTTGCCCGCGAGGGTTTAACTGTTACCGACGGCAAGGTGATTTTGAACCAAATTGACAACGTTGCCTTGGATCAAGAGTATCGGCTGGTTTTAGTCAAGCCCGGGTCATTGCCTCGACAAACCTATACCACTTTTCACGAGCCCGGGTTAAATAGGGCGGAATTTAAGTTTTTAATCCCGATTGATTTTAACCACGACGGAAAAATTTCCTGGTCCGATTTTACTCTGCCTTTTAAGCATATTCTGAATAAGTTCTAAATTTTATGTTAAGATTAATTTGATGCGGCAGAAATTATTGGGCCAATTTGGAATTAGTTTTCCTGAATTATTGATTATAATTTTATTACTGGGAATAATTTTTTTAGGTGCAGCTATTTTTGCTGCTCCTCAAATAAATAAGGCGAAGGATACAAAAAGAAAATCTGATTTGGAGAGACTTAAAACCGCCCTTTATGAGTTTTTTTTTGACGTTGATTGTTTCCCTAAAAGTTTACCCGAATGTGGTCAACCCTTAGAATATGGGGAGACAATTTATTTAGATGAAATTCCATGCGATCCTAATGGTACAGATTATGGATATCAATCACATTGTAGTGACGACTGTAGTCAGTGGTTTATGTTATTGACAAACCTAGAAAACAAGGATGATGGGGCTATTAAAAAAACAGGTTGTCATTTGGGCTGCGGGCCGCCAGATTGTGAATATAATTATGGTATATCGAGCAGTAACATTAATCTTAATTATGGATGTATTGAGTATTATGTTTGTGCTCCCGGTGGTAGTAAAGAAGGAAGTTGTGAGCAGTATGATAGACCTAGCATGAGTCGTTGTCCAATAATTTTTGAAAATGATCCAACTTGTCAAAATCTTTGTAGTGATCCAGAAAACCGATGTCGTGATGCTAGTGGAAAATCTGTTCCTGATAAATGGAAAGAGTGTGAATATAATTAGTTAAAAAATTTTTAATAAAAGAAAGGAGGTGAAAAAAAAGAGATGAAAAAGTTACTACCAGTAATTTTAATTTTAGTCGTTGTTGTTGGTTTAGGGGGTTATTTATTAACTCGTCAAACTAAGACGCCCGAAATTCAAATGCCAACCGGCCAAGAAGTGCCGACTACTGAATCAGAAGAAACTCAAGAAACGGAAACCGGTACTGAAAACGAAACCTTTACCGGTCGTTTAAAAGCGATGGTTGGGTTGGGTATTCCTTTAAAATGCAGTTTTGATCAAGGAGATGATTATCAGATAACAACTTGGATAAAAGGTGAAAAGTTTTATTCTGAGATTGTTTCTCAGGAAGGAACGGCCCAAGTTATTTTTAAAGATGACTGCATGTGGAATTGGTCTGATGATCGAGAGCAGGGAATCAAAATGTGTTTTGAACCGGAAGAGGCGGAACAGATGCTTTCCGGTGAATCTAAAGAGGGAGAAACTGATCAGAATTTAGAAACTGATCAGGATTTACCGACAGACGTTGACTATAATTGTCAGCCGACAACTGTTTCAGATGCTAAGTTCAATCCACCAAGCGACATTGAATTTATGGACTTTGACCAGATGATGGAAGGCCTTAGCCAGTAGGAAAATTATTTCTCAGAATCACTAATCCCTTGTTTGATAAAATTTTGAATTAAAGATATTTTGTGATCTTCGTCTAGTTTTTTTAATGGCATAAGTTTATTGATAATATTTTCGGCATTTTCTTTTTTTAAATCTATTTTGATATCCCCAGCTTCTTCAAATAACTGCAAAGATTTTTGCCAACCACGGGTGTGAGCATTGAATTCCTGAGAACCGTTCATGCAAGCTAACACTTCTTTTGTTCTATTTTCAAAGCTTGACAAGCGGCTTTTCCCGCCAAATATAAATTCTGCCGCTAAAGGAACAGCTTCATGTGGAAATCTTTAATGTCCAGGTAAATCTTCTTGAATAGCATGTATCATTTCATGGACAACAGCGGCGGTTTGACTTTCATCTTCATGATCTAGTAATTCTTTTCGGGCTTTAAGGTCGTTCATCAATCCTACCTGTCCTTCTGCTGGAAATCTTAAGGTTAATTTTTCTTCGTATCCGTTAATAAGGTCCCTGATTAATACTAGTAGCGATTCGAGCGGCTTTATGTGTGTTGTCTATCAACCTGTTGGCCTGCTCCTCAGATATTTCAATCCCATCTGTGGTTATACTAATTAATCCTTGATCAGTTTTTCTTTCAGATACAGTGTAGTAGTTTTTGAAGGGATTAAGTTCTCCCGGTTTTATGATCCATTTTGATCCCTCTTTGTTTTCATCCATACTAGAAGTATATCATTTGAAGTTGTTTTGCAGGTCCGCCAGGATTTGAACCTGGAATAGCAGTTTTGGAGACTGCGGTGATGCCAATTTCACCACGGACCTAGGTTTTTAAACTGTGCTTTAATTGATATTTTATAACATTTTTTGCATCTTGGCTAGTTTTTTTAGCGAAGCTTAGATTACAACTATTTTGCGCGATCGCGCACAATAGTTGTATAAATGTTTTGATGTTTAGGTTATGCGGTATAATTTGGGGCGATGAAAAATAAGTTTTTTAAGGTTAAAACCAAAGATAAAAATTCACGGGCCAGGGTGGGGGAGATTAAAACCGAAAAAGGAGTGGTTGAAACGCCTTGTTTTATCCCCGACGCTACTTATGGAGCAGTCAAGCATCTTTCCGGCGAAGATTTGAAACGTATTGGTCTACAGATGATTTTGGGTAATATTTATCATTTAGGTATTCGGCCGGGGACGGAAGTGATAAAAAAGTTAGGTGGTTTAGGGGAATTTATGAATTGGAACGGTCCGATTTTAACCGATTCCGGCGGATGGCAGGTTTTTTCTTTAATTTATCAATATGGTATGGGTGAAGTTAAAAAAGACGGGATTGAGTATAAAGACCACTTGACTGGGAAGAAACATTGGTTGACTCCAGAGAAATGCCTTGAAGACCAATTAGATATAGGATCCGATATTTTAATGATTTTGGACTATCCGGTTGCCGCTGATGCTGAGGAAAATAAAAATCGCTATTCAGTAAGTACAACACTAAGGTGGGCAAAAAAAGCTTTTCAGTTTTGGTGTGATAAGCCGGAATTTGAAGATAAAATGATGATGGCGATAATTCAAGGTGCAAACAGCGAAAAACTGCGAAAAAAGTGTTATCAGCAGCTGGAAGCTGTTTGGTCTTGGCCGGGGTACGGATTTGGCGGGCCGACGGTTAATAACGAAATTATTGACTACACTGCCGGTTTAATACCTGAAGATAGGTTGCGGTATTTAATGGGTGCCGGCCCGCCGGGTCAAATTGTCCGATCCGTGTCTATGGGCTGGGATTTGTTTGATTGTGTTGTTCCGACAAGAAACGCCCGCCACGGATTAGCTTATACTTTTTCCGGTGAAATTAGAATTTACAAGGCCAAATATGAATTAGACAAGTCACCAATTGAAGATAATTGTCCCTGCTGGGCCTGCCAAAACTATTCCCGGGCTTATATCCGCCATTTATTGAAAATTGAAGAACCGTTAGGCAAACGTTTGATGACTATTCACAACTTGACCTTCTACATGCGTTTGATGAAAAAAATTCGTGAGGATATTATGAACGGTCAATTTCGGCCAGATAAGCTTTTAAGTCAGCTTGAAAATGGGGGTTGTTAAGACCGACTTCAATATTTGTTTTCAGCCAGCGGAGAGGGTCACCCGTAGTCAACCATTTGCCTTGCTGAATTGGTTCGGCAATGGCAATGTTGTTTTTAGCCAGTGTATTGTTGGCATCTGAGAGCCAGAGTTCACTTTTAGATGTTTCCTGATCTTTTAATACCGGAAAAATTTTCGGCGAGAAGATAAATCTGCCGAATTGGGCAATATTTGACGGGGCTTTATCTTTCGGTAATTTTTCCAATACGGCTACGGCCTGATTGGGGACATCTGGCTTCTCAGCATACTGAACACTACCGTAACGGTTAATTTCTTCCCAGGGAACCTTCTGACAGCCCAAAACGACCTCCGGCTGATGGTTTTTAAAAACTTTTATTAATAAGCCAAGGTAGTTGCCCGGGTTGTCTTCTAAGATGAAGTCGTCTCCAAACATATAAATAAACGGTTGATTATTAATAAATTTTTTTGCGGCCAGGACTGGACTGGCGTTGCCGTAAGGTAATTCCGGTGATTGTGGAATAAATTCTAAAGTTGCTTTTTGCCAAATTCTTTCCAAACTTTCTAAGTAATCCAATTTATTGTTTTTCTTTAGATATTTTTTTAGGTTTTGATCAGGGGAGAAGTATTCTTTAATTTTAGTTTCACCGGGCCGGTGGATGATAGCAATCTCTTTTATTTCTGCACCAATCATTTCTTCAACTAAATATTGGATGTTTGGTTTTCCCAAAATTGGAATAAGTTCTTTTGGATAAGCTTTAGTTGTTGGTAAAAAACGGGTTCCGCGCCCGGCAGCAGCAATTACGCCTTTGGTTATTTGCATGAATTAATTTTAGCATAGACAAATAAGCCCTTAACTTAATATCTAAAGCCGATATAGTAGCAGATTTTAATCTGCGTTTCCGCTTTGAAATAATGGCTAGGTTAAAGTAAAATATATCTATGCTCCCGTAGCCATGGTACCACGTAGGGTACATGGCCTAGGGGCTCAAGCGGAAATTTAAAATTATATTTTGCTCCCGTAGCTCAACTGGATAGAGCGCCTGTCTTCGGAACAGGAGGTTAGAGGTTCAAATCCTCTCGGGTGCACTCAGGCCTGGGTGGCTCAGTGGTAGAGCATCCCCTTGGTAAGGGGAAGGCCCCGAGTTCGATTCTCGGTCCAGGCTCCAGGCGCCCGTAGTTCAA
>CAYXSV010000023.1:0-21612 GCA_964468355.1 uncultured Gammaproteobacteria bacterium
AACGGCTCTGTGGCACGGAGGCTACAAAGTCGGCCCGGGAAGAAACCTTCCAAACGCAATTTTATTTAAATAATTAATTTGCCTTTTTCGCTTCCATTAATAAATTGATAAGTTTTATTTTCTATGCCCATTAGCATTAAATATAAAAAATGCTGAATCTATATCAGCGGCGGTTATCCGACCTCGAAAAAAATTAAAAAGATAGTATAATAACTTTATAGTGCTTGAAGAAGCGTGGCAGTTGATTATTATTAAACTCGGAATCTGGAAAAGACAAGTTTTCACCTTTTCCCCAAACATTATTGCCGCCTTATTTGTTTTCATAATCTTCTATATCCTTTCCCGAATTCTTAAAAATTACATATTTAATGCTCTGGCTAAAGTTATTAAAAAGAAAAGTTTAAGAAAATTTGCAACCTCCTTTATTCGATTTCTAATTATTACTATTGGCCTGCTTATATCTCTAAGTATTTTAAATCTCGGCGGCGTGGTTACTTCAGCTCTGGCTGGAGCAGGCGCAGCCGGACTAATAATTGGATTTGCCGTAAAAGAAATAATATCCAACTTATTTTCCGGAGTATCTATTTCATTAACTAACCCATTCAAATTAGGGGATTTTGTCGAATTAAGCGGAAAACACGGTATTGTAAAAGAAATCAAAACACGAACCACGGTCATTCAAACGCCTCAAGGACAAATAGTCGAAATTCCAAACAAAGACGTGGTTAACAATCCAATCATCAACTACACAATCACAGGAAAAAGAAGAATTAGTATAAGATCCGGAATTGCTTATGAGGACGATAAAGAAAAGGCAAAAAGAATTGCTTTAGAAGTGGTTAAAAACACTGACGGCGTAGATAAAAATAAACCAATAGAATTCTATTATGAAGAGTTCGGAGACAGCGCACTCAACTTTGTCTTAAGATTTTGGATGGACTTTAAAAACTCACAAAGAGACTTTTTTGACCTGAGATCAAAAGTTATTACAAAACTGCTAAAAGCATATGATAAAAATAACATTACAATGCCCTATCCAATTTCCACAGTTAAACTGGAAAAAAATTAAAGCTTTCAGTTTAAAACAAACTTCACAATTTTTATTTCACGCTCTAATTTCACCAACTTTTTAACCTTTTAATATTGTGAAGCTTAGCCAAAGTATATCCGTTGTTTGCAATTTTATGGCCGTGTACAGTAAACCCCACGCGGTTCATGGCTCCGCCTGCTGAATGCTATCCGATCCTTGTAACCTTACAAAAAGAGAAGCCGACGTTTTTGAATAAATTCTACTTATCAGGCGGGACAGGTTTATCCCTTCAACTGGGGCACCGCCAATCAATTGATTTGGATTTTTTCAACAAAAAAGACTTTGACCCCACAGAATTACAATCACAACTTGAAAAATTTGGAGATTATGTTATAAATAATAAAACCATTATGAATAAAGATATCATCTGGACAGATTATGCTTTAAAAGAAGCAAGTAAGGCAGGGTTAGAGAAATGGCGTGTTGAAAAAGCCCTTGCTGAACCTACTCGTGTTGAAAGATCTACTGATTATTCCGAATGTAAAAACTATGTTCAGGTGCACAATCATGTTGAAATTGGAGTTAGTGCTAAAAAAAATAAAGATAACAATTGGGTTATTGTCTCCCTTTGGAGAAGAGAATTGCTTTGACTAAATTTTTGATTTTAGGCAATTATTGCTGCCTGGAGAATTAGAGTATTTTTCATTTTTACTTTGTGTGCCCAAATTGCCAATAAACCAACTTCAGACGCCAAAGTAAACTTCATTTTTTTATTTCAAATGTAATTCGGATATAAATATCACACTATCAACGATATCTTTTGTTTATGCCTTCCACCCTATCAATCTCTCCGAGCTTGCTGTGCCTTCTTAATATTTTCTTGCCTTGCCCGCTGCTGGGCTTCGGTGGGTTTATCCTTTTCCGGAATATTTTTTCTCGGCTTTGCCTCAAAAATATCTCCTTTAACATGTTTGGGCTTTGAACCTAACTTGTCTAACAAATCTTTTACATCCTCATTATCTCCCACTAAAGTCTCTCCATCCACATGTGCCGATTTCTTACTTATTAACCATGCCTGAGTATCCCAAGAACCACTAGAACGCCTTCCTGCTAATCTTTGCAAATCCCCATTATCCTCCCCAACGTCATGGTACCGAAAAGAAGTAAATTGATTTTTGTCTCTTACTACTACTCTATAATAATTCCCTCCACCTTTAGTCCCTGGTTTTGCTCGATCCTTGCCTTCAGGTTGAGCCAACGATCTCTGCCGTGAAGACATCGATTGCCACTTTTTTTGTGCCTTCTTAATATTTTTTTTTGCCGCTTTTTTTTGTTTTTTAGATTCCACTTTTTTTCACCTCCTTACCTTTAATATTAAAATTATAACACAAATAATCTCTTCAGTATTTCTATACAAAGAATCCTTTTGTCGCACTTAAAATTACCACCTCTAAGGTGATTTTCTACCTGCACCTTAGGGTATAAAAAAAACTTCTTCAAAACATTAAGTCAATGCTGTTCGCAGCATTTGTTTGAGTTTACCTGAAAAAAATGGCAGTAAACCACGTGGTTCATCCCCACGCGGTACACTGCTCCGCCTAGTACACGAAGTTTAAACTAGTTATATCTTTAACTAATTTAAGAAGATAAATATTATTTCTTTTTCCGTCGCTTTTTAATCGTTCCTTTGACACATTCCTCAAAATTTAATCCTTGAGTATTACAAAAAGCCAAAATTAAATTAATTAAATCTCCTACCTCCTCAGCGATAGGGTCTGTATCACTCATAGGTTTCTCATACCCCGGATGTTCTGCCAACCATCTAGCCGTTAATTCTCCCAACTCTTCTTGAATAGCAAGAAGAAGCAAAGTAGGGTCTGTATCCCAACCATTATGTTTATAAAGATTCTTTACTTTCTCTTGAATTGAAGGAAAATTATGTTTTGACATTCTTAAAACAATTATAGCAGTAGTTAAAAAAAACTAAATTTACTTAATCTTTGATTTCAAATCCTGCCAACTAACAATGTCTGACCAGTTTTCAATCGTTGATACCAATACTTTCATCTTATCTTCTCTTTTTCCTGTTCTATGATCTACCGCTTCTTCAACAACCAAAGGGTAGTATCCTCTCCAGTTAAGTTCTTGTAAGGTAGATAACACACAACAATCAATTGTAAGCCCAAACACCACTGGAGTAACATCTTTGGGCTTACCAATATTTTTATTTAACCATTCACTAAATGCCTTAGTATCTTGGTATGGAAGGCCTGGTTCCTTATCAGGATTGCCAATGTTGTCTCTAACCCAAATTGGAGAGTTCATACATTTAATCCATAAAGATTTTCTAAGTTTGGAAGGTAAAATTGATTCATATCCCCAAGTTCCGGGATAACATAAATCCCCTCTATCACCTGGTCTTGGCTGTCTATAATCTGAAATTATTTCGTTAACCTTTATATTCTTTCTTTGAAAACAAGGAAAGATTTCTTTTTTTAAAAAATCAATTGAGGGCTTGTAGGTATAACCTTTTCCACCTTTAGAAGCGAAGTCATTCTGTAGATCAACTGAAATAAATGAGTAATTTTCCACATTTGTAGTATAGCAGGAACTACTTGGCCCCCTAGTGTTTTACCGTGTACCAAATGGTACTGCGGCAGGAAGTTCGGACGAAATTTATTACTTTATAATTCTTTTATCAAACCTACTCTCGCGTGTCCTGATACATAAAAACCTTCAAATCTTACAAATTCTTCATAACCCTGTTTTAGGTAAAATGTCTCTGCTTCATATTCTGCTGTCCAAGTCCAAATAAACTCTATCCCGTGTTCCTTTATTTTTTCTTCAAGTAACTTTAGAAGTTTTTCACCATAACCATTCTTCCTATATTCTTTTTCAACAAAAAGATCAGTTAAATAAAAATATGCTCCATACCCGTCATTAAGTTTTTGAGCTAGTCCGCTTGAAGCACCAATAAACCTCCCGTTATTCGCCGCAACGAAACCCATACGCTCTTGTCTTTCAGGCGAATTTCCATATTCTTTGCTTTGCTCATCAAAGGATTCTTGCTCTTGCTTGTATTCTGCATCGGTCATATCCCGAAATTCAAATCTAATCGGCATATGGAAAGTATATCAAAATATTTTCTCTATTAAATTAAGTTAAGAGGCGTTGCTCCCCGGTCTGATGTCTGGTATCCTACGCTGTTCCTGCTTCGGGATACCGGATTACCCCGAAGAATCTTTCTTCAGGGTTTCAGAATTAACTAAAGTTGTTCTCAGCATTTGTTTTAAAGTAAATTTTCCTTTTGAAGTTTTGAAATATTTTTCCCTTCGTCTGGCATCTTTTTCTAAAGTATGCGCTTCATAGTAAATTAACTTGAATGGGCGTCTCTTCTTAGTGCTGTTTGTATTTCCCTTATTATGACCTTTTAAACGTTCTTCTGGATGTTGTTTGGTGAAACCAATATAAAACTTTCTGTCTTTTAAACTTAGAAGGATATATACATAAAACATCAAGTAAGTTTAACATGAAGAATGAAGTTGGGTTATGCAGTGAACTACGTTGAGTTCACTGCCATTCACCACTTCGGTTTCACGGTCGTTAGACCATGAACCCTACGTGGTTCATGGCTCGAGGATCGTAATGTTAATATAACCAGTCAATTTGTGCGTGCTTTCAAGGTATTTGAGGATTTTAGGTTCATTAGTCAGCTAAAAGAAGAAATGGAAAAGGTTAAAGTTGAATACTCTATTTCACTAATTTCCTAGCTAAACATTCCTTAGTGCTTTTTCTACCATCACCTTAAGTTCTTCTTCGGAATAGTTCCCATACTTATCATACACATCTGCTGACTGTTGTGCGAAATGATCTAATCCGCTTTTGTTGTCAATGGATTTGAAGTTTGAAATTCGCATTACCAGGCTACCATAGCCAATATTTAGAATTTCAGCGATCTTTCGCTTATCTATAGCTAGATTCTTATCTCCAAATCTATAAAGATAAAGAGCGACAACATCATCGCTAATTGTCCATCTGTGTTTTTTTCTCAAACTTGTCATATAGAAATTTATTTTACTAAATCCAGCATTCTAACACCCAGCGCAGTGACGTGATTCGTATATAATCCGCCACCAAAGGTTGGGTGATAAACCTCATTCATTAGTCCCTTACTTTGTAAATCGTTTAGTAAGGCAAATATTAGTGCTTCATCCAAACCATTTTCTTTTAATTTGCTGACGATGTGTCGCTTAACATCCTTTGTCTTTTCATGATCCTGTTTTCCATCCACAAAGCTGTAGTCGTATGCCAATTGCAGTGTAACTAAATGATCTGGCGTGATCTCTGACAATTTTGATAAATAAACATCTTTATTTTTTTGTTGTGAATAAGTTCTTGTCGTCAAATTGGACATTACGTTCGCAAACTTAGTTCTCAATTCTTCCCTGTACTCTTGAGAAACATATCTCAGAAATTTTTCAAACAAATATGCGTATTCTTCAATATTGGCCTCTATATGTTTAACATCAATGTATTCTTCCAATTGATTTATTCTTCGACTTAACTTCGAAAGCGATTGATCTACTCTTCTTTGTTTTTCTTTTTCTGCAAATTGAAAAAACCAAGTGTCTAGTGTGCCACCAATTGCAGGTATAATTTGTATTGCTCCGCGTAGCCAGTAATTGTCCGATGTTTGATCGTACTTGTGTTTAACTTGCTTTGTTAACTGCCTAGTTATTCCTGCTCCTAAATTTTTGATCGCTTTTGACATGGTAATTTACTCTTGCACTTATCACTTATAAATGTTTACAATGATTTATAACACTTATGACGAATGAAAACAATTCGTTTTACACTGTAGAACAAGTTGCATCTCTACTACAAGTTCATTGGCAGACAGTTTTGAACTATATAAAAAGCGGAAAATTAAAAGCTGCTAGATTGGGCAAGGGATATCGAGTGGCCAAGGAAGATTTAGACGATTTTTTTAAAGAGAATAAAACACAATGAAACCACTAATAAAATGGCCTGGGGGTAAATCCAGAGAATATAAAAACATAAAAGATATTATTCCATCGGATATGGATAAATACATAGAGCCGTTCTTTGGTGGTGGTGGTATATATTTTAATCTTGAACCAAGAAAGGCAATTATCAATGATATTAATGAAAATTTAATGTCGCTGTACACCTTGCTAAAAACAAAAGATGGAAAATTTAAAGAGCTAATTACACATATTGCAAACGATTGGGACAATCTATCCTTAATTGCACAGAAAGTGCATGAAGATACCAAGAAGTACAAAAACAATATCAGCAAAGATAAGATTATTGATGAAATTGATAAATTAAGCAAAGACAAATCATTACCCAAATTAATTAATGGACAAGAACATTATTGGGACTTATTGAAAGATGGATTAATCGACAAGTTAAATCGTATTGTTAGTTTGGAAATAAAAAATGGAAAATTCAGCGATAAAGATTTTTATGATCAGATCGTTGCTGTTACAAAAGGAGCCTATTATTACTACATTCGAGACAAATATGTTCCTAAAAACAAAACTGAAGAAACGGCACAATTCTTTTACCTAAGAGAATACTGCTTTGGTTCAATGTTTAGGTTTAATAAAGATGGAAAATTCAATATTCCATATGGGGGTGCCTCTTACAATAGTAAATCATTTCATACGAAAATAGATAAATCTCTCTCTCCCGCAGTTAATCAATTGTTACAAGGTACAGAAATTTACTGCGAAGACTTTAAAACATTTTTTAATAAAATTAATAATCAAATTAGCTGGAATGATTTTTCCTTTTTCGATCCTCCATATGACACTGAATTTTCTGAATATGACAAGCAACCATTTGGGAAAAAAGATCAAGAAGAGTTAGCGGAAGTTTTTGGGAAACTTAAATGCAAAGGTTTAATGATTATAAAAAAAACTGACTTCATATACGAAATCTATAAGAACCAACAGAAAGCGAACCCTAAGATACAAATTAATGAATACGGCAAAAACTACTCATATAATGTTAGGGGAAGAAATGAAAGAGAAGTAACGCACCTGCTAATTACTAACTATGATTTTGATTTAGTGAAGCATAATGTTCAACTATCTCTTTAAGTGCATCCTTCAAGTAATGTGCGTGTTGTAGATACGAACTTTTAACCGCCTCATAACCATCTGGGGATGCACAAAAGAAATTCCAAAAGTCTCTTCCAACCTTAATTTCATTATCTGAAAAAAATTGTCTCACTCTCTCTTGTGTCCACTTTGCATCTTCGCCATATTTATTATATGCGGTGCAGAAAAATATTTTAACATTATCATCTGGTTGAATTTCATCACTATTTCGTAATATTACATACTGTTCTAGTAGAGCTTCCTTTTCACTTCGTGCTTTTTTATTGTCTAAATCTCCACCAATTTTTAACTCAACCAGAAATTTTTGCTTAGGATCAGATTTGAGTGTAAGATAATAGTCGGATGAATGTCTCTTAAATCTTTTACTACTATCTGCTTCTTGATATACAGTTTCTAAGTCGATATCTTCAGGTTTTTTACCTCTATTTTTGTATATTTCCAGCAACGCTGCAATTGCCCCAATAGATTCTTCTGAAATGTATCCTTCTACTCGATTTTTAACATCATATTTTTCTTGTGCAATTTCTTTAGCAATTTTTTCTAATCTATTACCAAGGGAACTGTCCAGTGATCGCATTAGTGCGGAATAAACTGTGACTTCGTCACCCAAGGCAGCAATAAATATATTGTTTTTCTTATTAACTATATTTACTCCCTTTTTACCCTTTTCTGAGACATAGTCGTGCAAAAAAGTTGAAGCAAAATCTTTAATCTCCCTTTCTATAATTGCATCTACAAAATCTAAGTTGTCTGACATATCTGCAATTTTATCAATAACTCGTATAAAATGATACTGCGTATGAAAAATACTTTTATACTTGGCGACGCTCTCACAACTATTAGAAAGTTACCTTCTGAAAAATTTGATCTTATACTTACTGATCCTCCATATGACATACGTAAGTATTCGACTGGAAACATTTCTCTACCTGGAAGAAAGCCCTTGAATAACGATATTGCAAAGTGGGATGCTGAAATACCAATAAGAGATTATGTTAAAGAATTTAGAAGATTAGTAAAGAAAACTGGCAACGTTTTCATTTTTACGAGTTACAACCTGTTTGGTAATTGGCATAAAGAACTGGATCCTCTATTCGATACCTGTAATTTTATGATTTGGCACAAGAGGAACCCGCCACCACGAATTTATAAAAATAGCTTTTTGCATAGTTGTGAAATGATTATTTGTGCATGGGACAAGGGACATACGTGGAATTTCTCAGATCAAAGCAAAATGCATAACTTTTTTGAAAGCACCATTTGCATGAGGCCTGAAAGATTAAACCATCCAACTCAAAAGCCATTATCCATAGTAAGACATATTATGGAGATTGCATCTAAGCCAAATGATTTAGTGTTGGATTGTTTTGCTGGAACTGGAACAACAGGCATTGCATCATTGCTTACTAGACGCCGTTATTACTTAGTTGAGTTGGAGCAGGAATACTATAAATTGGCGTCACAAAGACTAGAAAATGCAGTAAATAGATTGTCAAAACAGTCAAACGAAAAAGTTGCATAACTACACAATGAAACAAAGTGATTTAAATAAACTTAGAATTGAAATTCTAACGAATAACGATAGAAATTTTTTGGAGCTAGCGATTCTTTTCGACAAGCCTGAATTTTTGGAATACCTACCCAAGATAAGAAAAAAATATAGTATCAATTCATTGCACAGGCTAGAAGAATACGAACAGTTATTGGATAAGCATTTTAAGAGCAACGAATCCAAGTTCGATTTTTCAACATATGAGAACGCCAAAGAACTGATTGAGTATGCAAATAAAAATGTAGTTTGGTACGAAGAGATTGAAGATACTGGGATGACGATGTATCAACAACTTGATACTGATGCTTCAATTCTATGCCACCTTTTTCATCGTCCTCCCTATTTTGCTGAACCAATAAAACAAGCCATCTTGTGTGGTGCGGTGAATGGAGATTTATTCGACACAACATCATCCACTATTGTTGAACAAGACATGCTCTATTCCACCACAGGCCACTTTCAACTCCCGCAAGTAGCTATTCTAATTTCTCCAACATCAACAGATATTCAAATAAAAGAGCAGGTTCGTCGTGCCCGAAAGTTGTTTGCAACAAATGAAAAGTTAAGCTACTACAAACCCAGAATAGATAAGGCTAACAAAATTCGTGCATATCGTGAATGGTATTGGAAACATTTAGAAGGAAAAACCTATGTGCAAATATCAACAGAATGGATGGATAATCCTAATATTGAAAACACTGATTCTGGATCTGATGATAATCGAGTTCTCAAAGGCGTAGCCTACTACAAAAAACTTCTCTCCACATAACCTGCATTTTACGAGTTCGTAAGTTTCATTCAAGTTGTCATGGCTCTCATAGACAATGGCCTTACTATGAGCATGAAACATGACAACTACTACAAAACTTCCGATCTCTGTTTGGCAGCTTTTCTCCTAGTCAAAGGCGTTGATTTTATCGGCATCAACCGCGACTCTCTTTCACCTCGGGCAACATTTGTATTTGCCGATTCTTCCCACTGCCAATCGCTAGTCTCCGACTTTTCCCAGATGAATACCACCGTTGAGCCAATCGGGTTCCACGCAGCCATGAAACGGCTCAAACAGTTGGTGCATCTAAACGGCTAATCAATCAGCCGAATATGAAATGAGATGAATATGAGCTATATACACCGAGACAACATCGAAATACGCATAAAGCTAGGCGACACAAAAAGCTACCTTGCTAGGGCTACTGTGATCTTCTTTGGCTGTATTGAAACTCATGGGTGGAGAGTCATGGAATCCACCAAGATGCACCCTCAGTTTGGCGAACATATATGGATTCAAGCACCTTCTATCAAAGCGGGCCCAAAGTGGAAAGAAATTGTTTACATTTCAGATCGAAAAGCGTGGGAATTGGTACACGAAATGATTTTTGACGCTTTCCACATGGCCAGAAGCAAAAAAGAGGGTGTTGAGGGAACGGAAGCAGTTAGCAACGAAAAAACATCCCAGTCAGAAGAGGAGGTTGATTTAGATGATATACCCTTTTAACAACATTCAGACAATAGTAACTATATATAGCTATATTGTATATCCACTATTTATAGTAACTATCTTGTACCTATTAAGGTGTAAGTATACAAAGTTACTATATGACTATAGTTGGTTATTGGGTATTGGTTATAGACAGTATTATCCTTCTTCTTCATTTTTCGGCGAAACATTTACGACAAGAGTTTCTAACAGTGTTTTAAGGCTTCATCATAAGAGTCATAAGAGTCAGCAACGAGTGTTTGTTATATCCCTACATTCATTAGCTGGCTCTTTTTGTGTGAATAGGGATATTAGCCGATCAGCACTACAGAAATGAATAAAACAAAACCTATCACCACCAAACCGTCAAAGTACAATCCTGCTCCCGAGGTAGACATGGATGAGTTAGCCAAAAAGTGGATTGAGATGTTGTTTGAATTGCCCCACAACCAGGCTAATTCCAGGCTTGGAATCCATCAAATTCTTACTTATCCTGACAGCAAGCAACCAGATGTAATTGAGTTTAGTAATTGATTACTAAAGTGACAATAAATGAGTATGAACATGCAAACCATAGACACCCCCACTAGCATTAACCCCACCCCCAAGTGTCTTGGCTACGATAGGGTGAGTACGATTAATCAGCGTGATAATGGTTTAAGTCTAGAAACTCAGAAAACCCAGATCCTAAAAAAGATTGAAGAGTTAGGTGGTGAGTTAGCCGAACCTATTTTCGAAGACGGTGGCATCACAGGCACATCCATTGAGAAACGGCCAGCCATACAAGCATTAATGGCCAGATGTGCCAAGAAAGACATTGATTACATCGTGGTACAAGATTCCTCCCGCATCTCTAGAAACACCCTCGAATACCTAGTCATCAAACAAACCCTCAAACAATATGGAACCGCTATTGTGCCATTAACAGGAGCCATCAGTAGCGATATTGGCCCAATGGGTGAAGTCATGGATGAAATGATCGCCGTTGTTCATAGCATCGTACCCAGGCTAACCAGCTACAAGGTAAAGCAAACAGGAGCCGAGAAGTTTGCAGCGGGATATTATCCATCGGTAGCTCCACTTGGTTATCTTAATGTCGTCAACAAAAACCCAACCAATTCATACGACAAACGCATCATCGAACCCAATCCGCAAATTTCTCCCTTCATCACCCAAGGATTTAAGTTGTATGCCACCCAACAACATACTATCTTCTCCATTCGTGAGTATCTCCACAACAACGGAGTCAGGGGCAAATCAGGGCGGCCATTAGCATACTCACATATGCACAACATCTTAAAAAACCCGTTTTACTGGGGTTGGATGAGATGGGGAGGCCATGAGGGTATGGGTAAACACGAACCACTAATCGACAAACCCACCTTTGATCTAGTTCAGCAGATATTATCTAGGAGAGGAGAAAACGGTGTGAGACAACGCAAACACAACTTTCTATTACGAGGTGTGATTTATTGTAATCAGTGTGGCAGACGCTATACCGCAGAATGGCACGTCAACAAAAAGAAGTTTGCCCATCGTGGAGGCAAGATTGGCTACTACCATTGTGCAGGGGTTGGCCGTGTCGGTAAATGCAAATCAACCTATGTCGAAATTGACGAACTGGAAGATCAGGTAAGGCAAGAAGTGGCTAAGCTAGAATTTTCGCCAGAATTTGTCGAGGCTGTAAAACGAAACATCCGCAAGGTATATGAAGAGGCCAACGGTAGAGTCAAACTAGCAAAAAAAGCCGCCTACAACCGCAGAGACGCACTAGAGATCAAACGGGAGAAGCTAGAAGAGGCATTACTAGATGGCACCATAACCAGTGATCGGTACAAGGTGTTAAACGCCAAAATCGAAGGTGAGATGCTAGACGTTCAAAAAGAACTAACCGACATCAACAAAATCCGCACCATCGACATTGGAATAATTGACGATGTGTTAGCCCTAACCAAAGACATCGCCAGCACCTATGACAAGGCTGGTACCAACGCTAGGCGGGCATTCCTCAACTTCTTCTTCGACAAAATGATGGTTGAAAACAAAAAAGTCGTTAAAGTGGAATACCAACCAGCCATCGAAGCACTAAACAAGGCTAAATTGGGTATATTAACGACTAATCGGCTCCCCGGGCTGGATTCGGACCAGCGACCTGCCGATTAACAGTCGGACGCTCTACCACTGAGCTACCGGGGAATAAATTATTAAACTATTATCTTTTTTACTTTGCAATACGTAAGTATAATAAAATTTCATTTTACGCTCTACCCTCCCGCAACGCTCAGTATCCTTCGCTTGCGTGGCGGGCGGGCCACTGAGCTACCTGTCCGCCTCGCCTGTGCTCGGCTGTCGGGCGGACCGGGGAATATTATAGTTAAAAATTTAAAGTGCAAAATTAAAAATAACCATATGTATTATACAACAAGAATGAAGTTAATTTTAGTTCAATATTAAAAGGGAAAGATTGAGGATGGTGGCAAAAGAAGTCCAGAGTAAATACGGGATAAGTAAATAGCCGGCTGTAGGATTAATTTTTTTAAAACTAATTATTGTCAAAATAATTAAAATAACTAAAGGAATAATATCCAACAAGCCCAACAGCGGTGATTTAAAACCGAAAAAAAGTACTGACCAAAGGGTATTTAGTATCAATTGGGCGGAGAAAAAGATTAAGGCCTTTTTTACTCCCGGTGCTTCCAATCCTTTTTGCCAAACTAAATACAGGGCAATGCCCATGAGTAAAAAGAGCAGTGTCCAAACCGGGGCAAAGAGCCAACTAGGCGGAGTAAATACCGGTTTGTTTAAAGTTGGGTACCAAGTTCTAACAGAGGAAACAGTAAAAAGCGACCCCAACAAACCGGCCAGTTGAGGAATGAGAATTGATGCAATTAATTTTACTGTTTTTGTTTTGGACATATTATTAAAAGTATATTACCACGTTCATAACGATGTTGTTTTAGTAAAAAACTTGACAAAAACCTTTCTGTTCTGATATAAATAGAACATGGCAGATACAAAGAAAGGAAACGTTAATGCCGCTCTTACTTATTTGGCCGGCTGGATAACCGGGTTGATTTTCCTTCTCACTGAGAAGGAAGATGAATTCATTCGGTTCCATGCCGCTCAAAGTTTAGTAGTTTTCGGAGCATTAACAATCATCACTTTTGTTCCCGTTATAGGTCAGCTGCTCGGGCTTTTCTTATGGCCTTTGGGATTAATCCTCTGGATTATTCTCATGGTTAAGGCCTACAATAATGAAAAGTTTGAGCTTCCGGTTGTTGGTGAATACGCCAAGAAGCTGGAAAAACAAGTTGGAAAGAAGTAAATATATTGACCTAGCTAATCTAAGTATTTGAAAGCATCGTAAAATTATGTTCTTCTATGATGGTCGCTCATACTTTTTGGTTAGTAGGCTTTGGTTCTTCATAGCTCCCGCCGCTTCTCGCACCCAATAACTACTTTTTTGTTTATATATAAATCGCAGGGTGCTCGAAGAGGCATGTTCAGAACATAATATTTCCTCAGCTTTTCTATTCATTCCAGTTCACAATATTACTTTAATTCCAGGGAGGGTTTCGTCACGGAGAAATTGAAGGGCGGCACCACCGCCGGTGCTGACAAAATCAAACTTGTCCCATAAATCCAACCAGGATAAGACCCGATGAGTATCTCCGCCGGCTGCTAAAGTAAAGACCTTTTTATCGCTTCGCATCACCTCGGAGGAGTTAATGCTAACACCATCCGAGGAGATACTCCGCTCAGCTACTGCTTTAGTAATTTCACATGTCCCCTCTTGATTCTTTTTTTCCTCAAAAACACCTAGGGGTCCGGCCATGAATATTGATTGAGCTTGGTTAACGGCATCTTTAAACTTAACGATTGATTTTCGCGAGATGTCACAACCGTTTGGTTTAAGCCCAGCTAAAATAAGTTTGCTATCTACGCTTTTGTCAGAATTTTCACCTCCAAGGTGAGCCGCAGGCGCAACACCACCTTGGAGGTGCTTACGTTTCAAAATTAACGGCAGTTTACCGCCGATAAGAAGAGTATCAGCTAAATCAGCTAAAAAGGGAACATAGTCCAGCTTACCTTTTTTAGCACCGCCTAAAATTATTACCAACGGGCGCTGAGCATTTTTTTTAATTTTTGTTAGATTTTTAATTTCCTGTTCAAAATTTAAACCCAAAAATGAATCTAAATATTTAGGAATTCCGACTATTGAGGCGTGACTGCGGTGAGAAGTGGCAAAGGCCTCATTAATATAAACATCGGCTAAAGAAGCCAACTGTTGAGCAAATTTTTGATCATTTTCGGTTTCGGCGGAGTGGAAACGGAGGTTGTCGAGGAGAGACAAGTAATTAGTAACTGGTAATTGGTAATCAGGGACAAGAGAACAATCTTTATAATTTTCCGTAAACCAGTCGGCGATCGGTGCAAGAGAATATTTTTCATTTTTCTGACCATCGGGACGGCCGAGATGCCCGATCATGATTATTTTTTTTACTTTTTTTTCTTTCAAAAATTTCAACGTCGGTAAAATTTGTTTTAAACGGAAATCTTCAGTCACAACCAAATTTCCGTTTTCTTCACCTAAATCAACGTCGCAGTCAATTCTGACCAGAACAGTTTTACCGGAGAAATCAAAATCTGTACTGGATAAAAAATTATTCGCTTTATTCATGATATTAGATATTGTAGGGACAAGTCGCGACTTGTCCCTACTGAAATTTAAAACCCATTTGCTAAATCTAGCAATTCTTTTTCAGGGTTTTCGGCAATAACAACGTCGGAACTGACTAAAACTCCTTTTGCACCCAGTTTCAGAGCTGTTTGTACATCTTCTTTTTTATTAACTCCGGCACCAACAATAACCTGATAATCGGGAAGCATTTCAACAATCCGTTTAATTACTTCCGGCTGGGCCTGGCTGACAGAAACGTCTGTACCGATTAACTCCGGTGGTTCATAGGCGACAAAATCCGGCTTAGGACTAAGTTTGCTCACCCAGTTTTTAACTTGACCTTTAGTTTTAAAACAAACGGTGAACCCAAAATTCAAATCTTCAATGCCCAAATGTTCAAAATTAGAAAGGATTTGGTGGATTTGGCCGGGTGGAATTTTATGCTCTGAGTGATTAAGCAAAGTTCCTCCGGCACCTGCGGCTACTGCCGCCAAAGGCGAAATATAACCGGTATGTTTGCCTTGAAAGTGAATATCCACATGCTGAAGCCAAACTTCGTCACAAATTTCTTTAACAACATGAAGGTCTAAAGCGGAAACAACCGGAATTATTTTTACTCCGGTTTGGTCGGCAACTTTTTTACAAATTTCAGCTAATTTAATTGCGCCTTGTCCGAAAGTCTGAGGGTAAATTTTGAAATTTATGAATAACATAGTTTTATGATAGCACAAACTTTCGCCAATTCCTCAACCTCCAAGGATGCCATCCGGCAACCTTGCAGGTTCTCCCTTGGCTCAACCCAATCCCAAAGATGACATGTCAAAAGTTTATATATTGCTGTCGTTTAACCAAGACCCATGGCGTTGTAAACTTTTTCAAGAGTTTTTTCGGAAATTGGTTTGGCTTTTTTTAAACCGTCTTCTAAAACCCGGTCAAGATAATCTTTGTCCTTACGAATTTGATGATATTCTTCCTGAATCGGCTTTAGAAATTCATTTACAACTTCAGCTAAATCTTTTTTAAATTCTCCGTAACCTTTGCCCTGATACTGTTTTTCTAGATCCTCTACTGATTGGTCGGACAAAACAGAATAAATAGTTAATAAGTTGGAAATTCCGGCTTTATCCGGCCGGTCAATAATTTTATCACCGGTATCGGTTACGGCCGACATTATTTTTTCTTTAACTGCCTCCGGTTTTTCTAATAAATCAATAGTTCCTTTTGGGTCATCGGACGACTTGCTCATTTTGGATTCGGGATCTTGTAAAGACATCACTCTTGCCCCGGCAGTCATTAATTTGGCCTTAGGTATTTTGAAAACTTCCCCGTAGCGGGAATTAAACCGTCGGGCTAATTCTCTGGTTAATTCAACATGCTGTTTTTGGTCCTCACCTACCGGAACTACTTCAGTGTCGTAAAGCAAAATATCAGCGGCCATTAAAGCCGGATAGTTAAAAACCCCAACACTAGTTGCTCCTTTTAATTTGTCGGCAATTGTTTTGTATTGAGTCATCCGTTCCAGCTGTCCCATGGTAGCAATACAATCTAAAATCCAAGCTAAACCGGCGTGGTCTTGGTTATGAGATTGAACAAAAATTATTGATTTTTCCGGATCAACCCCGCAAGCAAGATATAACGCGGTCAATTCCCGAATTTTTTCGTGTAAAATTTTCGGATCTTGAGGAACAGTAACCGCATGCAAATCAACAATGCAGTAAATACACTGATAATCCTGCTGAAGTTCCACCCATTGTTTTATTGCCCCAACGTAATTACCGACATGTAAATTACCGGTCGGTTTAATACCGGAAAAAATTCTTTCCACCATAAATTATTCTAACATAATCCTTTATTTGCGGGGTTTGAAAGAAACTTGATGAAGCGGCTTGTAGGTTGGGCCGTCCTGGTTTAATTCACTTTCAAAAAGAACTGCTTTGTCAATAATAAAAGTTTTGTCCCTTTCTCTAAAAAAGTCCTGAATTTTATTAACGGTCTTGTCGCTGAACAAAGATCGTCCCTGAACCTGTCTCACCCGGCCAAGAGTTATATGGGGAGAAAAACGAGTATCAAATTCTATATCTGCCAACTGCATCGGTAAACGCAGTTGATGGTAATAACTGGTAAGTTTTTCATCTTCGCCGCTTAAGCTAATTAAAACTATTCTTGCCCGTCTCTGGTCAGGGTGAAATTCCAAACGGTAAAGCTCTAATTTCAAAGCTTCAAAGTTTTGAATTTGTTCCATAATATCTTTTATCTCTTTAATTTCATCTTTGTTCTTATGCCCAAGAAACACCAATGTTTGGTGAAGATTTTCTTTTTCAACCCACTTAACATCCTCTTTACTGACATCGCTTTTTAAAGCTTCCTGAATTTCAACTAAAACTTTTTTTGTTTTTTCCGGTATTAGTAAACCGATGAATACTCTTTTCTTTTTTGCCATTTTATTCAATATAATCTCCTAACCCCTTTCTTTTAGCGGGAAGCCGCAATTTTCGAATTGCTTTGGCCTCAATTTGACGTATTCTTTCCCGGGTGACGCCAAATATTTTACCCACTTGCTCCAAAGTTTTCGGTTCTTCACCTTCTAAACCAAACCGCAGTTTTAAAACTTCTGCTTCTCTAGGATCCAAGCTGTCAAGAACATCTCCAACAGCGTCTTTTAAAAGCTCACTTGATGTTTGTTCATAAGGCGAGGGCTGAGTTTCATCTTCAATAAAATCTCCTAAAAATGAATCTTCTTCATCTCCGATCGGGGTTGATAATGAGGTCGTATCCTGTGAAATTCTATAAATCATTCTAATTTTTTCTTCGGTCAAATCACTTTCTTCAACAATTTCGTCTATTGTCGGTTCACGGCCAAGCTCTTGTGTAAGTTTCCTGGAAACTTTATAAACTTTGTTTATAGTTTCTACCATATGGACCGGGATTCTAATTGTCCGAGCTTGGTCGGCAATTGCCCTAGTAATTGCCTGTCTAATCCACCAGGTAGCGTAAGTAGAAAATTTATATCCCTTCCGCCAGTCAAATTTTTCAACCGCTCTCATCAGCCCCTTATTTCCTTCTTGAATTAAATCAAGAAACGAAAGTCCCCGGCCAATATATTTTTTGGCTATTGAAACAACCAATCGTAAATTTGCCTGGGTTAATTTTTGTTTGGCGTCTTGTGAGCCCTTTTCTATCTGTTGAGCTAACTCAACTTCTTTCTCGGCATCTATCAGAGAAATTTCTCCTATTTCCTTTAAATACATTCGAACGGGATCAGTAGATTTTGTTTCTGTAAGCAGTGATAAGGCACTAATGGCTGGTTCTCCTTCTTCACGACCTAGTGTTTTAAAAACATCAATTCCTTTTTCAAAAATATTGTTATAGAAGTCATCAAGTCGGTCAATATATAAGTGAGGATAGGCGATTTTGTCAAGGATTTCTTCTTGAGTTATATATCCTTGTTCATCACCCTTTTTAACTAAATTACTTGCCACTTTCCCAAAATCAATATCTTTATCCATTACTCGGCTATTATACCACGAAGAAGATAGGAATTAAACACTACAAAATGTATCAGAATATACATCTCTTTACATATTCTTGTCTAAATTAGACAATTTTTTACTTACCTCAACGTATTTTTGCTCCAGGTTTTGAACTTCTTCTTTTTTACCTTCCTGTTCACAGCGTTTAATTTTTTTTGAAATTTCAGCCAATTGGTTACGACAGGCCTCTTTGGTCAACTCTTCAATTGTTTCCTTAATTTCCTCCCGACTAACATCTTCATTGGCTTCTTCTAAAAAAATTAATTTTTCAAATCCCGGTTTTAATTCTCCGGGTAAATTTTGGAAAAAATCCCTGAGAATAAAAGATTCGGTTTTTTGCCGATATTCACCTGCTTCTTCTAATATTTTTTTCAAACGGGGTGTAGTAATTAAGTTTAAAATCTTTTCATTATCTAGATAATCCCATTCTTTAGAAATAATTATTAAACTAACTAATTCTTCCTCTAAAAGTAACCGACGATTTTTAGATTTTAGCTGATTTTTATTTTCCTGATTATCTTTTTCAACCCACCGGCCGGTCTTACTGTCTATTTTTCCCGCTTCAATTATTACTGAATCCAAACTTACTCCAAAAATGTCTGCTATTTTTTTTAAATAATGCTGTTTAATGACAGCATTTTCAATTTGGTTAATAAAAGGCAAGGCTTGACTTAAAATTTTTCGTTGATCGCTTGGATCACGATGATCATACCTTTTAACCGCCGTTTGAATAACATAGTCATATACGGAAACCGCTTTGTTTAAAACTTTTTTAAATAAATCAGCATTTTTTGCGGCTAAGTCATCGGGATCTTTATAACCTTCAGGTAAAACGGCAACTTTTATTTCCAGCCCTTCTTTTTCAGCAATGCCGCTGCTCCGCCGAACCGCTTCACTGCCGGCGGCATCTGCATCCAATGCAAAAATTGCCTTCTGTGCATACCGTGAAATAAGTTTTGCCTGTTCTGGTGTAAAGGCAGTGCCTTTAATTGCAACAATATTTTTTATCCCTTCTTGATAAGGCGAAATAAGGTCAAATTCTCCTTCAACAATAACCGCTTCTTTTTGGTCCCGGATTTCGTTTTTTGTCAGCCACAAACCGTACAAATTTCTCCCTTTTTTATAAAGAGGTGTATTAGGTATATTTATATATTTCGCTGCTTTTGGTGAAGAAATTCCCGGTATAATACGCCCTGAAAACCCGACAATATTCGCCCGATGATTATAAAGAGGAAAAACTACCCGTGAATAAAACCGCTCGTAATAACCGCTTCTACCTTTAGCCGTTAAGCCGGTTTGATTAATTTCAGCGTCAGTATAGCCCTTATTTTTCAAATATTTAATAACTGAATTTTGACCGGGAGGTGAAAACCCCAAATTGAATTTCTTAATTGTCTTCTTTTTTATTCCACGTCCGGTCAAGTATTCCAAAGCTTTTTTACCCTCTTCACGTTGAATTAGAATAAAATGATAAAAATTGGCGGCTAGGTTATTAACTTCATAAAGACGCTTCTTTTTATTTTCTTCTTTACCTTGTTTTTTTTCAAGCTTTACTCCAGCACGCTTAGCCAATATTTCCAGAGCTTCCCAAAACTCAATTTTTTCATATTCTTCTAAAAACTTTATCGCATCTCCGCCGGCACCACAACCGAAACACTTGTAAATTTGAAGTTCGGGCGAAACCATAAAAGAAGGTGTTTTTTCATCATGAAAAGGACAAAGGGCCTGATAATTACGGCCGGACTTTTTAAGAGGCAAATAATCGTTTATCAAAGAGACAATATCAATTTTAGATTTAATTTCTTCAACCTGGTCCATAGCTTATTTTATCATTTCCAATATTTTAAGTGCCGCTCCGGAAATAAAAATAATATTTATCAATAAAGCAAGCCATTTTTTATCCTGATTAATTTTGACAAATAAAAAACAAATTAAACTACTGGTAATTGCTATACCAACAGCGCCGATAAAAGAAATAATGTCAGCAAATTGATTTAAATTTAAAAATAGGCCAATTATCGACGGTGTTAAAGCAAGCATTTTTGATAAACGTTCTTCAAACCCAAAATCTCGATAGTAAGTTTCTTTAACTACATTGGCTAAACTTAAAAAGGATGTTAATAAAGCTAACAGCCCGATACCGGCGGCAATTCTGACTAAAAAAGGCGAAACATGAACCAATCCGCTTAAACTATCTGCGGTGGTAAATACACCGCTGACTCCATAAACACTTAAAGAAAAACCGATATAGGTTATCACCGGCAGGCAGGTACCGACAATTACCGTTTTTTTTAATTTTTTCCGCTGGCCGCTTTTTCTTAAAACTTCTTCGACTTCCGGAATAGCACTAAATCCGGAAAGAGCCAACAGGCCGGGTCCCCAAAAAAATAAAGGCCGACTGCCGATAAAACTCATCTGGTTTAAATTAACGTATTTCAAAATAAACATTGGGAAAACCAAAAAAAGTACTAATAAAATAAGTGAAAAAATAGAGGCGGTATTAATCAATGATTCAAAGTCGCGTAAAAATAATAATGCAACAATTAAAAAAAACCAGATTGAATAATAAATACTATTTGGCTGACCTAAAACTAATGCCAGAAATTCACCGCCTAAAACAGCATAAGCAATCATTACCCCGGTAAGCGAGAAAACTAAAGATAAAAAACTAATTTTTTGCCAAAAAGGTCCAAGATACTGGCGAACGTAGCCGACTAATTGACGGTCACCGTGATTTTTTAAAATTATTTCCGCATAAAAAAGATTTAAAACGGTCACCACCGTAGCCAAAAAAATAAGGCCGATTAAACTTATCCCCCACCCGGATTGAGCAAAGCTGTAAGGCAAAGAAAAAACTCCAACTCCAATAATTGTTCCGACCAATAATAAAACACCTTGCCAAAATTTAGTCATAGTTTAATTTTACAGTATAAGAAGAAGGCGGAAGAGGCGGGAGTCGAACCCGCAAACCCGATAAACGGGCACGCCTTAGCAGGGCGCTGCCTTACCGTTCGGCACACTCTTCCAGAACGCAGACTAAAGTCTGCTATTACCAAAATTTATAATTAAAGCCCGCTATTACTAAATATATGCAATAGCAAACTTTAGTTTGCGCCTTTAGAAACTGTGTTTATTATACCAACCTCTTGCGCTTTTAGAAAATATGTTCTAGTATTTTAGTAATGGGAAAAGA
>CAYXSV010000024.1:0-26929 GCA_964468355.1 uncultured Gammaproteobacteria bacterium
CGGGCGGCCAAACCACAGGCAACAGAATAATCCGGTTCGGCAGATTTAACCTCTTTATTAATATTTTCCGGAATTTTTATTTTAGAAAACGGTTCCGCAACCTGGACTTCAATGCCTAAATTTTTAGCTATCACTTCCGGCAAACTTGGTATTCTTGCCCCTCTTCCTGACAAAACTATTAACTCAACGTCTTTTTTATGTTCTTTTTGAAATGATAATATCGTTTGCTTAATATCCCGCACCAATTTTTCTACAATCGGCATCATTGCCTCTCTTACCCGGCCTTCCAATTCTTCAGTTTTTAAACCGTAAGTTTCACGATAAGCGTCAGCTTCACTTTCTTTTAATCCCAAATTAACTTTCACTGCTCTTGAAAACGAACTAGTCCCAATTGATACCGTTCTGGATAAAAAAAGATTGCCGCCGTGGCTGGCAATTAAACCGGTGTAATCATAATTAATATCAGCAATAATCATTGGTATATTTTCAGAGCTAATAATTCTATTTAATGAAATCGATTGCGGCTCTAAAGCATTTAAATTAATTTTTGTCATTTCAGCTAATCGTTTATATTTTTTAATCTCTGACTTTAAAACTCCGACAATAAAAACCAGCAAACGACCGTCTTCTTCTCTCCTGACAACTTGATAGTCTATTTGAACTTTTTCAAGAGGATGAGGAATAAATGTTTCTGCTTCATATTTAAGAGCCGCATCCACCTCTTTTTCTTTCATTTTAGGAAACCACTTAATTCTGGTAATCACCTTTTCTTCAGGAATACAAAAAACACCATTTTGAGTAGAAATATTAAGATCCTCAATCATTTTTTTTATTGAAACGGCTACATCATTCAACTGACTGCCGCTGTCACTGCGAATACCAGGGTAGGGGAATGAAGTAGAACCAATTTGAACCAAATTTAAATCACCTTTATTTTTTTCAAGCTGAACTAATCTGGCGGAGGAAACTCCAATGTCTAATCCAAAAAAATCCATATCAAATTAATAATAACATAATTTTCACTGAGTTGTCACGCCGGTGGAAGCAAAGATAGAATGATAAAAAAATTCAGGAGGTATTTCCCATCCCCGAAACACTTTTATTCTCCGGCTGATTTTTTCAGTGTCACTCCTGGTTATCTCTGCACTTGAAACTACTTCATACCCTTGTTCCGGTATTATGTTTACGTCTCCGCTTGTTCCTATTTGTGTTTCTCCGTAATACGGCCTGACTACCATTAATAACGGTATGTTCGGCGGTGTGTTTTCTAAATCGATTATTTCCGACACCCCTAAACCGACACATCCGCCTCCCGTTGGTTCATTAAACTGATTTGTACTTGCCCGGCCGGAATCCGGATCATAAACATAATGGCTGATGTCATAGTTATTGGTTCCTTTGTCATAAAAATATATTATTTCTATTGCCGTATCTTCTTCCCAGCATATTTCTATGGTCCCTCCTTGATAACCGCTGTTTAAATCAATTTCTCCATTTTCGTCGTGGTCTCTTAACCAAATGATTATTGACCGGCCTGCTTTTACAATTTCCGGATAGAGAAATTCGGTTGTTCCTCCTAAGGCAGTTGATTCTATTTCCAGACTGTCCACTCCTAAATCTCCGGCTATTAATGACCCGTATCCCTCCGGCACTGTTCCTCCTTGATCAAGTATTCTTAGTGCTTCTTCCACCCCTCCTTCCGCCGCTGAGAATGCCTGGGCTGATTTTTCTTCTTCTTGGGTTATTTCCAAGTCGGTTATTACCCGCTGGGATAATGACAACCCCAAGGTCAGCCCGATTGCCATTATTACCAGAATTATTAAAGCAATTTGTCCTTTGTTGTTTTTATTCATATATATTTATTAATAATATTAGATACTAACTACCAACTACTAATTTAAGGATTTATTTCCTCCCATTTTATTGCTTCAGCAAAGTTTATGTCGTTGATTATCGCATTGACTATAAAGTCCGGCCGATATTTGAATAACGCCGCCGGTGTGTCGTTGTTGCTTACACCCCCGTCCGGCCCGCCTAAATCTCTTTCTATCAACATTTGGCCTGTCCCGTCTATTCCGGCACCAAAACTTCCTTCCAGGATTATTTGGTCTCCTTCATTGTCACTTACTCCGTTGATGATTATATTTCCGTCTGCCAAGTATATTCCTTCCACTCTGGTTACCTCGTCTCCTATTTCTATGTCTCCCGATACGGCGATTATTAATAATCCGCCTTCGGCTACTTCCGGATTACACCCGTTTTCTATACTCAGATTACCGTCGATTAATTTTATTAGTATCTCGTCAACGCCGACCTGGCAAGTGCTTAGTCCTGATAAACTGCTTAAACTGGCATCTCCGCTGATTGTTTCTGTCTGGCTTTCGTTTACCCATAACTCATACAAGTGGGCGTATCCTTTTCCGACACCCCAACTTAGCTGGTCGTCATTTGGTGCCCGCCAGTTTTCCGGTTCCCCGTATCCGCCCTCTCCCGCATTTATTACTTGCTTTGCTCCGGCTACTCCGTTTTCCCGGTATAAATTTGGCTCATTGTCTATTGTTATGTATTCCAGACAGCTTCCGTCATTTACACAGGTTATTGGTATCATGTCGGTTATTCCTCCTTCATATGCGCTTATGTCTCCTCCCGCTACCTGATACCACGGCGGTACCGCATTTGATAAGCCGAAATCAAGCTCCGTTACATAATTATCTATTAATACACTCGGATTGCTTGCATCCGTACAGTCACTGTTATGCGTTCGGTCATAACTTCTTTCCACCGTATAGTCTGTTTTAGCTGCCGAAATCGTATACATCTGACCATAATCTACTACTACTTCATAAGAACCGTCAACTTTTGTTGACATACTGAATCCGTCTCCGGATCCGGATCCGGAACTGACTGTTACTCCTTCCAGCACCGGATATGTTTCCACGGGACTACTTGCCGGATAACCTCCATTTGTGTCCCAGCACCTTGCATCAGGAGAATCTTCCGTTACATCATATACTTTTCCATGTAAATACGATGTCGGTGTTAGTGTCGGTGCTGCCGGACAACTACAACTAAAACCAGGTAAACCGTCAACTATCGAATCAACACATCCAGAATAAGGATAACCTTCACCCTCTTTTATCCCTTGAACATTCCAGTCATAGTCCATATCGCATTCAACATTAGTAGTATAACTGTTGGTATTTACATCATTATCCCATTGATCACCTTCACTCGTATTTGCCCAATCGTCAAACGGCTCACGATTTAGTCTAAACACATAGCCAACTGCTCCGGATATGGAATTCCAACTAAAATCCGCCTCGTCCCCTGAAGCGTTACAATTTACACTTAATCCTGTTGCGCAAGCCAATGCCGTTTCAAAACTTCCTAATTTTCTTTTATCACAACCACAACTATTTATAGACCAAACTCGATATTCATACTCTGTATTAGCATCTAATCCGGTTGCATCCCAGCTTCTGGCACCTTCTGCCAAACATTCTGCTGCTTCCAGGTTTGTTCCATGCCATATCTCCACATACCAACCACGACTACTACCGCATCCTCCGTTATTATCAGGTGCAGTTTTACAATCGCCTCCGCCACTATCATTCCAAGCAACAGCATCCCAATTTAATTTTGCTGAATTATGAGTAATATTACTGACTGTCACTGACGGCTGACCAGGATCATCACATTCTGTTTGGTTATAAACATTAGTTGCACTACATTGAGGATTATTGTAAGTCAAATCTTCATGTGCCCAGGCATTTAAAGTATAATTACCTGAATCCGGTATTGAATATCCCCACGAATAAGTACAAGTCCAAATGCTTGAATTGGAACCGCTTCTTGTACATACCACGTCATCTTCTATCCATCCTTGCTTCGGAGAAAACCCGTCGCCACCATTTATATCACTATAACCGTCCTCCTGAGGATTATCATAACTTGAAGCAACAACACTGCCGGTTTCTTCATTTATTATTTCGAATCGTACATGACTTATTCTAGTTCCTCCATCATCTCTAAATCTTACAGTTAAGTAACTATTATCTGACCATTCCGAACCACTGGTTGGGTATGTAAAACCCTCACAACTTGCTGGCGGATTTGAGGTTGGCGGATCAGTTGGCTCCGGAGTCGGTTCACTCGGCGCCGGTGTGTTGGTTGGGGCGCAATCTCCACAATAACATGGATAAGAAGGAGGGTTAGTACAAGTGGGACTATCAGCACACATTGTACATCCATCCGGTGTAGGATAATAGTTGTACCAACATACCCCCCAAACACCACATGTTGTACAAGTAGTCCCAAATTCTTGTCTGCAACCAGTACAACACTCAGCAAAAGAAATAGACGGCTTAATAAAAAGATAAATTATAAAAATTATGATAAAAATTACCATTGATTTTTTTATCATTTGTGCCCCAAAATAATCTCTATTGCAAGAGGAAATCCTTCTTCACTCAGTTTTTTACCCAAAAGAACCCTAATAGGAACACCATAATCAACCTTCGTAAGTTGGTTAGTATTAACCAACTTAAAACTTGATGCATTTCGATCCCGGCAGAGAAACCTTAAATCATCACAATCCTCACTTAACTGAAATATTTGATCGACTGCACTAAAATCAATTTCGATTTTTTTACCTTCAACATCAATAACAATTCTTTGCTCTTTGCCATATACTTTATTAAATTTACCAAATAAATCTACACCCTCCGCTACTGACTGAATATTAGTGTCTTCAATATTTTTTCTTTCTGAAAAATTTTCAGAAGATAATTCCTTTAATACTGACTCCTCTATATCTTCGCCACTATACCTTTTGTCACTTGATTTATTCAACCAATAAATTAATTGAAAAAAAATAACAACCAAAACCAGTAAAATATTTACCGCTATTAAAGATTTTTTGACTGTACTCATACTATGTTGAAGTCTAAAGTATTTTATATTAATAAGTCAAGTTTACTACTTAATTATTGCTTAACACAAAACATGTAGGACATGAACCATCCGGACGGATAATTGCAAAACTTCTTTGAGGATCTCCAGCACCAGGTCCACAATCGTTTCTAGCAAAATCTAAATTCCAAATTATAGAAAGTCTAACTTTACCACTATTATTCGCCCAATTAATTCCTTCATTAATCCACTGGGATTGCTCGTTTAACGTATTACCTTTGGCCCAACTAAAATTACTCGGTAGACCAGAAGGACAAGTTCCTTCGGAAGTAACGATACCAAATTCCGTAATAGCTAACTGCTTTTGACCTCCAAATGTATTGTAGTAAAAATCCATTGTTGGTAAAAAGTACCAAGTCGGATGATTTCCCCCGGGATGACCGGATGTTTCTAAAGGTGAAGTAGCTCCAGAATTAAAGTGAACACCAACAAAATCTATATAATTCCCGGCTCCTGACTCCGCCATTTGTTTTAAAAAGACATCGTCATTACAACCACAGCCGCAAAAATCAGTACAACCACATCCCATTTCCCCCCAACAACCGCTATTCGCTAAAGCAGCGCTAATAACAAACGTATCTGGATTATCCCCAGACTTAACGGCATTAAAACAAGTTTCTAATAATGAAGTATAATTAATGCCATTAAGTGCTGACCATGGCCATTCGCGCTCTATGTTCGGTTCATTCCAAATCTCAATGCCATCAACACCACTTTCCGATAATTGCCTGACCCAATCAGCAAAACTTGTTTCAAAATTATTTTCGGTTACCAAATCCTTTGAACCTAAAGCACCTACTAATACTTTAAATCCTTGATTATGGGCCTTTTCAACAAATGAATAGGCCTCTTGCCCATAATGCATTTGTACTTTAACCCATTTCATTCCACTCCTATGCATTAAATCAATGTGGGGTAGAGAAGTGTCAAAAATATGGACACCAAATTCAAAATTTGACGCAATTGGTTCTGGAACAAAAATCTTTTTTTCTTTAACATTAATAACAACAGTCAATTTACCACCTGTAATTGGCCCTTTTTCGGTCGCTAATTGCCAAATATCTTGATAATTTCCTTCTTCCTTTGGTGAAGCTAATCCAACCGATAAATTTTGAATTTCGCCTGGTAATACTTCACCTACTTTAATCAAATTTTCTCCCTCTATACTTGTTGAAACACGCTCTAAAACTGTATCCAAAGGCCACCGACAGTTTCCAATATTTGCTACTTCCCAACTCTTAGTAAACCGTGTAGACGGCTTAAGAATAGTTCCATCCTGAATAGTAATATCACGAACGTAAGCAGCTTTCAATTCACAACGCCCAGGTTCTTTTAATTCAGTTAGATCTTCACTTTTTTCAACGATTGTTTCACCTTTCGGTTCTTGGATTTCGTATTCAGGTTCAAACTCGGAATGGATGGGAGGAAGGGTAACCGAAATGGTTTTCTCTGTCACCAACTCCTTTGTCAAAGTTAGTTCATCCCTAACAACTACCGCTTCTGTCGCTTCTGTTTCTCTTATTAAATTCACTGTCGGCGTTCTAAGTTCAACCTCACCAACCCTACGTGAATTAAAATGCATCGCAGCAAGTGTAATTGCTACAGCTGTACCAGCAACTACGGCACACCTACCAAGTTTTACCGAGCAATCTTCAACCTTAATTTTCCTTTCGGTATTCATGACAGCTTAATATCATACCAGAAAATAAAACTCAAAGAAGTTCAATCTTTCGTCATCTCCAATACAACCCTGCCACCCGGAAAATCAAACTGTTCGGGGGGGTAGCAAGTTTGTACATACAATATATCTCTATCTGATTTATCAACAATTATTTTATCTGCAACAGAAGCAGCCATAATGTCAGCTTCTGTACAACGATAAGAAATCATATCCTCTAAATTTGGGCCTGCATTTTTGTCATTAATACCATAAAGCAAAAGGCGATCATTAGTTCCCGGAGCTATGGGATATCTGAGAATTCCAATTGGCTCAACACCATGCTTATATGCCCCCTTCTTTCCAATAAACTTATTTCCTTGTTTGTCTTCATATACTCCATGATATATCCCAAAAGGTAACAAACTATGGTTATGAATGAAAAGCCAATTCCCGTGAAATTTTGGTCCATAAACACCTGGGGCGACAATAAATGCCGAAACAATAGAAGGTTCTTTATCCCAAAAGCCTTTTCCTTGTTCATCATAGTCATAACTAAGTGAAGATGCATGAATTAGTGATGGTTTTTTTGCTCCTTCATTAAAAACGTTCATTAGTACCCTGCCATTTATTTCAAAACCAACATAGGGATGAGAAACTAATTCGCGATATACTTCACCCTGGCCACCTTTTTCCGGTGAATTTATGCTTTTTGCCAATCCTGAAGCACGTTTATTAGATACACGAGAAATAGCAGGAGGAAAGTCACAGTCACCGCCAGAAAGTACTCTTTTGTCCACTTTAACAAAATTTGTAGGTTCCCTAAGTTCTTTATAAACCTTATCAGCTAAGCGTACCGTACCTGTCGCCGCTAAACCTCCAGCCGCAAGATACCTTAAAATCTCACGGCGAGAAAATTCTTTTTTTTCTGACATTTAATCAGTTAATCAATTACCATTAACCCAAATAATATTATTTCCTTCTTGAGTTTGACAACTTGCTTGTAATCTTTCCGGTTTACAAGAACCTTCTACAAATGTTCCAAATGTCCAAACACTTGGACTTTCACCTGAACCAACCATCTGACCCCTACCACTAATCTCAGCCATATTTCCATTTACCAACCAACGAGAGCATGTCATAACATCTTCTGATTTACAAGACCCTAAGTACTCTATTGATACAGAATTCGGCGATTTAATTTTTTCCATACTCTCAGGAGACCTCAATATTATTGAACTAGTCCTTGATTCAACATTTTGACTAATTAATCTAGTCCGTTGAATAGGTTCAATTGGTTGTAGGGTCTTTGTCGGATGTAAGGTGTCAGTTGGTGCTGAGGTTGATGTTAATGTTGGTATTTTTGTTAGTGTATCTTCACTAATTACTTCGGTTGGTGACGGTATTTCTGTTGGTCGGAAAGTAGGAATGAAAGTTTTAGTTGGTTCTGGTATTTCAGTTATCGATATTGATGCTGACCGAATTTCTGAAACACCTACCAAACCCCCGGTTAGTAAACCTAGCTTCAATACTACCCCAACTACCCGTCTGGCAACTCTTTTTTTAACACTTATTTCATCAGTTGCCAAATTACCAACCTTTTGATCTATTGCCTCTTTCTCCTGTTCACTTGGACCAATTATTTTTTCTTTTGACCTCATAAATTTATCCTATATTATTATTGTATATTTGTCAAGTACCTGCCACGTTAGACACATAGCAGGCCTAATACAAATATTTAATTTCTAATTCAAAATTGGTTTGGTTTGGTTGAGTAGAAAAAGGAAAAAGTGAAGAAAAAGAAATAAAATTTTCTCGGCCTTTGTTTTTTAATATTCCAAAGGGCGCGGTGTGGAATAAGATTTCTAGCCCTAACCCAAGGTTATTCATCTATATCTATATCTTTTATATTACAAGCTTAAAAAGTTTTGTCAAGAGTAGGGGAGAGGTGAAAATTACTTAAATTAATTTCCTTCAAAAACGATTTTTTTTGCCGTAAATTCCTGTTTAACTGCAATATTTTCTTCCGCTTCAACTGTCATTTCTAAACCAACAGTTATCTCTTCAATACCAACTTTTTCTTCTTTTATTGAAGTCGGTTCTCCGCGAGGACCTGTTCCTTCAGATGTATGTTTGATTATAGTAGTTGTATCATCGACAACAACATTTTTAGTTCCGCCATTAATGTCTTCAATAACAAAGTAACCATCTTCAATAGACACCACCGTTCCTTGTACGCTAAAAATTTCCGCCATTTCATCTGCATCCTCGACGTTTTCCGGCGGCAGCATTGCCGTATCCGGGTCTTCCTCACTAATAATTACTCCTTCATCAACCGGATCATCCATTTGATTTTCCCGAGCGGTTTGTTTAATTATTTCATCACCGGAGTTTTCAGTTATTCCTGATTCCTTTAACAAACTATATCCAAACCAACCTCCAAACCCGATTACAAGGGCAATTAAACCGTAAATTACTAATCTTTTATTTTCTTTCATATTTATAATTACAGAATAGCCAAACTAATTGTAAAAGTCAATTTTTACAAATTTCTGGCCGTCACACTGGTTTGAAAATCAACTACTGATCTCTTAAAAGGCAGGGGGTCGTCGGGGTTTTGATTCAATTCAAATGAAATATCCACCCGGGGTAAATCACAGATGAAAGAAAAATCGCTACAGTTAATTGGAGTCAACAAAACAGCGGAATTAGCACTGTCCGAGGCAATCTGGTCTGATAAAGATAAACATGAAAAAGTAGTTGTCTGGCCGTCTTTATAAACTAATTCTATTTCTTTGTCGGATATGCAGTCAATTTCTTTCGCCTCCCTAATCATTTTTTCCATTGTCGTTAAAGCATAATCCCCTTTTTGTTTTAGATTGGTAGAAACCTGGGTTTTACTACTTGACCGAAAAGTAGAAAAAAATATGCTTCCAGAAATAAAAGTAATAGTAATTAAAAGACTTAAAACAACCAGCAATTCAATGAATGTAAAACCAACCTGAGATTGCGGAGAATTTTCAATTTTCAACCTGCCTCGCCGAGTCAAGGCGGGTTTTCGAATTTTCAAAAAATTATTTTGCATTTTGATACTAACTACTAATTTAGTATTCGCTAAAATAACTTTTAACAACTACATTCTTATCTTTATCCTGCTCTTTCCAACTGATTGATACTTCAACTTTTGCTCTTTTGTTTGTACCGTTAGGTTGATTGTAATCAACATCTATTGACCGTTCAAATTTTCCACCTTGTAAGCTCTCCGGAGCCGGAGTAGCAGTTGCATAATTAGACATTGTTTGCCAAAAATCTGTTGAAGACGTTTTTTTCATACTTCTGAAGTCTTCAATTTTTTGCTGGGCCAACTGAGTTGCTTTAGCTCCGCTTTCCGCTACTTGACCGGTTTTTGAAAAATAAACAACAGCCGGAACAAATCCGGCAAGAATAACCCCAACTACTGATACAGCAAAAACGACTTCTAATAATGACTGTCCTAATTGTTTCTTTGCCATTCTATTGTCGATCCAAAATTAGTAACATTTACCGTTCCTCCGATACTATGGTAGGTTAAATTTATTTGAAAAGGACCGGCTGAATTGGTCTGGCCGGTTAAGCTTTTAAAACGAAAATTATTGGATAACGACCAATTTACGCCTGAATCTATTTCAATATTACGGATACAAACATTATTATTCAATTCATTACCGTCACAAACCGGAACCGACCTTAAAACTCCACTACTTTCTTCAACTTGATAGGCCTCTAAACTATTACACAGGCAATCAGCACTAATTGAATCTCCCGGCTTTTCTCCACGAACCGCTTTTGAACGAATTGATCTAAGCTGGCTGACTAATGACAAACCCGCTTCATCAAGAGTTTTTTTGTCCTGGTAATTTGTCCAGCCGGCCAACCCAATTGAAATAACAATTCCCATCAACCCCAATACAATAAGCATTTCGATTAAACTATAACCGTTTTTCATTGGTATTAGGGGTTATTAACTTGATAATTACAATCTTCATCTTCCGGAGCTGAACAATTGTCACCGCACGCATCCGGACCGCCGCCCTCTAAATAAGCACAGAGAGAATAAGTATAGCCGTTAGCGTCTGAATTATAATAATAAGAATAACCTTTCGGGTCCTCAGGAAGACTATCAATATAATTACCGGAAGTTAAATCGCCTAAAGTGGATGAAACGGAACCGGTTCCAATCGGATAAAGATCTTCGTCGTCACGGTACATTTCCAAAGCCGAACGGAGCTGCTCCAAATCTGCTTTCCGCTTGCTGTCCCTGGCTTTTCTCTGTGTACCGGTATAAGTTACCAACCCCAACCCGGATAAAACTAAAATTATGGTAACCACTACCAGGAGTTCGATTAAAGTAAAACCAGGTTGAAATTTGCTCATTTGTTCATTGTCCATTTTATATTTGAATTCTATTTGAAAATGTTAAATATTAATTGTTAAATATATAATTTGTAATAGCAGACTTCAGTCTGCGCTAAAAACGCGAACTAAAGTTCGCTAATACTACTCCGGCAAACTCGTATTTGAACTGGTAATTCCATAATAATTTAATACTAGCTACTAACTACCAATTTACTGTCTTTCACTAACACAATAATAAGTATCTCCGCTGGTACTGCAATCATCCGCACCGTAGTTTCCCTCGGAAGTTTCTAAATTGGCACAATAACAATATTCATCTGCATCACAAGTTCCCCATGTATAAACATAATCACCGCTATTTTTAGGGTCTGTCGGAAAATTTTCCATAATTACCGTGCCGCCGGAAGTGAGCGATCCGGAAGTATAACCGGGAGCGGCAGGGTAACTTCCCTCCATTCCGTAATACTGTTCTAAAGCCACTTGAATTGCGTCCATGTCCTGCTTCCTTCGAGCATCACGGGCTCTTTTCTGGGCACCGGAATAAGCCACTGTGCCAAAACCAACTAATATGCCGATTATTGAAACTACAACCAGTAATTCAAATAAGGTAAAACCGGGTTGAAATTTGCTCATTTGTTCATTTGCCATTTTACATTTCATCTTCCGCAAATAAAATAACATCTGTCGTTATCATCCGTGCAACAAGTCGCTTCATCAGCATCACTACATATTCCGTCGCAATCACTGTCACCTATTAACAGATTATCACTATCTCCTTCATTTTCCAAATCCGCACACAAAACAAAACCGTCTTCGTCATCACTCCTGCAATAACCGTAATCACCATTAGTCGGATCTTCGGGTATACTATTAATATATTCATTATTACCGCCGCTTGTAAGATCACTAACATTTTCCGGATAAGCTTGATTATCATTATAATACATCCTTAAGGCGTTTTTAATGTCTCCTAAATCCTGTTTTCGCCGAGCGTCACGCGCCCGCTGGCGGGAACCGACAAAATTCGGTAAAATAATTCCGGTTAAAGTACCGATAATAAATATAACCACCAGTAATTCAATAAGTGTAAAACCAGCCTGAAATTTGATCATTTGTTCATTGTCCATTTTATATTTGAATTCTATTTGAAAATGTTAAATATTAATTGTTAAATGTAAAATTTAAATCGTCGTATTTGAACTTGTAATTCCATAATAGTACTCGTCGCTGTTGCATGAATATCCTGTCTCATAATAATTATCGTCATTTACATTTTCCAACTTGCCATAAAGTTTAAAATAAGTACCTTCAGCATCGCTTTCATAACAATAATCATAATCGCTAACCGGGTCTTCCGGTAATTTTTTCATATAAATCACGTCCACTGTTGAAAATTGGTCTCCCCAATTAATTGGCTCCGGTGTACCGTCTCCGTTTGTATCCACCTGCATCAATCCATTATTTGACGTTGGATAAGATTCGTGGTCATTGTAATACATCTCCAATGCCCTGGCTATATTATCCAAATCACCTTTTCTTTGAGCGTCCCTAGCTTTAATCTGGCTGGTTTTATATTGACCAAACCCGACGGTTGCCAATATCCCCAAAATAACCATGACCACCAAAAGCTCAATGAGAGTTAGTCCGGTATCATTTTTCATATGTTTGATTTTAAATTCTAACACTTTCATGTTTTTAATTGCAAGATTCTATACTACACGCTGATGTACAATTTTCATCAGAAAAACAATGTTCGTTAATAGTACAATCATTTGAACTGTTACACTTGCCTTCGCCGTCAATTTCAAAACATCCCAAAGTCTCAACTGGACACTCTTCTTCCATAGTATCCCCGTATCCTGAAAATTCATCTATTTCCCAGGGAGAAACATTACCGCTGGCTATATAGTAATGGTATGGATTATCTTCATTTTCAAAATTACACCCGGACTGACAAGAATTTGACAAGCCATCCAAATATTCCATTTTAGTCAGAACTATATACCAGGAAGGGCAAACAGTTTGCTGAACGTAAATTAAATAGGGCTCTTTTGATTCCGGATCACAGGGTATTTTTTCTAAATAAGGTTTAAATGTATCACCGCCGCAGTCTTCTAAAACTTCTGACCGAGGATAACAACCATTATCGTTAAAATAATCTTCAAAAGCAATTCTTATACGCTGTAAATCATCTTTTCTTTTCGCGTCTCTGCTCTTCCCAATTTGACTATATAAAACGACAAACCCAAGAATAAAAAAACTAACCGCAATAACCATAATTATCATTACTTCAATTAAGGTTAAGCCATTTTTTCGATTATTCATATAAATTTTTGTGCCCAATTAATCAGTTGACCGCCGAAAAACCACACTACAATAGTTGCCAAAACTAAAAAAGGACCGAAAGCTAAATGCTGGCCAAACTTTTTTTTGTTCATTAAAATAAGTATGACACCAGCCACCGCCCCAGTCAAGAAAGCAATATAAAATGCGGCTAATATCTCAGGCCAGCCCAAAAAAAACCCCATAAAGAAAGCAAATTTAACGTCACCTAAACCCATACCTCGGCCGCGGGTGATTAAGTGAAGGATAAGGAAGAAAACACTGCTTGCTAAACCAATCAATATTGTCATTCCGAACTCGTTTCGGAATCGTAAACTTAAAGATCCTGAAACTAGTTCAGGATGATTTAGTATTCTAATTAATAAAGCTGAACTTACAAGCCCCAGAACAGCCCAATCGGGGATTATTTGGTAATGGAGGTCGTATAAAAAGACAATTATAAGTAAAGTAACAAGTAATAAGTAAACAGCCACGCCCGCCATGCAAGCAAAGCGTTGCGGGCGGGTAATAAGTAATATATTTTCAAATTTAAAATGATAAATGATAAATGAATAAAAAACACCAGTAGCCAATTCAACTAGTGGATATTCAAAAGGAATAGGGGAGTGGCAAGTGCGACAGCGTCCGCCAAAAAAGAGGTAGGAAAATATTGGAATATTTTCCCACCATTTTAATTGACGCTGGCAGTTATCGCAGTAAGACCGCCCCTGCCACCATTTCCGCTCTTTACCAAACCTGCTGACAATAACGTTAACAAAACTCCCGACAACCGTCCCAAAAATAAAACAGATTATTGTCATATTTATTATTCAGGGACACAAATATAAAAGGAACTTGCTTCGTCTGACCAATCAACCGCATCAATTTCAGCCTGTGTATCACAATCTTCTTGGGACTTTTCGGTAGGAACACCATCTTCCGGAACTCCTAAATCCCAAAGACCGGTTGTTACTTGGCGATTGGAATTGGCTTTAGGAATAAAACAGACATAGACGCCGCTGGTATTTGCTTCCCTCCATAAATATAACTTGTCATCAAAAAGAGCATCTTCTCTAAACGGCTCCTTATTTGCAAACGAGGTTTTTAACTCATCCGTCTTTATTAATTCTCCTACATCATCCGGGGTTGTAATACAACTTCCTGTCACTTCATCATCAACAAGACCGGCGCCAGGCGCTGCGGCATAACAAACCCCCATCCCGGGCATTCTGCTTGTTAAACCAAGATCTTCTGACTCTCCGTAACCATTATCAGTTCCCCAAACTTCGTCTTCCCAAGGATAATATAATTGAGTTGCGTAATACCGCTCTATTCCCGCTAAAACTTCAGCTGCATCATTCTTATACCTAGCGTCGCGGGCTTTGTTTACCTGCTCAATCGGGTTTAGGGTAGCTACTAAAGCAACTGCCAAAACACCAATTAAAGCAATAACAATAAGCAGTTCAACTAGGGTAAAACCTGAATTAAGCTTCAATTTATTGTTTTTAATATTCAATTTTTTCACCTCCCCTCATCTTTATTACTATATATTATTATCTTTAAAACTGACTAGTCAAATTATACAATGGCAAAATTATCGCAATAACTAAAAATCCAACTCCAATTCCCAATACAATCATAATAAGCGGTTCAATGGCACTTGTCAAGCCCTTAACCTTTTCCTCGGCTTGCACTTCAAAATACTGAGATACTTTAGACAAAACTTCGTCAAGCTGCCCGGTTTGCTCACCGGTAGCGGCCATTTGATTCATAATCGGCGGGAAATTTTTCGTCTCTACCCAAGACTTAGAAAGCGGAACTCCCTTTTCCACTCGATTAGCGGAATCTTCCAACGCTTTTCTATAAACCTGGTTATCAGCAGTCTGAGCAACAATTTCCAAGGCCTCAACTAAAGAAACGCCGGCAGCAAGCAAAATAGACATTGTTCTATTTATTTCAGCTAAATTAACAGCCTTTGTTAACGGCCCAATAATCGGCACCTTTAATTTAAAATTATCAAGTTTTAATTTATATTCCTCATTAGCGGTAATATATTTATAAAAAACAAATGCTCCTACTATTAAAGTCGGGAAAACCCATACATTACCTGAAACCAAATTAGCCGTCGTCATTAAAATTTGAGTCGGCAAAGGCATTTCTGCGTCAAATTCTTCATAAAGAGACATCATTTTGGGAATAACAAAAATCATCATTATAAAAGTAACCCCGATCATACCAATTATAATAATAATTGGATAAATCATCGCTCCTTTAACTTTACCTAAAAACTCTTTCTGCTTTTCTAAGTTGTCAGCTAGGCGTTCTAAAACAGTTTCTAAAACGCCTCCTTCTTCTCCTGCCCTGATTGAAGCCAAATAAACCTCACTAAAAGCACCCTCTTCTTCAGCTAAAGATTCGGCCAATGACGAACCGCCTTCAACCTTAGCCAAAATTCTTCCAATTATTTCTGACAACCGGCCTTCTGTCTGCTCTTGAAGAAGTCCCAACGCCTCACTTAAAGGCAAACCGGTGTTCATCATCGTTGACAACTGACGGGTAAACAAAGTTAAATTGCCGATTTTTATTTTTTTAAAAAAACTGGAAGATAAAATATCAAAAATATTTTCTTTTTTTTCTGTAAGTTTTAAAACTATTAAATTCTTTTCTTGCAAAAGTTTTACCGCACCTTTTTGCGTTCTTGCTTCCACAATACCGTTGACTGTATTTCCCTGATTATTTTTAGCTTTATAATTAAACCTTTTTATCATTTTTATCTCTCAAGCAGTCTATTTAATTTTTCTTGGTCTAAAGCGTACGAACGGGCAACTTCTTTATCAACCCGGCCTTCTTTTACCCAATAAGCTAACGATCTTTCCAGGGACTTCATGCCCAACTCAAGGGAAGTTTGTATTATATTGTTAATCATGTGGGTTTTATTTTCACGAATTGAATTCCTAACGGCCGAATTAGACAACAGTATTTCAACCGCCGGAACCAATTTCTTATCAATAGTCGGAATTAAACGCTGTGAAACAACAGCCCGCAAAGTATTTGCCATCTGAATCCGCACCTGTTCTTGAGCTCCTTTTGGAAAAACATCAATAATTCGGTCAATTGTTTCGGCCGCAGAATTAGTATGCAAAGTAGAAAAAACCAAATGGCCGGTTTCGGCAATACTTAAAACCATTTCAATTGACTCTAAATCTCTCATTTCACCGACAAAAATTACATCCGGATCTTCCCTTAAAACCGATCTCAAAGCTCTTTCCCAATTTAAAGTATCTTTAATAATCTCCCTTTGTGAAATTATCGCCTCTTTTGGTTTTAAGACAAATTCAATCGGATCTTCAATTGTAATTAAATGTATATTCCTTTGACTATTTATTTCATCCAAAGTTGAAGCAACAGTTGTCGACTTTCCATGCCCCGAAGGACCGGTAACTAATACAAGACCTTGCTTCCAACCAACAAAACGATGAAGTATTTCAGGTAAATTAAGCTCTTCTATAGAGGGAATTTTTTCCGGTATCAATCTAAAGGAAGCGGCCGGAACTCCCTTGCTGTGATAAATATTAACTCTAAATCGTATACCGTTAGGTATTGAATAGGAAAAGTCCATTTCTTTATCAGCTAAAAATTTATCTTTTTGTTGTTCGTCTAAAATTTGTAAAACAAGCTCCCTGGCCTTATCTTCATCAATAACCGGATGGTTAACCAACGGCTCCAAATTACCGTGAACTCTTAATGTCGGACGAACTCCGGATAGTATATGCAAATCCGATGCATTATTTTTGTATGATAGTTTTAATAAATTATCTATATTATTAGTCATATCAAAATTCGGCAACTCTTAAAACTTCTTCAATTGTTGTAATCCCTTCCAAGGCCTTTAAATAACCATCTTGCAGCATAGTGACCATTCCTTGGCTTCTAGCTACTTTTTCAATCTCACTAGCCGATACTTTCTCAACTATCAATTTAGCAATTTCGTCAGTTATCGGCATAACTTCAAAAACCCCGACTCGACCTCTATATCCGGTTCCGTCGCAACTTTCACACCCTTTTCCTTTCCATAAAACTAAGCTTTTTTCTCCACTCTTTTTTTTCTGCTCTTCAGTAGCAGTTTGATACATATCACCAAGCACTGACTTAATATCATCAATCATTTCCTTATCCGGTGTGAAACTTTGCTTGCAGTCCGGACAAATTCTTCTTAAAACTCGCTGACCGATAACAGTTGTTAATGAGGAAACGAGCAGAAATGGCTCAGCGCCCATATCAATTAAACGCGGCGGTGCGCCGGCGGCACTATTCGTATGAAGTGTAGAAAAAACTAAATGACCGGTTAAAGCGGCATGAATTGACAGTTGAGTAGTTTCCTCGTCCCTAATTTCACCGACCATTATTATATCTGGGTCTTGTCGAAGAAAGGACCTTAAAGCAGAAGAAAAAGTTAACCCGGCTTGAGGGTTAACCTGAACCTGATTTACACCTTCTATTTGGTACTCGACCGGATCTTCAATTGTCATCGTGTTAACTTTTATAGTATTTATCTTATGAAGAGCGGAATACAAAGTCGTAGTTTTTCCCGAACCGGTTGGTCCGCAGACAATAATCATTCCTTGTGGATTATCAATCGCTTTATAAACATTTTGAAGCGCTCTTCCCCCCAAACCAAGCTCGGACAAGGTAGGTATCTTTTCTTCCTTTTTTAAAAGACGCATAACCACTTTTTCGCCATAAACGGTAGGGGCGGTTGAAACACGCAAATCAACCTCTTCGCCGTCAGCCATAAATGTAAACCGTCCATCCTGCGGCGTCCTCCGTTCATCAATTTTTAAATCAGCTAAAATTTTAATTCGTGAAACAACTGCTTCATGAATTTTTTTTGGTAAAACTAATTTTTCATGTAATATTCCGTCAATTCGGTAACGAATTCTTGTTTCTTCCTCCATCGGCTCGATATGAACATCAGAGGCCCTAGAACGCAGGGCAAATTGTAAAATTGTAGAAACCACTTTCGCAATCGGGGCCTCACGAATAATTTTTTCTAAATGGTCTAAATCAGGAATATCTTTTTTGGAAATTTCACGGGTTTCACCTAAGGCCTCTTTCACCTGGGTGGTTAATTCCTGTTCATAATGCTCGGCAATCATTTGATCAATCTGTTCCGGAACAGCATAATAAGCGTCTACTGACATTTCCGTCTTCTTTTCTAAAAACTCTATCGTTTCTAAATCCAAAGGATCTGACATAGCTACACTAATTATTTTTTTATCTTCATCAATTTTAAAAGGCACCAATTTATAACGTTCGGCTACACTTTTGGGAACATAAGTAACACTTATCGGCGAAAAACCCTCTTTTTCCAAATCAACAAAAGGTATTTCATATAAGCCTGATTTAGCTTTAAAAATTTGTTTCTCGGTTGCCAGGCCTTTATCTAGAAGAACTTTTTCCTGACCTTTGTCCGACTGCAAATGAAGCAATTCAACTTCTTTAGCTTCTTTTTCAGAAATAACTCCATCTTCAAGTAAAACATCTGCAAGTGATTTTTGATTAATCATGACTATAAACATATTGGCATATTTAGAAGCTAAATTCAACCCTTATTAAAAAATACCCTATGTTAAAATTAATCATGGCCTATTTAATTATCAGTGGAAATCTTAAACAACAACAAAAAAAAATTAATCAACTAACCAAAAATAAAACAACAGAGTTAAAAAAAAATAATCCTGATTTTTTAGAAATATCACCCGGACAAACAATCGGCATTGATCAAATAAGGCAGATTAAATCATTTCTTAATAAAAAAAGTTGGCAAGGAGAAAAAATAAAAACGGTTATCGTTAATCAGGCTGATAAAATGACGATTCAGGCACAAAATGCTTTTTTAAAAACGCTTGAGGAACACGGCCAAAAGTCATTAATTATATTAACCGCCGCCAATAAACACGCCTTACTACCGACAATAATTTCACGATGCCAAATAATTCGTTTAAAATTCCAATCAAACAAGAAAAATAAAAACCTTGAAAAAACTTGGCAAAAATGGCAGAAATTAATTAACAGCGATTTAGACAAGCAATTAAAGGACGCCTCAAAATTAAAAAAAGAAAATATTGAAGAATTTATCAGCGCACTTCACAATCAACTAACATTAGAAAAATCAGATAAAATAAAAATTAAAAATTGGTTAGAAAACTTAATTACCGCCAGCCAAATGATCGAAAATAATGTAAATTCCGGTCACGTTATTGATTGGCTAATGTTAAGATTATAAAATGTAAACAGTGTTTAATCCAAAATTTACAATCACTACCAAAATATTAAATAATATATCACAAATTGAAAGCTCAAAAGCAATTATTGACGCTTCGCCGATTATTCCGGCTTATGAAAAGCAATTTCAAGAAGAAGCAATTGTTAACGCCGTCCACTATGGAACTAAACTTGAAGGTAATGATTTAAGTTTTAACCAAGTGGCAAAGGTTATTGAAGGCAAACAAGTTTACGCCGCAAAACGCGATATTCAAGAAGTAATTAATTACCGTGAAGTTATGGATTATCTTGAAAACTTAAATCAACAAAATTCATCAAACGAAAAACTTTACAATAAAAAAACCCTCTGCAAAATCCACCAAAAAACTGTTGAAGATATAGTCCCGGAAGACCAAATCGGCCAATTCCGCCAACTGCAAGTAACCATTAGAAACAGTGTAACTGACGAAATTTTTTTCAGACCTCCACCACCGGTAGAGGTAGAGTATCTAATTGAGGATTTTTTTGAATGGCTGAACAGCGATAATGCCAAAGAAACTCACCCGGTTTTAAAAGCAGGCATAAACCACTACACTTTAGTTGCTATTCATCCTTTTACCGAGGGTAACGGACGCACCGCCAGGGCAATGGCTACCCTTGTCTTAATGCGAGAAGAATACAACATTAAAAGATTGTTTGCTTTAGAAGAATATTTTGACCGTCACGCTGAAGGGTACTATAATTCTTTACAAGCCGTCTCACTTCAAAAAGGTGAAATCAGCGACCGTGACCAAACTCCCTGGCTGGAGTTTTTCACCACCGCCTTATCAACAGAACTAAAAAAAGTTGAAGAAAAAGTTCGCCATATCTCATCAGATATTAGGTTAAAAAAGAAATTAGGCAATAAGCAAATACCGCTTAACCAACGCCAAATCAAGCTTGTCGAATATATGCGAGAATATAATGCACTACGAATGGCTGATGCCAGAGAAATAACGCCAATGGTTTCCGACGACACTATCTGGCGAGACCTTAGAAAATTAATTAAAGCCGGTATCGTTGAAAAAAAAGGAAGTACTAAAGGCGCCTATTACCGACTGGTGTCATAGATGAAAATCTACGCTGACCTCCACTTTCACTCCAAATACTCGCGGGCGGTAAGCCCAAAAATGAACTTGGAAAATATTGATAAGTGGGCAAAAATTAAAGGGTTGGATCTAATGACCACCGCTGATTTTACTCATCCGCAGTGGTTTAAAAATATTAAGAAAAAATTAACTGAAACTAACTCTGGAATCTATCAACTTAAAAATTCATCCAACTCTACAAATTTTATTATTAACACTGAACTTTCTTTTATTTACAATCACCATAAAGTTCATTTACTTGTTTTTGCTCCAAACATTAAAACGGCAGAGGAAATTAACCACCTTTTAAATAAAAAAGGGGTTAATCTTGCTTCTGACGGGAGACCAATTCTCGGTATACCACCAAGAAAATTTATCAAAATAACACAAAAAATCAATCCCGACATATTTTATCTTCCCGCCCACATCTGGACACCGTGGTTTTCATTATTTGGGTCAAAATCCGGTTATAATTCGATTAAGGAATGCTTTGGTAAATACGCTAATCAAATAACAGCCGTTGAAACCGGCTTGTCTTCCGACCCGTTAATGAACTGGCAAATAAAAGAACTTGATAACCGAGTGATTACCAGCTTTTCTGACGCCCACAGTCCGGCAAACCTCGGCCGTGAAATTAGTGTCTTTAAATTACCCAAAGAATTTACCTACCAAGACATTATTACAGCATTGAAAATAAAAAATAATCCCCAAAAATTCCTCTCTATGACAATTGAATTTCATCCTCAAGAAGGCAAGTATCACTATACCGGCCATCGAAAGTGCAGTGTTTGCCATTCTCCTCAAACAACAAAAAAGCTGGGAATTACCTGTCCTGTTTGCGGTAAAACCTTAACCGTCGGAGTTATGCATCAAGTCAGTCAGCTGTCCCGAAATAAAGAAATTAAACCAAAAACTTGTATTGAAAACGGACTAAAAATTATTTGTCACCCCGAAAATACTCATCACCCTTTTATACGCCTTATCCCTTTGCAAGAAATAATTGCCGAAGCGGAAAATGTCGGGGTGAAAACCAAAACGGTTGCCCAAAAATACAATTTAGCAACAACACAACTGGATTCAGAAATTAACATCCTTACTAAAACTCCTCTAGATAGAGTCACAAAAATACTCGGCAAAAAAATTAGCCAAGGAATAAAAAGAAACCGTCTGGGAAAAGTTTCAATCCAGCCCGGTTATGACGGCCTTTACGGCGAAGTCAAAATATGGGAAAATGAAACAGAAAGGGACAAAGTCCGACATCAAAAAGCTCTATTTTAATTTTACTAATTACTTATTACCAATTAATGTTTAAAAATCGTTTAGATGCGGCAAAACAATTAGCCGAAAAAATAAATCACGACAACGTTCAGCCAAACAAAATAATTGGTTTATCTGAAAACGGCAAAAAATCGCCCAATACTTAAAAAAACTATTATCATCTGGGCCAAAGGCCCATCAGCCTCTGGCTGAAATCATTCTTATAGTTGACGATGGAAACATTTCACCCCAAAAACTAATCCACGCAGTTAAACTATACCGGAAAAAAATGCTAAAAAGATTATTCTTGGTTTACCTGTTTATAAACACAAAAACATTAGAAAATTAGAAGAAATAGCTGATGCTGTTTATACTGTTTTTGAACCGAAAACGTTTATCTCCACAGAGGAATTCTACTCTTCCTACTAATAATAGTGTGGACCTGTCGGGAATCGAACCCGAAACACACCCATGCGAAGGGTGCGGTATACCGTTTACCTACAGGCCCGTATTTCAATTTTAACATGTTAAAATCAGGTATGGTAAAAAAAATAGGTGAATCCAGTGCTTTTCAACAAGTTTTAGACAAACTTGACCAACGTAAAAAATACGTAAAAAAAGAATTTCAGGCCTATGGACTAGAACTAGCCGAAGAATTAAACGACTGGACAAACAAATCACTCTACATAAAATTAGCCAAAGAAACCCCCCGGCAATTATTGGAAAAAGCGCTTAATTTTGTCAAAGACCAACCTAAAGACAAAGTCAAAAGCCGAGCAAGATTATTTATGTGGAAACTTAAAAAATTAAAAGAAGAAAATAAAAAATAATATGATCCGGCCTGCCAAACTTAACGATGCTGATCAAATCAGCCAGTTGATTAAAGAAAATTATCTAGACAAAAAAAAAGACAAAAAAGACGGTTTTTTACGCTACAAACGTAGTCCAAAAACAGTTAAAAAAATCATTAAAAAATCCTTGGTTTCTCTTGTATATATTAAAAATAAAAAAATTGTCGGCTTCATGAATGCCTATCCGCAAAGAATACCAAAAAAGAAAAAAATTAACTGGCAGAATAAGAAGGCAAAAAAAATATATTTTGATAAAACTAAATCGGCCACTGCCTTTTTAGGTGTTGTCCATCCTGATTATCTTCATCAAGGAATAGGAAAAAAATTATTTAAAAAGCTAATATCCAACTTGAAACGAAAAGAATATCAGTATCTTTTCGCCTCAATTACACTTCAACCAATTACCAATAAAGCGTCATTAAGCTTTATTAAAAGCTTCGGTTTTAATAAAGCAGCTACAGCAAAAGTAAAATCAAACACGGGTACTGAAACGGGCATATTCTGGAAAGAACTCTAATCTCTAAAAACAAATTTTGCTTGAATAGACGTTTTATTATAAAATATGTCAACCAGGGGTGCCAGAGTGGACAAATGGACGAGTCTGTAAAACTCGCGGGTTTTCCCTTCGTAGGTTCGAATCCTACCCCCTGGACTCAATTTCTTGCAAACCTAGACAGATTTATGATAATCTGATAGTAATGATTGGTTTCCGTCCTAATAAAACTAATAATGATTATCTTAAGGCCTTAGGTGTCGGTAGGGTGAATAACAAGGCAATTCTTTTTTTTTCTTCCAAAAAACATAAGCCGTTTAATATTGCCATTTCTGATAAACAAGGTCTAAACTTTAAGCCAATAAAAGAAAAATTGAGGTTTCCCTATCAATTCCAAATATTTAAAAATACAAGCTCCGGTCATGACTATCATCTAACCCCAATTAAACAAGGATATATTTTAACTTATTTAGAAGAAGACAATAATACAAATCAATTAAAATTCAGGATATCAAAAAACTTAATTAAGTGGTCGGAGCCAAAAAAAATTAATTCTATTTATGAAGCAGGCAAAGTAGTTAAAATTAATAAAAGACGTAAAAGATATCTTGTTTACGGCCGTAAACAAATAAATCTCGGCATTTACAATAAACTCTCTCAAAAACCAAAAAATCAAAAAATAATTTACCAACCGCAGGAAAAAATATTAGGCCAAACCAATCTTAAAATCTGCCAAACATTTGAAGCAGACCAAGGTATTTTAATTCTGGTTTATCGATATCAGGACCCGACCATCTGGGAAGAATATTCCTGGCAGTTAATTTATACTGATAAAAAAGACCCGGGGGAATTAATTTGGACAAAACAACTGCCGATTAACGGCCAAATTCCAAACCCCGAAAATTATCAAATAAACCCGGTTGGAGCGGTAAAGTTGAATAATAAATTAATTTCTTACTGGCAAGTCGGCGCCGAAAATATCTACTCACTTAGCCAACCGTTTTTTCAGCTAAACCAACCAATTAAACAAAATACGCCTTTTCCTTACTTAAACAAACTAAAAAGATACAAAAAAAACCCAATTCTTAAACCGCGTCCAAAAAACAAATGGGAGTCTAAACTAGTTTTCAACCCGGCAGCGGTTAACACCAAAAACAAAACTCACTTAATTTACCGGGCAGTTGGTGAAAAAGATATTTCAGTTCTCGGTTATGCCTCAACTACTAACGGTTTACAAATTGACGAACGGTTAAATAAACCGGTCTATCAACCAAAGAAAAATTTTGAAATCAACCGGCAAGCGCCAAAAATTACCTACAGTTACACTTCGGGATGGGGATGCGGCGGCTGTGAAGATCCAAAACTCACTAAGATCGGCTCTAAAATTTATATGACTTACACTGCCTGGAACGGCGTTGACCCGCCCGGTGTAGCCCTAACTTCAATAAGTGAAAATGATTTAAATAATAAAAAATGGAACTGGACAGAACCGATTATGATTTCTCCACCAGGAGAAATTCATAAAAACTGGGCTGTTTTTCCTGAAAAAATTAATAAGCGTTTTGCCATACTCCACAGCTTATCGCCAAAAATACTTGTTGACTATGTTGATGACTTAAACTTTAAAGATCAAAAATATATTAAAAGTTATTACAAACCTTCCGGTAGAAAAAATCACTGGGATAACTGGATGCGAGGAGCCGGACCACCACCGATGAAAACGGATGACGGCTGGCTTCTACTATATCACGCAATGGATAATCGTGACCCGGGTAGATATAAATTAGGAGCGATGGTCCTTAACCACCAGAATCCAACTGAAATTGAATACCGCAGCAATTATCCTTTACTTGAGCCGGATATGAATTATGAAAACGAGGGATTCAAAAGCGGTGTTGTTTACAGTTGCGGAGCAGTGATAAAAAATCAGCGTTTATTTGTCTATTACGGCGGGGCGGACACGGTAAGCTGTGCGGCTCATATTAAGATTAACACCTTACTTTCCGACTTAAAAAATCAAAACCGGTCTGAATTATCAAAAGCTATAATATATAATTAAATAATGATTGATATAAACCGTTATCCGTACAACCCAATTTTATCTCCTCTCCCTAACCACCATTGGGAAGCCCAAGCCGTTTTTAACGCCTGCCCAGTTATTAAAAATGCCAGTGTTTACCTTATCTATAGAGCAATGACGCCCAAATTTGATTATGAAAATAAAAATCTTCAGCTGTCAACTATCGGCATTGCCGAAAGCCCAAAACCAACAACTTCATCAGCTGTAAAATTTAATAACCGCCGCCAATTTATTAAACCCGAACATGAATGGGAAAAATACGGCTGTGAAGACCCAAGAGTCACCAAATATAAAAATAAATACTATATTTTTTATACTGCCCTTTCCAACTATCCACCGGACAGGTCAAGTATTAAAGTAGGATTAGCAATTTCCCCTGATTTAAATGAAATTAATTCTAAATATTTAATTACTCCTTTTAATGCTAAAGCAATGACTATGTTTCCTGAAAAGATAAACGGAAAAATTACGGCTATTTTAACTGTCCAAACAGACCAACCGCCGGCCAATATTGCTATTAAACATTTTAATAAAATAGAAGATCTATGGAACCATGAAAAATGGAACGAATGGTATGAAAAACTTGAAATGCACACCCTCCGGCTCCAAAGAAGGCCTCAGGACCACGTAGAAATCGGGGCACCTCCAATTAAAACTAAAGCCGGCTGGCTGTTTATTCATTCATATATCAATAATTATTTCAATGAACAAAAGAGAATATTTAACATTGAAGCCAAACTGCTTGACTTAAAAAATCCCCGGAAAATAATCGGCCGATCTAAATTTCCTTTACTAATTCCGGAAAAAAAATATGAATTAGAGGGAAATGTACCAAATGTAATTTTTCCAAGCGGAGCATTAATTAACGAAAATATACTTAATATTTATTACGGAGGAGCCGACACATATTGTTGTCTAGCGTCGTGCTCTTTAAATAATTTACTCAACGAACTAACCAATGATTAAGCTAAAAAGATACGTCCGCAATCCAATAATTACACCAATACCTGAACACGAATGGGAAGCGCGGTCAACTTTTAACCCCACCGCAATATATCTTGACAACAAAGTCCATATACTTTATCGGGCAATGTCAAAAGATAACACGTCGACAATCGGATATGCCGTCAGCAATGACGGGGTGACTATTTCCAAAAGGTTAGACCATCCAATCTATGTACCCCGATTAAATGAAGAAAAAAAGAAAAAACCCGGCGGACATTCCGGATGCGAAGACGCCAGAATAACCAAAATAGGGGATAAGCTTTACATTTGCTACACCGCGTTTGATACGGTTGGACCAACCAGAATTGCCATGTCGTCAATAAAGATTGACGATTTTTTAAAACAAAAATGGAACTGGTCAAAACCAAAAATTATTTCACCTCCGGGTATTGACGACAAAAACTGCTGTATTGTCCCGAATATGAAAAACGGGAAATACGGTATCTTTCACCGAATTTATCCATGTATCTGGATTGATTTTGTTGATGATTTAGAATTTAAAAAGAA